>NZ_SNUT01000006.1 GCF_012027615.1 Thermococcus sp. 21S7
ACCCGGTCTCGTTTCGACCCCGGAAGTTAAGCCCGCCAGCGATCCCGGGTGTACTGTCCTCCGAGAGGGGACGGGAAACCGGGGACGCCGCCGGCCACTCAAACGCCCGGGTGGTGTAGCCAGGCCCATCATACGGGACTGTCACTCCCGTGACTCGGGTTCAAATCCCGACCCGGGCGCCATTCCAACAAACTTTTCTGGCAAAAAGTTCGTGGTTTCTTTGGCGGTTTCTTGTTCGGTGGCTGACTTTACAGGCGATTCATCGACAGAAGGCGCTTTTTAACGGATTCTTGATGGTACTTTGCAGGGCAAAATTTTGAGGGATAAAATTTATAAATCCTCCCCTTTAGCTATCATCGGGCACAGCCCCGTGGTGTAGCGGCCAAGCATGCGGGACTCTGGATCCCGCGACCGGGGTTCGAATCCCCGCGGGGCTACCATTCAACAGGGCTCCAGACCTTCGAACCCCAACTTCTTTTCCGGCCGTTAGTTCGTTTTTCGAACTACATGTTACACTTTAAAGAGTATTCACCTGCTGGTCGGTTCTACTGACTCCACCAAGAATTCAGGCGGTACCTCAATCCCGGTGGAAACTTGTCCAGGACAGATTCGCGGATTTGACTATTTGTTACAGAATCCACAAAATAATCGGAAGGTTCAAGCTGTAATTTCAAAGCCAAAGGCGGTGTTTTAAGGATACGTTTCCAAAATCGCCCATCTACGGCAGAATAGCCAGAAAATTCCCATAAATTCAAAAATCGGACTTTTTAGGAACTTTTAAATAGTATGCCGCCGAGTTTTATAGTGATGTTACACACGCATTGCTTAACATGGGGGTGAGGATGTGAGCAAAGTAGTAAATCTCGAAGGCGAGATTATAAACCTCCTCAGGATTCACGGGTCACTCAGTGTTGCGTTTCTGACGCGGTTCCTCAATGAGAGAGGCATCTTCTGCACGAGGCAGAAAGTTGAGAGAACCCTCAGGAAACTAGTGGAGCAGAGAAAGGTAGAAGCGTTCTACACCAACGGGAATAAAAGAAAACATTACAGGTTACGGTGAAAAGCATGGGCGCGACAACTGCGATACTCGGAAACGACAGACGGATGCTGATGATCGAGTACCTCAAGGAGAAAAAAGGAAGGGCCGAGCTGAGGGAGCTCGTTGAGTATATAGCCGAAAGGGAAGGGGACACCAACAGGAAGCACAGAAAAAGCGTCTACGTCAGCTTGGTTCAGACGCACATTCCCAAGCTCGAAAGGGAGGGCGTCATAACCTTCAACCACGGCGTCGTCACGCTCCTGAAGATTCCGGACGATGTGACCGTCTACATGGAGGTAGTCAACAAGCACGACATAAGCTGGAGTACCTTCTACATGGGCACGTCGATAATCTTCATCATCGCCGGCTGGTACTTGGGCAGCATGCCCCTGCTCTTTGCTTCCATAGTGTATCTGGCCATCAGCCTGATTCACCACAAGAGAGTGAAGAGGTTGGTTTAACCAACTCGGCGGAAATTGGGCTGTTCTAATCAAACTGGGCCCTTTTACCCCCGGTAATGAGGGATTACCACCCAGTAAGCCGGAATTTACTATATACAATAACCGCACTAAGAATACAATGAGCAACGTATGTATGTTGCTCGTACAGAGGCACTGCAGACATGGACATCGAAGCATTGTTCGTGGTAATGAACGCATTGATGTATGTTGTGTGTGGCGGTGCCTCCAAAAGGAGGCGAAAAAATTGAGAAAGAAGATTGCCCTTGGAATGTTGGGCCTGTTGGTGGCCTTGGGCCTTGTTATAGGAGCCGGAGCCAACTTCAGGGATTACAGCGCGTCGAGGAGCGTCCACTGGGACATAGTCACCGACGACAATGAACTTATTGACCTCACTCCGCTCCAGCCCTACGCTTACATTGACAACGAGACTGGAGTTCTGGTTGTAGACATCAGCCCCGACAACCCCAATTACCCAGGCTACGGCCAGGGTCTAAGCCCGAACTCGGAGTACAACTTTGATGAAGTGTTTGAGGTAAGCAACGACCTGTGGGAAAACATGAGCATAGTCGTTATGATAACCAGCGACAACGACGAGATACAGCTGTACGGCGCGGATGGAAACATACACGATGTTAGGAACGGAGACATTGTGCAGTACTCAGACACCGCGGTCAGCAGGGTGTGCTTTGTCGTTGACTCGGGAGCGGCCGTTAAAGTCGGTATGGACTTTGATGCAGGAAACCACCTTCCGGGAACCAGCCAGAGCGCCACACTCCACATACAGGCGTGGAGAAAGGGAACGGAGCCCGACGACCTCGTCGGGAAGTGCGGTCAGTGAAGGGGGCGTGAGAGATGAACAAGCTATTTGGATTGGCCATACTTATGATTGGAATGCTCCTCGCGGTTGGCGCCGGGGCAAACTTCAGGTATTACTCCGCCGATAGGTCGGCGAGCTTTGACATAGTTTCAGACGACAACGAGCTTATTGACCTCACCGCAATGCAGCCGTACGTCAAGTACAGTGATGGAAAGATCTACGTGGACATAAGCTCAAGCAACAGCAACAGACCCGACTACGGCGGCCTAGGCCTTAGCCCGAACACCACCTACGTCTTTGAGGAGATGTTTGAGGTAAGCAACGAACTCTGGGAGAACAACCAGTCAGACTACCCAATCTGTGTTAAGATAAACACCAACCACGAGCAGCTTAAAGTCTTCGCAGGCGACTACGACAACATGACCGCGGGGCCGGGAAGCAACATTAAGTTCACCGTCTACCACGGCCACCCGATTAAGGTTGGCATGATATTCGACACGACCAACGCTACGCTCGGCTCGGAGCAGTTCACCATGACCATAACCGCAGACGCCGGAGAATGCACACGGTGATTTCCTTTTTGGGGCCTTTGCCCCCCTTCCTTAGAAGGTGTTAACATGAAGAGACTCATTGAACTCACTTTCACCATCATCATCCTAGTTTTTCTCGTTGGTTCCTTAGCTGGCTTTTTCCTCGACAGGCCGGTGTTTCTATCGTACGCGTATTCTGAAAGCATGACCCCAACAATAGACAGAGGTGACCTCTTCTTGATGAATCCTCTAGCAAGAAACTACGACGTTGGAGACATAATAGTATTTCACAGGCGGGACGGCTGGACGGTCCACAGAATCTTTGCAATCACCGAGGAGGGATACATCACAAAGGGAGACCACAACGTCGCCACAGATCAGCAGGATGGAATCTACCCTCCGGTTCAGAGGGAGGATATAGTCGGAAAGGTAATCACCATTCGGGGAACCCCCCTCGTCATAAGGGGCGGGGGAAACTTTATAGAATCGGTTAGACACAAAATGACGAACACATATATAATAGTCACCCTGATTCTCGTGGGTGCATTCTTGACGTTTTCGGGAGGAGGAAAGGACAGAAAGAGGAAAAAAAGACGAACCATCAGAGTACAAATGAAAACAATCTACGCCGCCGTGTCGGTTCTGATCCTAGCGGGCTTCCTCTTTGTAACCGTTGCCTCATGGGGCACCCTAACGTTCACATACTCCTCAACCCTGGCCGGCGGACAGAGGGACGGCTGGTACATGCCGGGCAGTACGTTCGTGAAAAACCTAAGCGTAGAAAACAAGGCCGTTTATCCATTCTACTACTTCGTCGTACCGAAAGGTGATAGGATAAGTCTGATAAACGAGGATGGCTTCAAGCTCAAAGGGGACTCCTCCCACGAGGTGATCCTAAGGGTTTCGGTCCCAGAGGACACCCGGATATACAGAGAAGAGGTGGAGGTTTACTCATATCCGGCCATTCTTCCAAGACAGGTTATTGAACCCCTCTACCGGACCAGCCCATACCTGCCACTGGTGCCGTACATGGTTGAAATCTCCGCAGTACTGCTTGTCTTTTATTATCTCTCGAACGTGGGTAACGAAGACGTCATTAGAATCAGAACAAGAAGAAGAAGCCTTCTGAGCAAGGTAATGGGGGATGGTTAGCATGAGAACAATGTTGTTTCTGA
The DNA here is from genome assembly GCF_012027615.1 of Thermococcus sp. 21S7. Lineage (NCBI taxonomy): Archaea > Methanobacteriati > Methanobacteriota > Thermococci > Thermococcales > Thermococcaceae > Thermococcus > Thermococcus sp. 21S7. The sequence continues at coordinate 4,023 of NZ_SNUT01000006.1, forward strand.
TCGCCTTACTGATGGGTGCTATGCTCATCGTGGGCTCCAGTGGAAATTTCAGGGCATACACCGCGAATAGGTCAGCGGTGGTAGGGATAGTCAGCGGAGAAAATTCCTACGTGGCGTATCACTGTTTGGATAGCCCCGTAAGCATTAACGCGGGGGAAGGCGTGGATTTCATAGCGATAACTGTTCAGAACCTTATGGACAGGCCAATAAGCGTTCACGTTGAGGCTGATTTCTCAAACCTCCCCTCCGGCGTTACTGGGGATATCGACGGGAGCGAAAAGACAATCGATCCAGGGGAGTCCGCGGGCTTTGGCGCTAGCATCGAAAGTGATGAATACGCCGAAGGGGGGCTCTACGAGGTCCCAATAACGATATACGCCGATTGGGACGGAGGGAGCGCGGTAATAGAAGCCTGCTCACTAGTCGTTCAAATCTCCGCGCAGGAACTCATAATAACGAAGACACTCATAAGCGGAAACAGGAGCTTTCCGGTAAACACACCCCAAGAGTGGGTCATGGAAATTAAGTTTAGAAACAACGGCGAAGACGATGAGTTCCTAATATCCGACTTCGTGGATCCGGTGTTTTTCAAAATAGACAGCATAGAAATATCAAAGGGCCGGCTGTACGACTGGACACACTACGAAGTCACAGGGGTCGTACTGTGGGGAGTCAACGTAACCCACGGCGAAACGGTGACCATGAGAATACACGTAAGCAACGTGATGTGGTGCTTCCCGTGCTTTGGATACATATACTCGACCAACATGCCCGGTGAGTACACCCTGAACTGCGGTGCATGCGTCATGAAGATGCCCTCCAGAGAACACTGCTGCGGAGATCACGACTGGAACCACTGGGAGTCCTGTGGATGCGGGCACCATGATAGCGGCTGCGGCCATCACAACGACCACAACTGCCCGGTCTGCTTGGTGACGAGCAACGGAATAACCGTTGAGGCGTACACTGGTGGGGGCGGTTGAACAATGAAAAACGTAAAGATTGATCGGGAAAAGCTTATACTGGGGGCCATTGCGGTCTCGTTGATACTGGCTGGGGTATTTGGAATCTACGGAGTGATAGCCTACACAACCGAGCCCACCACGATAAAGGCAACGTACGACACAGTTTACACGGAACGGGGGGAGCTAATCCACTCAGGTTTCTTCACCAACGAGACGGTATACAAAGACGGAACAAGCCTCGAATACTACCCCGCAAAAATAACATCCGCCATAGCCGGAGAATACACGTACAAGGTAACCCCCGAGAAAAACGGGAAATACTCCGTAACCCTGCACAGGGAATATTACGTGACATCGGGCAAAAAAAGGATCAACATCACCAATACGACAGAGATTATTAAAGAGGGAAGCTTCACAGGCACGTTTTCGGTGCCCACCTTCCTTAACATGACCGAGATTCAAGATGACCTCACGGCAGTCCAGGAGGGAACCGGCCTATACCGGGCCCAAGTTGACGTTTACTTCAAGGTGGATGTTGAAAAGAGCGACGGAACAACCTTCACCCAGAGGATAAGCCTGGTAAGGGACGTATCCGGAATGGTAAAGCTGGAGGGAGCGGATAAAGAGTACAAAAAAGTTGTGAGACACGTCAACACGACCATCAACACCGTAAGCTTCCTGGGGAAGGAAATCCCGGTGTCAACTGCCAGGAGTGTGTTCCCCATAGGCGCAATACTATTCGCAATACCCCCCATCGGCTTTGCATACACCCACAGGGAGAGGAAGCCGGACGAACTCAAGAACCTCAGAAAATTCATCGTCGAGGGCGCCCCGAGCGATGTAGGGGCCGTTGATCCCGTAGACCTCCGTTCGGTCAGGGATCTTGAAAGGGTGTTCGACCTCGTGGATAAGCCGATAGTCCACTACAGACAGGGAAACCAGGACGTTTACGCCATCATAGATGGGGACATCATCTATGAGTACCGGAAGCCGTTGCCCCCGGAAGGGGATGAGGCCAACTGAGGGCCCTCCCCTTCCCCCTCCTCCTTTTCTGGTTTTCTGAACCAACAACTTTAAAAGCCCTATCCGAAAGGCTAACCTAGAAGTTCTACAAGAGGTAAGAGGTGGTTAGAGATGAACCCGTTCCACGAGCTTGAGCCCGGACCGGAGGTTCCAGAGGTTGTTTACGCTCTCATAGAGATTCCGAAGGGAAGCAGGAACAAGTACGAGCTTGACAAGAAGACCGGCCTTATAAAGCTCGATAGAGTGCTCTACAGCCCGTTCTTCTACCCGGTTGACTACGGAATAATCCCACAGACCTGGTACGACGACGGCGACCCCTTCGACATCATGGTCATCATGCGCGAGCCGGTTTACCCGCTCACCCTCATAGAGGCGAGACCGATAGGCATCATGAAGATGGAGGACAGCGGCGACAAGGACTGGAAGGTCCTCGCGGTCCCCGTTGAGGACCCGTACTTCGACGACTGGAAGGACATCGACGACGTCCCGAAGGCCTTCCTCGACGAGGTTGCCCACTTCTTCCAGAGGTATAAGGAGCTCCAGGGCAAGGTCACCCAGATAGAGGGCTGGGGCAACGCCGAGGAGGCCAAGAAGGAAATCCTCCGCGCCATCGAGCTCTACAAGGAGAAGTTCGGCAAGAAGGAGTGATTTCTTTTCCCCCTTTATTCCCCACGGGAGGTCAAGGCATGTACAAGCTCCTCAAGATTAAAGACGTTGTGAGAATTCCGCCCAGGATGTTCACGATGGATCCCAAAGAGGCCGCAAAGCTCGTCCTCCGCGAGACCTACGAGGGCATCTACGACCGCGACGAGGGCGTTATCCTAGCGATTATGGACGTCGAGGACATCGGCCAGGGAGTCATCGTGCCCGGCGACGGTGCCACCTACCACGAGGTGGTCTTCGACGTTCTCGTCTGGAAGCCCGAGATGCACGAGGTCGTTGAGGGCGAGGTCATAGACGTCGCCCCGTACGGCGCGTTCATCAGAATAGGCCCGATGGACGGCCTCGTCCACATCAGCCAGCTAATGGACGACTACGTTGTCTTCGACGAGAAGAACAAGCAGTTCCTCGGCAAGGAGACCAAGAGAATCCTCAAGCTCGGGGACGAAGTCAGGGCGAGGGTCATCGCCATAAGCATCAAGAGCAGGGTAATTAGAGAGAACAAGATAGGCCTCACCATGCGCCAGCCCGGTCTCGGAAAGAGGGACTGGATAGAGAAGGAGAAGCGCAAGGAGGCTGAGGCATGACGAAGGAGAGGGCGTGCAGACACTGCCACTACATAACCACTGAGGAGCGCTGCCCGGTCTGCGGCAGCAGGGACCTCAGCGACGAGTGGTTCGACCTCGTCATAATCACCGAACCCGAGAAGTCGATGATAGCCGAGAAGCTGGGCGTTAAAGTCCCAGGAAAGTACGCCATAAGGGTTAGATGATGCTGTTCGTACTAACGCCCGAACTCAGGCGGGAGCTGAAGGAACCCCTGGGCGTGCTCGTCCAGGGCGAGATTCCCGAGCCCTACCTTAGGGTTAAGGGAGAGCTTGAAAAAGCCCGTTACGTTGTCACCGTCGGCGACGTGGTCACGGAAAACGTCCTCAGGGTGGGCATAAAGCCGAGCCTGGCCATATACGACCACAAGACAAAGAGACGGGAGTACACGCCGGACATAGAAGCCGGTGCGGTGGTCATGACCGTTCAGAATCCCGCCGGAACAATAACGAAAGCTTTATTAAACGCAATCAGAAAGGGCTTTGGACTGGCCGAAAGGGGCCGGAGGGTTTACATAAAGGTGTGTGGAGAGGAAGACCTGGCGGCCATTCCGGCCGTGCTCTACGCCCCCGTCGGGAGCATCGTGCTCTACGGCCAGCCGGATGAGGGAGTAGTGCTTATAAGGGTAACACCCGAATGCAAGCTCAAGTGCGGGAAGCTCATGTCGAAGATGGAGGTGGTTCGCGATGGAGATTAAGGTTACCGAGATTAAGGAGAACAAGCTCCTCGGGAGGAAGGAGATATACTTCGATGTCATCCACGAGGGAGAGGCCACCCCGAGCAGGGCCGACGTCAAGGGCAAGCTCGTGGCGATGCTCGACCTCGACCCCGAGACTGTGGTCGTCCAGTACATAAGGAGCTACTTCGGCAGCAGGGTCAGCAAGGGCTACGCCAAGGCCTACGAGAGCAAGGAGAGGATGCTCTACATCGAGCCGGAATACGTCCTCATAAGGGACGGAATAATCACGAAGGAGGAGGAGTGAAATGGGGCAGAAGTGGAAGATGTACGAGGTTCAGGGCGGTAAGGTCAAGAGGAAGAACAAGTTCTGCCCGCGCTGCGGTCCGGGCGTCTTCATGGCCGAGCACAAGGACCGCTGGAGCTGCGGCCGCTGCGGCTACACCGAGTGGAAGAGGAAGTGATTTTTCTCCTTCCTTCGGCTTTTCTACATCCACTTAATGGTTAACCTCAAAAGGACGTTGTGGTAGATGGTACCATGCCAGTCTACTACGGTATCAGGCTCAAGCTCCATCCCCAGGTCTACGAGCCTGCCGAGGATACCTTCCTCTTAGCCGAGAACCTCGCGGTCAGGGGAGGGGATAGGGCCCTCGACGTCGGTACCGGAACCGGACTTATAGCACTTCTGATGGCGAAGAAAGCTAGCTTCGTTCTGGGAGTTGATATCAACCCGTTGGCCGTTGAGCTGGCGGGGGAGAACGCGAGGATAAACGGCATCAAAAACGTCGAGTTTCGCCTGAGCGACCTCTTCGAGAGGGTTGAGGGGAAGTTCGACGTGGTAACCTTCAACGCCCCCTACCTGCCCGGCGAGCCGGAGGAGCCGATAGACCTGGCGCTGGTTGGCGGCGAGACCGGCAGGGAGGTCCTCGACAGGTTCATCCAGGAAGTTCCGGAGTATCTCAAGCCGGGCGGAACCGTCCAGATAGTCCAGAGTTCGATAACCGGGGTGGAAGAAACGCTGAGGATGCTGAAAAAGGCCGGACTGACCGGGAAAATAGCAGCCAGGAGGCACGTGTTTTTCGAGGATATCGTCCTGATAAACGCTAAGCCGAGCGATTGCGTTTGACCTCGAAGAGGAACTTCACCCTGGGCCTCTCCAGCGGCTCGACCTCGTCCTCGAAGAAGTCGATTTTAATCTCCCTTGCGTTCAGCGCGGGTTGGGGCTTTATCATCTCGAACATGAAGAAAAAAGCGATGCCCGGCTTTTAAAGTTTTCGCATATTGCCGAAGTATTTTTCGACGATGAAATATCCCACGTCCGACCCATCACCTTTTTAAAAGGCTCGTTCAAAGCCAACCCAGAGAGAGGAATTAGGTGAGGCTAATGGCGTTAACATTCGTGTCCAACCCGAACATGCCGGAGGAGATTGCGAGTCTCTTCAGGAAGCAGCACTACGCGCTCGTGGGCAGGCACAGTTCGGTAAAGCTCTGCCACTGGCTCAAGGAGAGCATAAAAAAGAACCGCTTCTGCTACAAGCAGAAGTTCTACAACATACACTCCCACCGCTGCCTGCAGATGACGCCTGTTACGGCGTGGTGCACCCACAACTGCATATTCTGCTGGCGCCCGATGGAGGGCTTCCTCGGCACGGAGCTCCCGGAGCCGTGGGACGACCCGGCCTTCATCGTCGAGGAGAGCATAAAGGCCCAGCGCAAGCTCCTCGTTGGCTACAAGGGCATGCCCGGCATAAACATGAAGAAGTTCGAGGAGGCATGGAATCCAAAGCACGCTGCCATAAGCCTTTCCGGCGAGCCGATGCTCTACCCCTACATGGGCGACCTCGTCGAGGAGTTCCACAAGCGCGGTTTCACGACCTTCATCGTTACCAACGGCACCGTCCCGGAGAGACTTGAGGAGATGATAAAGGAGGACAAGCTGCCGAGCCAGCTCTACGTCTCGCTGACTGCTCCCGACGTCGAGACCTACAACCGCGTCAACGTCCCGATGATTCCGGACGGCTGGGACAGGATAAAGACGTTCCTTGAGATGATGAACGGTCTTCCCACCAGAACCGTCGTGAGGCTGACCCTCGTTAAGGACGAGAACATGCACAACCCCGAGGGCTACGCGAAGCTGATAAAGAAGGCGAACCCGATGTTCGTCGAGGCCAAAGCGTACATGTTCGTCGGCTATTCGCGGAACAGGCTCACCATCAACAACATGCCGCGCCACGAGGAGATAAAGGCCTTCGCGGAGGAGATCGTCAAGCACCTGCCCGGATACCACATCGAAGACGAGTACGAGCCGAGCAGGGTCGTTCTCATAATGCGCGACGACGTTGACCCCCGGGGCAGCGGAGTCGATGGCAGGTTCATAAAGCACTGACTTTTTCTTCCCCATTATTTCCGCCCGAACATGGAAAAAGTTTATTTATTCCGGGGCTGTATCTTCAATCTGGTGAGAGTATGAAGAAAAGGATAATCGCGGTGCTCATGCTGTTCCTGGTACTCAGCGTCTCATACACCAGCGCTTCTGTGCTTGACGATTCATGGTGGGTTCTGGTCTCGATGTCCAGTGGCAGCACCGAGATACCGGAGAAGGCCCTTATCCTCACAGCGCTTGGAGAAAGTGTTGGGAAGGTGCAGAACACCAGCGACGTCCTGGCAGAAATGGAGTCCCTCTCCAGAGACCTGATAGAGTACCAAAATCCCGACGGTGGATGGGGGCACTTTGAAAACGAGGTGAGCTCCGTTCCCCCTACTGCATATTCCCTAATAGCTTTAAACCTCGTCAAATCCCTGGGAAATGAATATTCACAGCTTGGAAATATCAAAGGCATCGATACCGCGCTCCGCGCTGGTGAAAGATTTCTGCTGGACTCGTTCAACGGTGAGGGATGGGGCTACATTCCCGGAACAAAAACGGAACTCTACCCTACCCTGCTGGCCATCTGGGCACTGGGCGAGATGGGATATACTTACGGTTCTTCGATACAAGTAGACAGGGCGGTCAAGTACGTTAACTCGATAGACGAACTTACTCCGAGGGAGTTGGCGCTGAAGCTCATAGCCTTCAAATCCGTGGAACATCCCGCCGACCGGTCGGACATCGAGAGGTGCAGAAAGCTGCTCACCGAGCCATCCCTTGGGCTTCAGGAGAGGGCTTACCTGACCTACGCGCTCACCCTCTACGAACCCTTCAGCTTCGAAACCGCTAAGGCTCTCCTGTACCTGGAGACCATCGGAACCCACAACAGAACGTTCTATATCCAATCACAGCCCGGCCCACTCCTATACACGGATACAGCGATTTCCACGGCCTACGCAGTTATGGCCTTTGCCCAAGTCTCCGACAGAGTCTCAGAGGTTTCAAATCCCCGGGCGGAGCTCTGCGATTCCCTCGTGGAGTCTCAAAACCCCGACGGTGGATGGGGGCTTTATCCCGGGGATGCCTCCAGCGCCAAGGCAACATACTACGCCATCAGGGCGCTTTCAAAGTGCACCCGGGCATCAGATTCAGTTGCCAAGGCCGTTGAGTGGGCCAAAGCTCACCTTGAGGATTCAAGGGAAACCGCGGAAAGGGCCGGAACCGTGACGGAGGATTATTACTATACCCTGAAAATACTGGCCGAGTTTGGGGAGAAGGCAGTAGACCAAGAAAAAGAAGTTCAGTTCATTGAAAATCTGTCGTACAGGACTGGGCTGTGGAGGGGAGCCTTTGCCATACCCCAGCCCTCCGAGACCGCCATGGCACTCGACCTTCTCCTTGACCTGGGCCTGAACGGAAGCGAACCCTACGTCCGGAATGCAAAGGAATGGCTGCTATCCATAACCCCCGATGGATGGGGCCTCATAATAAGTCACAGCCTTGGAGTCATGGTGGGAAAGAACGTTCCGGTCACGCTGACTGTCCTCGAAGCACTCACAAAAGTCTCCTCGAAGGAGGAGCTGGCACCCCACCTCAAGTGGCTCGCCTCCCAAGAGCTGCCGGACGGGGCGTGGGGCTACTTCAAGGAGAGCACCAACATGCTCGGCGAGGCAAGCCATGGCACCCCATCCATGGAATATACGATTAGGGCAATTAACGTTCTGCGTTCCAACGGTTACAACATCACGGCGGAGACGCTCCAGTGGGTGCTGGGCAACATCGACCCCTCCAATATGACGAACACAGAGAAAGCCCTCGCCCTTGAGTTCCTCGCGAACATTCATTTCATTCCATCGGTGACTCTTTACGAGGTTGTCCGGAATCTGGGGGAGGGAAGCTGGACCATCCACGCCCCGGGAGAATACGAAAAAGTGGCAGAGGTCGTTAGGGATTCCCTGGAGGACTTAGGTGCCGAGGTTTCACTTGTGAACGGAACCCTCGGCGAACTAAACGGCAACCACATAATACTCGCGGAATTCGGCGCTGTAAATGTGAGCAGGTACAACGGGGACGTACATGTCGAGGTTCAGGGAATGCTTGTGAAGATAAACGGGGAGGCGTACTTCAAGGACTCCACAGTCGCGATAATACCCGGGATGACTGGGAACGGTTACGTGCTCATGGTGCTCTTCGAAAAGAAGACCGAAGACGCGGTGATAAACATCTGGAAATCCGAACTGTTCAGGTACCTCCACGGAGACTACATGGTGCTCAAGTGTGTTGACAGGAACCATGACGGAACAATAGACCCCCTTGAGATGGAGGTACTCCACCCGGAGTGAGGCAGCAACCGGGGTGATAGAGAAGTGAGGGCTCTAATCATAGGGGTCGGCCAGTGCGGGACTAAAATCGCCGACCTCTTTTCCCTCGTCGATTTTGAGGCTCTGGCAATAAACACATCCAGGGGCGACCTTGAGTACCTCAAGCACGTCCCCCACGAGCGGAGGATACTCATAGGCGAGAGCCTGACCGGCGGCAAGGGGGTCAACGCCAACCCGATACTCGGCAGGGAGGCCATGAAGCGCGATTTGCCCCTTGTCATGCGCAAGATAGGCTCAATAATCGGCTACGAGGACGTCGATATATTCTTCCTGACTTTCGGCTTCGGCGGCGGAACGGGTGCCGGAGGAACCCCTGTCCTGGCTGAGGCGCTCAAAGAGGAGTACCCTGACTCCCTGGTGGTGGCCATCGGCGCGCTCCCCCTCAAGGAGGAGGGGATAAGGCCCACCATCAATGCGGCCATAACCATCGACAAGCTCTCAAAGATAGCGGACTCGATAATAGCAATAGACAACAACAAGCTCAAGGAAGGCGGCGACGACATAAGCAAAGCCTACGAGAGGATAAACTACACGATAGTCGAGAGGATAGCGTCACTTTTGGCCCTGGTAGACGTCCCTGGAGAGCAAACCCTCGACGCGAGCGACCTGAAGTTCGTCCTCAAGGCCTTTGGAAGCTTTGCAACGGTCGGCTATGCCAAGGCGGACGCGGGCAGGATAAAAAGCCTGTCAAGGCTCATCACCCGGTCCTTCGAAAGTGAAGGCCTGTACCTTGAGGCGAACATCGAATCGGCGCTGTACGGACTGGTCGCGATTCACGGGCCGCCGGAGGTTCTGAAGGCCGCCGACATATTCGAGGCGCTCAACTACCTCACCAACAAGATACGGGGCAAGCAGATATTCCGCGGCTTCTACCCGGACCCGCGCGAGAGGGAGGTCGAGGTCGTAACCCTCCTCAGCGGCATCTACGAGAGCAGGAGCATCGAGGACATAATCATCACCGCCAAGCGGTACGCCCGGTCCTTCATGGAGGCAAAGGAGGAGGCGGAGAACAAGAAGAAGGAGCTCCTAAGCGGCCTGCCCGACTTCGACGATGTGTACGCCAAGGGAATCCCAGACGAGGAGTACCCCGACATCGAAGAGGTGAGCAAGAAACTCCGGAGGGAGAGACATGAGTGAGCCGATAAAGGACTCCGTTGAGGTGGCCCTCGACCTCGACGAGAGGGAGGTCTACGCCCACATAGCCCACGAGAGCGCCGAGGACATCATCAGGATTATCTCCTCCCTTGATGCCGAGCGGGCGAAGCTCCACGGGGAGGTCATCTATTACAAGGACGACTGGGACGACCTCATCAGGGAGAGGATAGCGAAGGGGAAGCGCCATACCGCGTTTGATTTCTACAACCCGGCACTGCTCGACATCTGGGAGCAGAAGGTCAAGGAGGTCAAGGAAGCAAAGAAGAGGGAAAAGATAGCCTACGCGGTTATAGGTGCACTTATCGCCTCCACCGCAGTCGCAACGGCAATCCTGGGACAGCCGTACATCATCGCGGGGCTGGCGGCCCTTCCAGTTGTCCTCTTCGTCCGAGACATCACCCGTGAGAAGCTTGATTTAATCTACTACGAGCTGACGCAGTTCTTCATCGACGAGCTTGGGAATCTGGCTAAAAAACATGGCCTCAACACCGAGAAATACAAGTTCAAAGTATTCAGCGGGGATTACTTCTCAATCAGGACCGTTAAAACGCCCTCAGGCATTTTTGCAGTTGTGACGACCAAATCAGAGGAGTAACCATTAAATAGATGATTGACTTAATAACCCTTGGAGTGAGTGAGATGACGCGCCGCAGGGTAAAAGGTCAGATTTCGTTGGAGTTCCTGCTCATCTTCGGACTGCTCACAATCCTCCTGCTGTACTCCATTAGAAACACATCCTTCAGCGAGGGCTCTCCATCGGTCGAGAACCTGCGGATCCAGATCGCCCTAGAGGAAAAGAGCCTGGCGAACGCCATATCCAATACCATAAGCCAGGTGTACGCCCAGGGGCCGGGCTCAAAGGCGACGACCTACGTTGCGCTGACCTACCTCAGAAACCCCTCGTACCTTGAGAAGGGGCTGGACGTGACCGATCCGCAAATCTTCATCACATACGGACCCCTCGGAGGCAGGGGGGACGGGACATACGTGGGGATCATCAACGGAACCGGAACAGCGATCCTTTACACAGAAGGAGACGACAAAAACGTTGTCTGGAGCATGGGGATATACAGCCGGGATTTATCCACTAACACCTCCGTGTGGGGCGTCCCATCGGAGGCGAAGATAGTTATTGGGGGAGTGCCGTTCGTGTTTAAAGGGCTGTCGATATCCCCCGACCAGCTGAACTCAACGCTCAAAATCGTCGTCGAGTGGAACCCCGACAGGGGCGACTCATGGTTTTACAACACAACGGCCAAGGAGCTGAGGATAAACATCAACCCGGGTGGGTGAGATGAGAAAAGCGCAGCTGAGCCTCGACCTCCTCTTTGCGGTGACCCTCATGACGCTGACCGTGGTCAGCCTGATAAGCCTCGCAACCCACGAGGTTGAGGGAGCAAGGGCGTTCGACGCATCCACCAGGCTGAAGGTCTTCACAATCGACTTAAGAGACACCGTGACCAAGGTCTACGCCGCAGGTGATGGATTCGCGGTTAAGAAGACCGTCCCCTTCGAGCTGGAAAGCGGGGAGTACGTAAAGGTCACACTGGACAATACATCCAACGAACTGAAGGTCGAGGCGGAGATCAACGGCGGAAAATACACGACCGTTCAGAAGATTCCCGTGCCCCTCGTCTCGAACAGCACGGTCACCCTCACTCCCTCAAATAACGAACTCTGGATAGTTTGCAGATACAACGAGACCGCCGGTGGGATGGATGTTAAGGTCAGCGAGAATCCGTAAGGGTCAGACCGCAGTCGAGATGCTCTTTATAGTCGGGATAATCCTCGCGGGGGTAGTTGCCATCATCCCGCTCTACACCCAGGAGAGCGGGGATTCAGTTATGGTGGCGGCGGTAAGGGACGCCGCGGCTCAAGCTGCAGTTTATATCGAGACCGGGGTGGTCAGCGACAAACAAGAGTACGCGGCGTTGAATGAGGTTATAGAAAAGTACACAGAATACGGAAGTGTCGGGTTCAGGTTCGCAGGACTTGGTGTGACCTCCGAAAGCGATGAGAAGGTTACGATAACCGTAAAATTCACGCATGACCTTTCCCAGAACTCCTCAAGGGACTCGGAAATAGCCAAGAACGTTGGAGAATTCTTCAAAGAGTACCTTAAAGACGTGAGGGGATTCAGGCTAGAGAACGGCCACCTGTATTATGCGGGCAAACTGGTGGAGTTCAACGTCACCGTTGGCGAGACGTCGGAGGTGGTATCGTGAGACGTGGCCAGCTCTTCTCAATGGACGCGCTCATCTCGATAGTTCTCATAATCATGATACTCGGCACGGTCTCGGCGACCTCGGAGAGCCTGAAGAGCGAGATAGCATCGATGGTCGGATGGTACGAGAGGGCCAATATAGCGGACAACATGCTGGACGTGCTGACGAAGAGTCCTGGGGAGCCGGAGGACTGGAATGAAGCGACGGGAGACATAAGGATGGTGGGATTGCGGGATTCCACTGAAGGCTATCTCGATTACACAAAACTTGAATCCCTCATGTCAGCGGTGTCTTCTGGCGATACATCAATAACAAACGCTTTGTGCAATCTCTCTGGAGGAAACAACTTCGAGCTGGCAACTTACCTAACGGAATACACCATAGAGGCTAGTTTGTTGAGAAAGGTGAAAGAAGGACTCCCCGGGTTTATTACAACGTGCGACCCCACTGAACTGCCCACCGACAGCGACGTTACCGCCTACTGCCCATCAGGGACGTTTGAATTCCAGAGTTCCAGTGGAAGTCCCAGGGCTAACAATCAGTACACAAACAGCGGTGGCTCGGTCTGCATCCTGAATCCCACCACCATAGCAGGAAGGGGTAGCAACCCATACCAGGTCACCCTCAGCGCCGGCTACTTCGCAGTTGATGGAGACCTCGCACTGAGTGTGGCCCAGCTCACCGTTTCAGCAGGAGACATATACGTCAACGGCGACCTCTCGATTGAAATCCAGGGTAATCCGGCCATTCCAGACATATCCCTCAGCGGCTATAACCTCTATGTTAACGGCACAGTCTCAGTGTCCAAAGGACAGATAAGTATAAGCGGTGGCTCCCTCTACGTTTTCAACCCCGACGATTCAAGCCCTGCAATTTATCTGGGAAGGAGTCAAGGAAACTCACCTGGGGGGGATATGACAGCCAATACTGTTTACATTCACTTCGACGGGTATTGGTTCGCGATAATCGGGGATCCTCTGGAAAAATCCAACTGGTACGTTAATATAAACGGGAACTGGGTGCCCATAGCAAATTCGGGAATAAGCTGGGATACATCTTCGACCGGCCAGTCTACGGATGTGAAGATTAACGGTAGGATAATCATAGAAAACGCTGACCGCCTCACAATCAACGGCGGAAGCTTGGACCCATTCGATGAGGGGTATTCGTTTGAAAACGTTGCACCCCCGTGCATCCTTTACTCGGGAGAATCTGGAATGGTGCTGAGGATTTCGAGCATCAACGTAACCTATCAGCTCCCGTCGTTTTTTGACGTCTCAATCACCGGGAAAAAGGTAGCAGTCATAAACTGCACCTCCGTAACCGATGAGAGAACAATCCAAGACTCGAAAAACTCATCCCCATGGATTGAATATACGGAAAGACGGGTTCCAATGTTAAAAAAGGTCTATTCCCAGCAGTACACATTAACACCGGGCAAATTACCCGAGGAGATATACTCCGGAACAATTGACCAGTACACTAGCGGCATGATGAACATCACGTTCCCAGGTGGTGTGGATGAGGGAAACCTAACACTATTATCGGTGTTCACAACACCTGATTACACTGGACATTCGATTGTGGCATTCATCAAAACCCAAGATGGGTGGATTTATGGAGCAAATATGACCAAAATCTATCCAACGTACAACGTCTCGGGAACACCGAAAAACTGCGAGATTGAGATTAACAACAACCATGCCACCATGTCACTGTTGTGTCTCGTCCCTCCCGCAGAACTTGATAAAAGCGTTACATTCACAATATGGGCATACAGTCTGGAGGGCTTTCCCCAGGTCAAAATAGAGGATGCTGGAAATCTCGACGTGTACCTTAAACCCGTGAGACAGATAGGAGTTATAAGACTCTGGGTATGGCCGAGAAGGTGAAGACTAATGCGGAGGGGGTTCATTTTCACGCTCGATGCTCTGCTCGCGGTAATGCTCGTGACGATCATAGTCGTGGGTATAATCGGGGTGACTAGCAACGCTTCAAGTGTTTACACGACCCAGATTCGAGGAGAGAACAAACAGATGGCAGAAAACCTGCTAGAGACCTTCAGGACAGTGCCGCTGAGCAATTTGGTGTCCCCTACTCAGATAGAAAAATGGATAAATGGAACGGATCCCGTTCTGGATTTAACCTATGTAAATCCCCAAATGCCACCGCTCCAGATAGTCGCAACTTACTGGGCGCTAAACTCAACAGGATACAAACAGAAAGCTGAGGCCATAATGAAGTACCTCCTAGACAACCTCGCAGGCGGCTACAAGTACCAGCTGATAATAAACAACTACACCAGCCCGTATCTCACCTTCGACAACTCTTACGAGAACGCGAGCGATGTTGGCTCTGCAACTGCTATGGTCAGCGGATACGTCTCCAATGAGACGCCGCGGGGATACGTTGCGAAGGCATATCTGACGAAGATGGTGGCCGCACAGGAAAAGCTCGTCGGGATACAGAGAGTTCTGGCGGGTGGAGAATATTGTTCGAAGCCGGAACCGTTAGATTATGATGACTATACGTTAACCGTTTCGTCCATTTACCTTGATTACCAGACTGTCCCAGGGGATGAGAATACTGTTCAGTCAGGCAGCAGTTTCAGGCTAAGTGGCTACTATGCTGAAGGAAACGTGAATGTTGATGAGGACTTAAGTGGGTGGAGCGTTGAGTATTACAATGATATTGTGTATGATCCTCTGAATGACCGCTATCTGTACACCGGGTATATTATACTGACGAACGGTGTGAAGACCATAGAATTGTACTTAAACAGGAGGTTCTCCAGTTTTACTACACGATATGAAGTCCAAGAAATAATATATAAAGACGCTAATGGGAACCAAGCAGTCATATCTTTAAACGACGGAATTTACGTTGAGGTCAGCTGGAGCTGGGATTGGGGATGGTATATTTCCTCTTCGAGGGCTTATACGACTGTTCCAAACATTGACAGTGCAGTTTATCGTATTCCGGTTCCTCCCTATACCTGCAACTGGAGGGATTACAGTGATAACTCCCTCGATGTTAAGTTCAATATCGAGCTTCCGGAAGACCTTACACCTATTGAAGGCACTTTAAGCGTCTACACCAGAAAGCTCGGCAACACTTTTGACCTGGTAAAGTTCAACAATGCCGAATGGCACAACAGAGAGGGCGAGCTTACGATTCCTCCAGACGAGATAAAGCCCACCAATTTAGTCGAGCTTAAAGTATCCCCTTACAGCTCCGATGAACTTGGTCTGGGAAGTGGTAGCTGGGTTTACCTCAAATACAGAACATCCACTCCCAAAGCCGATGATCCAGGTTTGGTCAAACTCTACACCATAACAAGTGAAGGGACGGGGATATACTACCTCAACTCCCTATTTGTCCCCGGCAGCATCACAGGGATCAACATCAAGCTCACCGTCGAAGGCGTCCACGAAGTCAGGATTTACTACTCCAACGGGACAGCTCTGAATTTAGTCTACGAGAACACCAGCGTGCCCACAGATTTAACGACGATAACAATAGACAATGAAACCCTTATGAAAGGTCAACCGAGTTTGGGAATAAAAGGTCTGCTGAACTATACAACTCTGCAGGAACTCAGCAAAAAGAACTTCAACCTGATCATAACCTTAGACGCTAAGTACGAAGACGGGGATTTGCTGTACGCAGGGCAGGATTATCACGTCGAATGGAACAATCAGAGAATCCTCCATGGATATCCGGACTCGTATATAAACATCACATATATCCCCAAGGTCACAACCACACGGTTCACCATTCCAATAGAAGAGACCCATGAACTCAGCTCCGACAGCTACACAGAGATGCATTTCAATTACTACCTGCCTGACAAAGCTCAGCCCTGGTACGTTGATGTATGGACAGGAATAAGTTACACCCCTGGATCAATCGATCCGTCCCACAATATAATCCTAAAAGAAGGCCCGTATCAGCAGGAATTTTTAAGATTTCCCCTTGACATATATTTAATTCGTGTTGCCTACACTAGGATATCACCCGATATTATGGTAAACGGTTCCACTAACAAGTTCAAGATTGAAAGTGGAGACCAATACTACGGATTCAGAGCAGGTGTGAGCCGCGCCATAGTCCATTACTTCCTCAAGGGCTATGCCGGCTATGGAAGGATATTCACCTACTACGCCCAGGACAACGCCTGCGGCTACAACCTAACCTACTGGTACGACATCGGCAATGGAGCCCAACCTGGCACTGTCCTTATCGGCAACTGCCCACCCAGCGAGAGCCCCAAACCGCTAACAACATACAATCTCACACCATGGAAATATGCCCTAGACGATGCCATATACCGCCTCTTTGTTCAGCTGGGAGCGGAAGAGCATTCAGCCGACCAGATAAAACTTGACAACACCTTGATGCCGGGCACGGGAGAAAACCCCATCCGCATAGAACTCAAAGGCCTTGCGGGCAAAGCGATTGGAATAAAGAACGTGCCCACCACAGGAGAGGCAATCCAGGTAACCCTTCGTATATGGAGGGGTAGATAATGCGCAGAGGATATCTGCTCAACGTCACAGTATTACTCCTTATTATCCCTCTCCTTCTTCTTGCGGCGACATACCAGCAAGCAACGGGATACATAATCAACTCCCAATCCCAGAGAACCCTGATTGAAAGGCAGTACTTCAGCATAAACAACATCCAGGATGACCTTCAGAACACCATCGAGTTGAGCTTTAAAAGAGCATATTTAACCCTAACCGAATACGTTATCGACAATGACTTTGTGGATAATTCCTCCCTTGAACTCAAGAACCTCATCGTCTATGGAACCTTGAACGGGGTTCCCCAGGGAAACATGAAGAATCTCACAATCCGGAAATGGTTCACGAACACCGTTGATTACATGAACTCAGTCGGCCTTAAAATAGAGCCGTCCAATCCGGATGAGTTCGTGAACAACCACCTCGAAATCACTGTGGCACCCCTTGACTCATTCCATGTCGCAGTTCGGGTGAGGATAAAGAACATAACCATTAGAGATAGCTCAGGGGTTGTTAGATACTCGGGTGACATTCCCTCAGGGAAGGGACAGTATATATACTCCGTCATAAGTGTTGTCGGATTCGAAGACCCCTTCATTGTCAGGGAGCTTAACGGCCTCTATACGAGAGTTATAACCCCCTGCAGGATATCGTTCCCCGGAAAGACCTATGGGTACTACAACGTATCCAGCCGAGAGGATATGGATGAGCTGGTACTCAATTGGTGCTATCTCGGACTCCCGGACAATTCTTCTGCAGGCATGTACTACCCCACAATCCTGGAGAGATTCGAAGGTAACATGGATCAGCATGACTATTACGTAGAACTAGCCAGGGAGTTCCAAAAGGATTTGGGGTTCACCCAAAATCTTTCTGTAGGCCTCGAAACGTTTCTTGTTCCCGACGCAACAATTGACCCCACACTACTGGGCGCACTGGATAGTGTTGATGCAGGCCTTCCTGCCCCGTACAGCAACGTAACCAGTGTATCATACTATTTCCTCAAATGTATGGTTGATAAGGACGTAACCTACTGCAAAGAAACGACATGGAAATCTTCGGAGTATCCTGCTTTCCAGCTGGACGATATAACCAAAAAACTTGTATTTGGACAATAAGGGGGATTAAAATGAACCTCGATGATCTGCTATACAATATTGGCCTAATCGCAGAAAAAGCAGGGGATGGTATAAGGCGAGCAGTAAAAAATGCATTTTTCCCAGTTCCCTCGGAAGAGCCACCCTCCGTGTGGTTATCCAAGAGAATAACCGAGAGAAAAGACCTCACACCCCATGAACTCATCAGTCTCCACCTCCAGCTCTGCTTTATGGCCTACCTCGCGGTTAACTTCGTTATTGTCTTCGTAGCCGGCACTCCATTATACCTGCTGGCGGTTTCGATTCCATACTTCCTCTACCTCCGCTACTTCCTCGTTAGTTACGGAAACTTTCTCATCGAAGAGAAGCCGTACAGGGTTTTCTACGTGGGAATTTCCGCCATCTCTTTCCTCGCATTCCTCGGTTATTCAATCCTAAAGCAGTTCGCCCCAGAAATCTACTATTACTACGTCTACGTCGCGATTATAGCCATTGCAGTCCTCGTTTTCCGCTGGCATTTCAAAAACTCCTACGGCCGCGAGTACACCTACGGAACGATCGAGGAAGTCAAGGGCGACCTGGTCAGAGTCTTCATCCACGACGACATAGCGGCCAACATCAAGCCTGGCTTCTACTGGCTCCCGGCGGTAGAGGAGGCAGAGCCCGGAAGGGTTGTGAAGATTCTCGTGGAGGACAGAACCTTCAGAAGTGCCCGACCCGCAAGGATACTGGAGGTCTACCTCGGTCAGTCCTCCCAGAGCTCGACTGAACCGAAGGAAGAAACCGAATGAAGCAGGAGAAGATATATCGAGTGGCAGGGCTCGACGAGGTTCGTCTTGACGAATCCCTCACCGTTTTTCTTTATCTCCAGGGGCTCGACACCGCGACATTCGGGGAGGATTATGACGGAGTCTTCACCCCCCACAACACGGAAGCCGAGCCCTTCGCAGACCTTTTCCAGGAAATCCCTGAATTCCTCCCAGCCATCAATGCTGATGCGGTAGTATATCGTGTGCCCCAAACTATCACCACATATAGTAAGGACTAAACTTTAAAAAGTTTTCTAATTTGCAATCTTCGAGCGTAACCAGGGAACTTTTCAGGCAGAGTCCCGCGAAGGGAAGCGAGAGGATAGAATCCCCGCCAAAAAGAGTGGAGGGGGCGACTAGCTGAGCTCCCCGCAGAGCCTCGCGAAGTTGCGGTATACCTCCGAACCGTGCTCGGTGTGGAACACCTCGGGGTGGAACTGCACGCCGTATATCGGCAGGCTCTCGTGCTTCATGGCCTCGACCGGACAGGTTTCACTTCTGGCCAAGAGCCTGAAGCCCTTGGGGAGCTCCTTCACCTCGTCCATGTGGCTCTCCCAGACCCTGAGCCTCTTCGGAAGTCCCAGGAAGATGTCGTTCTCCTCCAGTATCTCCACTTCAACGAGGCTGTATTCGGCCTTTTCGCCCCTTCCGACCTTTCCGCCGAAGTGCTTCGCTATCAGCTGGTGGCCGAGGCAGATGCCAAGGATCGGGACGTTGAACTCGTCGTAGTGCTCCAATATGACGGAGCAGTTGCCGGTCTTCTCGATATCCGGGCCGCCTGAGAAGATTATGCCATTTGGTTTCATAGCCTTTATCTCCTCAAGCGGCGTCGTGTTGGGGATTATCTTGGCCTCAACTCCAAGGTATCGTAGAGTCCTCCAAATCCTGTGGACGTATTGACCTCCGTTGTCCATAATCAAAATCATCCACTCACCTCCAAGAGTTTGAAGAACTCAGGGGATTCCTCGACCAAATAGAATGCCCTCAAGCCCAGGGATTTGGCCAGTTCGGCCATCTTTCTGTCGTTCGTAACTAAAACGGCGTCCAGATAACGTGCGGTTGCAATGAAGTAAATATCTGAGGCATTGTGGTGTGTCTGAAAGGCCACATCTCGAAGCTCTTCGATGAGCAGTTCCTCGGGAACCCACGCAACGATTTCACTGTAGTAATTTAACGCTCTCTCAACTTGGTCGTGCTCGAAATACCTCGAAAGAACCGCAACGAACTCAACCTCCCCTAGACGAGGAGCGTAAAGCTCTATCAGACCAAGATGTGAGTACTCTATGACTTTCTCAGCAACCTCTGTCCTATCCGGGTAGAAACTGGAGAACAGATGAAAAATAACGGAAGTGTCAATGACAACCCTCATGTCTCCTCCTCCCTTAGGCGAAGGAGGTAGTCTGTGGGATCCTCCTTGAACTTCTCAGGTGTCACTTCCTTCCTCATCTCCCTTGCCAGTTTGAGGAAGTCATCGCTGTAAATCCTCACCCTGAGCCTCTGCCCCTCCCTCAGCTTCAGGGGTTTAATGGGCCTCAGCACGCCGTTCTCGTAGACGACCTCGATAATTTCCCCCATACTCTCACCGTTTAAAATTGGAAGCGAAGGTAAATAAGCTTTCACTCGAACTCAATCGTCGCCGGGGGCTTGTTGGTGATGTCGTAGAGCACCCTTCCGACCTCGGGTATCTCGCTGGTTATGCGGAACGCTATCCTCTGAAGGACATCGAAGGGAACGTTCATGGCGTTGGCAGTCATGCCGTCGAGGCTCTCAACGACGCGGACGGCGATCGTTTCCTTGTAGGCCCTTATGTCGCCCTGAACGCCAACGGTCTTCACTCCCAGCAGAACCGCGAAGGCCTGCCAGGGCTTTAGACCGGCCTTCTCGATCTCCTCCTCGACTATGGCGTTCGCCTCTCTTACGATGGCAACCTTCTCCGGCGTGACCTCCCCAAGGACGCGGACTGCCAATCCCGGCCCCGGGAAGGGCATGCGGTTGTATATCTTCTCAGGCAGACCGAGTTCCTTACCCAGCTCCCTGACCTCGTCCTTGTAGAGGTCGCGGAGCGGCTCTATCAGCTTGAGGTTGAGCCTCTCCGGGAGTCCGCCAACGTTGTGGTGGCTCTTGATTTTCCCCTTGCTCTCGATCCAGTCCGGGGCTATCGTTCCCTGGATGAGGAACTGGGCGTCGATCTCCCCCGCGACCTCTTCAAACACCTCGATGAAGACCCTCCCGATTATCTTCCTCTTCTCCTCGGGGTCGGTTATGCCCGCCAAAGCCTCGAAAAAGCGCTCGCTCGCGTCAACATAGTGCAGGTTCAGCCCGAACTCGTCCCTGAATGTCCTGACGACGAATTCAGGCTCACCCTTCCTCATGAAGCCGGTGTTGACGAAAACCGCGTGGAGCTTATCGCCTATGGCCTTGTGAGCGAGCACAGCCGCAACGGAGCTGTCAACGCCGCCGGAGAGTGCTATTATAGCCTTACCATCGCCGACCGTTTCCCTAATCTCCTCAACCTTCTCCTCGATGAACCTCTCCCACATGAGCACCACCTTTTTGCCAACCATTCGGACGTCAATTTATAAACCTATCCGAGCGGGGATTAGACAGTTTCACGTCAAAATTTCATCGAGCCTTTCCTCGTCCTCGGCCTGCCTCAGCTCCATCGCTATCCTCCTTCCGGTGCTGACCGGGTAGTCGTAGCGAAGCCAGCTGTAGGGGGAGCCATGGACGAAGGGGTTCGTCCCGGCGACTATCCTCGCGGAGATTTCGAAGACGACGAACTCAAGCTCCTCGGTGAAGACCCCCTCAAGGCAGAAAGGACCCCAGAGGCCACCCATGAGCTTCTCCGCGGCCTCTACAACCCGTTCTCCTGCATCGATAACGTCCATCAGCAGGCTCTCCCTCAGGACGAGCGGGATGTTGCCTATCACCGTGTAGTTGGTGCTGAGCCCGAGGTCAAGCTGTTCTTTGGCAGGAATCCTGCCTATCGCATCGACGTTGGACTCGTAACGCCTGTCTATGCTCATCAGCTCCAGCTCGCGGTTGAGCTTGGAGTAGAAGTAGTGGGGGTAAACCGGAACGCCGAGGACGTACTCCTGAATCTGGATTCCGCTTAGCTCTTCCTTGTCCCTAACGCCGAGCCTTTCCGCCTTTCTCCAGAAGTCCTCGGGGTTCTTAGCTAAAAAGTAGCCCTTCCCACCCTTGGCACCGTGGGGCTTGACTATGACCGGCCCGTCTACATCGTCCGGGTCGTCGTAAACCCTCGGAAGGCGGAGTTTAGCCTTCTCAAGCCACCGCCTTTCGAGGGAGCGGTCGCTCTCCCACCTCAGCACCGCCTTGTTGCCGTAGTATGGAACGCGCATCTTCTCAATAAGCTCGATTCCAAGGTGAGCGACGAAAGAGCCGGTTGGAACCACCACGGCGCCCAGTTCGAGGAGCTTCTCCTCAGGGTAAGCCCCTTCGATGAAATGGTCAGCGACCGGGAAGTACTTCGTGTAGAGCGGCCTAACACGACTTCTTCCAAAGGCAACCGTCTCAAAGCCCTCCTCCTTTGCCCCCTTCAAAATTTGAAGGGCCGAGTGGGAGGCATAGGTCGCTACCCTCATTCCTCCTCACCCAGCAGCTTCGGAAGGGACTCGTGAACTGCCTTCAGCTCGGAAACCGGCCTTCTAAGAAGTTCTTCCCCGTTCCAGAGGAAAACCGTGTCGCTTCCGCAGGTCTTTCCGATGATGGCGAAGTGTTTGAAGA
This sequence comes from Thermococcus sp. 21S7, assembly GCF_012027615.1. Classification (NCBI taxonomy): domain Archaea; kingdom Methanobacteriati; phylum Methanobacteriota; class Thermococci; order Thermococcales; family Thermococcaceae; genus Thermococcus; species Thermococcus sp. 21S7. Next base: position 26,260 of record NZ_SNUT01000006.1, read on the forward strand.
GAGTCTTCAGCTCGTCAAGGTTCTCCTCGGGGAAGGCAACTATGTAGCGCCCGTGGCTCTCGCTGAAGGCGACCTCGATCGGGTTTGATGTTTCGGAGAGAACCCTTGAGAGGTCAACCTCGAAGCCCGCCTTTCCGGTGATGGCCATCTCCACAAGAGCCGCCGCTATTCCGCCCCTGCTAACGTCGTGAACCGCCCTAACGAGGCCCTCCCTTATCGCCGTCAGGACTCCCCCTGCGTTGGTCCTCTCCTCGTCGAGGTTCACGCGCGGGGCAAAGCCGCCGTTGACCCCAAGAGCCCGGTAGAGCTCCGAGCCGCCGAGTTCCACCTTCGTTATCCCCGCAATGCCTATGAGAAGTCCGTCGCTCAGTCCCATCCCGGGAATCTCCTCAAGCTTAACCTTCCCGAGGCCGGCAACCACAGGGGTGGGCTTTATCGGCCTGTCAACGACCTCGTTGTAGAAGCTGACGTTGCCGCTGACGTAGGCAAGGCCAAAGGCTTTGGCCGCATCAGCCAATCCCCTGACGGTCTCGGCGAAGCTCCAGTAAACCTCTGGCCTTTCGGGCGATGCAAAGTTAAGGTTGTCCACCAAGGCCAACGGTTCAGCCCCGACGCTGACCAAATTCCTCACGACCTCCGCAACCGCCCCCATAGCGCCATGATAGGGGTTCAGGTGGCTGTGGTTCGGGTTTCCGTCCGCTACAAACGCCAGTCCGTACTCATCGTTGAGCTTGAGAACGGCGGAGTCTCTTCCAGGCTTGAGAACAGTCCTCCCCTGAACTTCATGGTCGTACTGCTCCCAGACCCAGCGCTTGCTCAGCATGTTCGGACTGCCCCAGACGAGGTCGAAGGCCCTCTCGAAGGGAACCTCAGGAGTTTCAGCGGGCTTTTCAGCTTTGTACGGCTTCATCTCCCACTCTATCGTGGGAACATCCGCGAGGAGCTCAACCGGAAGGTCGGCTACCTTCTCACCCCCCCAGTAGACGATGAACCTAGGCTCCTCGATGACCTCCCCCACAACCGTCCATTCGAGGCCGTACTTCTCGAAGATTGCCCCGAGGAAGTCAACATCGGTTTCGTCGACCGCGAAGAGCATCCTCTCCTGGCTCTCGGAAATCATGACCTCGGTTGGCGTCATTCCCGGCTCGCGGAGAGGAACCCTGTCTGCATGAACAACCGCACCGAAGCCCTTCTTTCCGGCCATCTCTGAGGCGGCGCACGTCAAACCGCCGCCGCCCAAATCCTTCAGGGCCTTCACTTTTCCGGTGTAAACGGCCTCAAGCGTGGCCTCAATCAGCAGCTTCTCCGTGAAGGGGTCGGGAATCTGCACGGCGGAGCGGTCTTCCTCCTCCGCATTCTCGCCAAGCTCTTCGCTCGCGAAGGTGACTCCGTGGATGCCGTCCCTGCCGGTTCTGTTGCCGACGAGTATGAGCTTGAGGCCCGGCTCGGTCACGTAGCTGTGGACTAGGTGCTCGGGCTTCATAACTCCAATGCAGGCGACGTTCACGAGCGTGTAGTTGTCCAAGCTCTCGTCGAACTCCGCCTCTCCCCCAACCGTCGGGACGCCTATCCTGTTGCCGTAGTCTGCTATGCCCTTGACAACGTACTCGAAGAGGTAGCGGTTTCTCTCCTTTCCCAGCGGGCCGAAGCGTATGGGGTCGAGGAGTGCTATGGGCCGGGCCCCCATGCAGAGTATGTCCCTGACGATTCCACCAACGCCTGTGGCCGCTCCACCGTAGGGCTCCACCGCGCTCGGGTGGTTGTGGCTCTCGATTCCAACGACTACCCACGTTTCGTCGTCGAACTTCACTATTCCGGCATCTTCACCGGGGCCGAGAACCACGTGTTCGTTCTCCGTTGGAAGGAGCTTCAACCAGGGTCTGCTCGACTTATACGAGGCATGCTCACTCCACATGACCTCCAGCATCGCCCACTCAAGCTCGTTCGGCTCCCTGCCGAGCCTTTCACGGATGAGCTTTTCTTCGTGCGGGAACATGATTGACCCTCCTTTATTGACGAATTAATGTAAAAAAGTTTTGTTTTTAAGGTTTATTTTGACGGAAAAATGTTAAACAAAAGATCATCCGAAAGCGACGGCTCTTTTAAGGCTCGTTATGTAGACAAAGTAGTGGTAGTTTAGCAAGCTTTCATCCCCACCCACAGAGGGTTTTTTCTCGAACACGTCCGGTGTTCCTGCTATTAGCATAGCAAATCCTCCCTCGGGATTCCTTAGGGCTTCGACGAGGAAAACTCCCTTGGAATATTTAACCCCGTTGAGAACGACAGAATTACCCCGTATCTCCACGTATCTGTTGAGCTTGCGGGTAACGGAGGAGTTCAGCGGTGCAATGACAATGAGATTACCATTTTCGAGCTTGTCCGTTAACGTCACCTTAAAGCCCGCATTTTCAAGCATCTCAACATAGCTTTTGACGTACGTGCTCTCCGAGAGGTTTTGGGCAGCGTATACCTTAACACCATCTGCCTTGAATGCCATAAAGGCTATCCTGATAGTTGGTTCGGGAGATATGTTTTTCCAGAAGCCTTCCCCGTACCAATCCCCTATGAGCCTCGCAAGTTCTGGCATAAAGCTCTTGAAGGTTGGATATTTCTCCCTGTTGGGAAGGTAGTCCGTCAGATAAGCCCTGTAAACCCTTCCAACAAGGTAGAATCCGAGAGCTTCCTGACTTTTTATGAACCTCTCAGCGCTCTCATTGCCCTCTGTTTTGAGTTTGTAGTAGGCCTCGAACGCCCGGACAAAGGTCTCGTAGAGGTAAGTCTTCCAGCTAGAGTATCCCATAGAGGTCATGACGTCCTTCACGGGCGAGAACATTTTCTTGTATTCCATGAACTCTCCATAATGCCTGTCGACCGCGGGATTGACGAAGCTGTGGGCAAACTCGTGGGCGGAAGCACTGCAGTAGGAATAAGTTCCGTTGGAGAACGAGCAGACGCCGAGAAAGGCGTAAACGGTATCGTTCGTCCAGCCGCCGTAGCTGTAGTACACTTCCAGAGGCTGGAGGACAAAAACCCAGCGGGTTCTCTTCTCTCTGAAGAACATCTCCTCAAACCGTGGAATTGCGAAGGAATCCGGGTTTTCCTTAAGGAACAACCCTATCTGCTCCATGTAAAACTCTTTGTGGTTCCTATAGAAGGATGAAAAGTTCGATTCTTGGGCGAAATCTTTTATTGCCATGGCAAGTTCATTGAGGAGCCTTTCATTCCCGTGAACCCTTCCCACGAGGTACGAACTCCACTCCGTGGAGTTCAGCCCCATAGCAAACTTGGGAATGGCGTCGTACTCCAAACCCTCTCTCAGGGCTTTTTTGGCGAGGAGCACCGCCCTGTGATCCCTGTATGGGGAGAAGTAGGATTCAACTTCCTGAGAGTAGGGGGTAACGTTGCCGGAGTTCCAGCCTGCGAGTTGGAAGACAATGTTCGTCAGCTCGGTGTAGGGGTTTACCTCGACACAGACGTTGCCTGAGCACTCGGAAACCGGGGAGAGGCCGAGTTGGAAGATTGGCTTTGTTTGAACCCACGACTGAGTAAGATAGTAAGTGGAAAGAATTATGAGCAAGGACAATGGCATCACCAGAGGCTTAATCCTTGACATTTTCCTTTCGCCCCTTGTCTATTTTTTGCAATTAATTCCTCGCTGAAACAATCCATAAGTTTTACTGCAATTGATTTATAAATGGCTGGAATTCATTTATAAGTGGGGTGAAACTATCTACAAACAAAAAAAAGGCAATATTTGTAAGTAATTTCACTAATCAGCTTCAGGTGGTTCAATGGCTACAGGTCAGGGCATTAGAACAGTCAAAGCCTTTGTCTTCATCCAGAAGGAAGCCTTCTTCTCAAGGCGCTTTGACCTGCTTTTGCAATTCATCGGTCTAAGTCTTAATATAATTTTCATCGGCATCTTTGCCAAGCTGATAACGATTAACGCCAACATCACCCAGTACGGCACTCCAAACTACCTTGACTACCTCCTCATAGGCTCAATAATCCACAACCTTGTTTTTCTACCGAGGGGGAGCATCTCATCCTTCGTTCTTGGAAGGGTGTTTCCAGTCCTTTACAACTCCCCCACCTCATTAACTTCCATTTTCATCGGAATCAACGCCTGGCGAATTCTCTGGAACTTGGGATTGACGTTCATCGTAACACTCGCATACATTCTGTTTTTCGGCCTGAAAATTCACTTTAACCTCGGCGTTCTGGTCGTCATTTTAAGTGGCATCTTGCTAATTTTTGCGCTCGACATGTTCTCAGCGGGGTTCAGAATAGCAACCAAGGCTACCCAGGATCCACTGAACTGGTTCTTCAACATCACGGCCCAGCTCGTCAGCGGGCTTTACTTCCCGCCGGAAGAACTTCCCAAATGGCTCCAGCCCCTCTCAAAAATACATCTGAAACCTACATCCTTCAAATGGGCAGACTCACCATGGGCGGCGGCTACTCGCTATCCCAAATCCTCCCCAGCCTGATGAACATGCTGCTCATCACTGGAGTAATGCTCCTCGTGGGGTACCTTACCTTCAGGTGGGGGTTTAACAAGGCAAGACAACTGGGAACACTGGGCCACATGTGAGGTGGGCCTTATGAGGGTGCGCATCCTCAAGGAAGAGTGTGAAAACGGAAAACTCGTGCTGCTTCTCAAAGTAGAGATTGAGATAAACAGCCTGCACAAGCATGAGCTGGGCGAGTTGGAAAGACAAATATTGGAATTCATTCTTGACAACAATGAGGTGACCCAAAAAGAGTTAAGTAAGCTGTTCGGTAGAGCCAACACTTGCAGGGCTATCAGGAATCTTGAAGACATAGGACTGGTTCGACGTGAGAGGAAAGGGAGAACGTACGTAATCAGGGTGGTCTGAGTGATAGAGGCGGTTAATCTGACCAAGTACTACCCTCCCCCAATAAAGTCACTGTTCGATTTGAAAAGCCTTAAGGACTTTCTCAAAACCCCCCGCGAAGAAATCCCTGCCCTGATTGATATCAGCTTTAAAGTTAAAGGAGGCGAGATATACGGCCTCTTAGGCCCAAACGGCGCTGGAAAAACCACGCTCTGCAAAATCGCCAATGGCCTCGTGATTCCAACGAGGGGCCACCTCTACATCAACGGATACGATTCAATCCAAGATCACGATAAAATTAGGGGCAGAATCTTCACAATCTTTGGAGGAAGCAGGGATTTGTTCGGCCTCTTCCAGTGGAGGGTCAGCGTGGAGAAAAACCTAAGATTCATAGCCGAACTGTGGGGAATTCCCAGGGGAGAAGCCGAAAGAAGAATCAATCACGCGCTGGAATTGCTCAATCTAGAAGAAAAAAGACACGAGTGGTATCAAAAGCTCTCCGCTGGGATGAGGCAGAAAGTTTACCTAGCTCTACCCTTGATAATTCAGCCAGAGGTTCTTATCCTTGATGAACCAACTGTATACCTTGACGTTTTTACCCGAAGAGAAGTCTGGAACGCTATCATGGAACTTTCAAGAGAAGTGGGAACGACTGTACTCTTGACAACTCACAACCTCAGAGAGGCTGAAATCCTATGCGATAGAATTCTGCTATTCAACAAGAGTAAAATCGCTGAGGGAACTCCAAAAGAGCTCATTGAGAAAGTCCAGGCCCTCAAGGCAGAGAGGAAAATTATTGCCAAAATTAAAGGAAAAATCAACCCCAAGGACTTTGAGGGAATAGCTCAAAAAATTGAAATTCAAGGAAATGGAGAGTCCATGTACATTCAGCTCTATTTCAAAAATGAAGATCTTAAAGGGATACTCAGCCGTCTATCCCAGTACAATGTCGTGGACATTCAGAATTCCCAAGTGACCCTTGAAGAAGTCTTTACACATCTCTGCAAAAAATAGAAAAAGCCTACCTCCTCGCCCACTCAACCATGCTCCTGAACAGCCTCAGGCCGTCTTCACTGCCCAAAAAGCGGTCGCTCGCGCGCTCAGGGTGAGGCATTGTTCCGAGGACGTTGCCCCTCTCGTTGGCTATTGCAGCTATGTTCAGAACCGAGCCGTTGGGGTTTGCTTCCTCACTCACGTTCCCGTTTCCGTTGCTGTACTGGAAAACTACCCTGGCCTTCGAGGGGTCGTCAACGTAGTAGTTCCCCTCCGCGTGGGCTATCGGCATCCTTATGACCTCTCCCTGCTCGTAGAGGGAAGTGAACGGCGTCTCGACATCGTTAACGCGAAGATGAACCCACCTGCAGAGGAAACGTGGGATTCTGTTCGGCCTCAGTGCTCCCGGAAGGAGACCCGCCTCGGTGAGAACCTGGAAGCCGTTACATATCCCGAGGACGGGCCTCCCCTCGCGGGCGAACTCCTTGACCTCCTCCATTATCTCCTGACGAGCGGCTATCGCTCCAGCGCGCAGGTAGTCGGCGTAGCTGAAGCCCCCCGGCAGAACGACGCCGTCGAAGTCCTTGAGGCTCGTTCTGTACCAGACGCGCTCGGCCTCGGCTCCAGCCTTCCTTATGGCCCTCTCCGTCTCGAAGTCGCAGTTGGTTCCGGGGAACACGACCACAGCGAAGCGGACCATCTCAGCTCACCGGCTCGATTCTGTACTCGTAGTCGTGGATGAGCGGGTTCGCGAGGAGCTTTCTGCACATCTCCTCGACCTCTTCCTCAGGTTTCTCGCTCTCCAGCTCGAATTCGAAGCACTTCGGGACGCGCAGGTTCTCAACCGCGTAGCCGAGGTTCCTCAGGGCGTTTCCTATGACCCTCCCTTCGGGGTCGTTGAGGCCTTCCTTAAGGCGAACGGTGACGGTAACCTTCCATCTCATTCCAACCACCTCACGTGAGGACCTTCTCAAGCTCGTCCAGCTCGACAGCGCGCCTGATTTCGAGGGCGACTCTCCTTCCGGTGCTCATCGGCTTCCTCCAGAGGGCGTTTCCGTAGGGGTGGCCCATCGCCATGTGGATGTTCGTTCCGCCGCCGGTTCTCGGGGCAACGTCGTAGATGTAGAAGTTCAAATCCTTATCAACGGCCGTCTGGAGGGTGAAGGGCCCGATGATTCCCGGGGAGTAGTACTCCTGGGTGGCCTTCACATAGCGCTCGGCCATGTCGAAGACCTTCTCCAAAAGCGACTCGCGGAGCGTTGAGGATGCATGGCCGCAGACCGTGTATTCAGGCTCGAACTGGTGCTCCGGCAAAGTTAACTGCTGGGAAGCTGGAAGACGGACGTGGCCGTCCAGGCTGGTCTCGAAGCGCCAGTCTATGCCCAAAAGCTCAATCTCCCCGTCGATCGGCGAGTAGAAGAAGTCGAAGTTGAAAACCGGACCGATGATGTAGCGCTCGATTCTGGCCCTGGCGAGGTCCTCCTCGGTGATTACGCCGAGCTTGATGAGCTTCTCGGCCTTCTCGCGGAACTCTTTGTAAGATGCCGCCGTAAAGAAGCCGCGCTCAAGCCTCTTTTTGGCATGAGGAAGCTTGACGATGACGAGGCCAACCTCATCGATTTCCTCCGGCTTTACCGGCTCCGGATAGGGAAGCCCGGCCTTCTCAAGGAGCCAGTAGTAGCTCTTTTCCTCGCTCCTCTCCTCGCTTCTGAGGAGATTTCTGCTGCCGAAGAGCGGGACGCGGAAATCGTTCTCAACCCTGTCGATGCCGGTGTAGACCACGAAGGAGCGGTTCGGCACGAAGATGACGTTTCTCTTGACCAGCTCCTCCTGGACATCAATTATCTGGGCAAACTTCTCAAGGACCATAACCTCGTCGATGAAGCCCTTGCTCAGACCGTCCCTCGTCTTCCGAAGCTTGAAGTACTCGGCGTAGGTCCTGTGTCTGCCCCTCTGGGCGACGACGAGAACCGGAAGGCCTTCCTCCTTTGCCCCGTCGGCTATATCCAGCGCGGAGTGGCTTCCTATGACTCCAACGGTGATTTTCTCCGGATCGTATCTTTCAAGAACGCTCAAAATCTCCTCGCGGCTTATCATCCCAACCACCTCAGCATGAATTCGGCTCGAACTCCTTTCCAAACTCCCTCATCAGCCTAATCCTCTTCTCAACGCTCTCCCTTGTGCCCACGTCTCTGCGATAGAACAGCTCACCTTTCACGTAACCGACGGCATTCTGGGCCATCTTCTCAGCCTCTTCGAGCGTATCGGCGATTCCAACGACCGCTATGGCACGGGAGCCGAGGAGAGTGAAGTTCTCGTCAATGGAGGCGTAGTAGAGCTTCGCTCCCGCCTCTTCCACCGCCTTATCATCCACCTGAACTTTAACCCCCTTAACCGGGCTCAGGGGATAGCCCCTTGGAGCGAGGTACTTGACAACGGTGGCTTTGTTCTCAAACTCCGCCTTTCCGAGGTTGCCGTCAACGATTCCCTCAGCAATCTCAAGCAGGCTCGTTTTCAGGAGGGGGAGAACGTTCATGGCCTCGGGGTCGCCGAAGCGGGCGTTGTACTCGATTATGACGGGACCGTCTTTGGAGAGCATGAACTGGCCGTAGAGGATGCCCTTGTAGGGCGTTCCGTTCTTCCGCATGGCTTCAACGGTCGCTCTCAGGGTTTCGAGGGCCTTTTCATAGTCCTCCCTCGGAACGAAGGGGAGAACGTGGCTTGAACATGAGTAGCTCCCCATGCCGCCGGTTATGGGGCCCTTATCGTCCTCGTAGGCGTGGGGATAGTCCTGGGCGAGGGGCATCGGGATTACCCTCTTCCCGTCCGTGAAGACCTGGAAGGTGAACTCAACGCCGTCGGTTCTTTCCTCAATGAGAACCCTTCCATCCTTCTTGATGAGCTCCTCGGCGTAGGCCTTGGCCTCTTCGTTGTCCCTCAGCTGGTAGCCGACCACCTTAACGCCCTTCCCGCCGGTGAGTCCGAGGGGCTTCACGACGACCGGACTTCCGAAGTCGTCTATCCACGAACGCATCTCGGAGACGTCATCAAAGACGCGGAAGAGCTTCCTGCCTGGAATCTCATACTTCTCCATGAGGGAGCGGGCGAAGGCCTTGTTGGTCTCAAGCTGAGCGGCATCCTTAGTCGGTCCAACCGCGGGAATGCCCTCACGCTCAAAGGAATCAACGATACCCTTCTCAAGTGGCGCCTCAGGACCTATGAAGGCAAGTTCTATTCCCCATTTCCGGGCGAGTTCTAGGACTTTCTCAATATCCGTTTCCCTGGCCAGACCGTAGTCCTTTGCGAGCCTTGCCAGCCCGGGATTTCTGTGCTTCGAAACGACGTACAGCTCGGCGCCGCTTCTCACGAGCGCCTCGCCGATGGCGTTCTCCCTACCGCCACCTCCAACGAGCAGAACCTTCATGAGCTTCACCATTTACTTGTCAAAAACTTCAGTTTTTAAGCTTTGTTTTTACATTAAAATGGCAAGATAGAAAGCCCCCCGGCAGGGGATTAAAAATGAAGTTTATATAGTGGGAAAGCGATTTCGATTTATGGGGTGGTTCTCATGAAAGCCAGTGGGCTGCCAGAGGTATTACAGCCCAACGGAGTTCTCTCGATAATTCAGAGAGACATAGAATCAGGAGGGGAATACTTCGCTCTAAACATCCTAAAGAACCTTCTCGAAGAAGACCAGACGGTGTTTGTTTTTCTCTACGAACCGTTCACGGTGTTTAAGCGTAACTGCGGACACGTTGGCCTGGACGTAAACGAGTACATTGGAAAGAACCTGATACTATTCGATGTGTTCGGCAGCATGTACCATATTCCCGCCCCCACCGCGGGGATCCACCAGCTCTCAGGATACCTTGACGACTCGGTTTTCATAATAAAGCTCAAGGAATGGGCCAACAGCATCCTGAAATCTCGCGATTGGAAGAGGCTGTGGATATTCACCTACACCTCAGCGGGGGTTTGCAAACTCTTCACGAGGCCAAGTCTCGTTTACAAACTGATATGGGGACTCAGGAAAATCCTCATTCAGGAGATAGAGGATGCCGGTACGATCCTGACACTCTCAACTGTTGAGTGTCCCGAAATAGAGGATATAGCATACTTCGCTTCCGACGTTGTTGTGGAGACCCTTATCATGGATGGAAAGAGAGTGGGCATTATAACTAAAGGGCCCAATGAAGGGAGGGTTTTCGAGCTGTTCAGGGGGGATGAGAGGTGATATCCTGGGAGATTCCCGCCCTCGACGAAACCCTGGGGGGCATTAAAGAGCATTCCCTAATCCTTATTCACGAAAGAGATCCCCGCTCAAGGGGGAAGGAGATCCTCTACTACATCATGAGAAGAAAACTAGAGAAAGGCAATCTTGTGGGATACTTCAACATCTCATATCCAATCCATCTCCTCATAATAGTGCTCGAAAAGCTGGGAATTCCCACGAAGCGTTATCTGGAGGGTCAGACGCTGGCCATAGTGGACACTTTTGGGAGCTTCTATGACATCTCCATGCCCTCCCGCGGGATATGGTACCTATCAGGCTCACTTTCGTCGGATGTCCTCCCAAATAAATACGCGGAGGTAGTCGAAGCCCACAAGAAGAAATGGGCCGAGTTGAACCTTTTTGAAGGAAGGAAGCTATTCGGCTTCGCTATTGACATATCCAGCTACCTAGAACTTCTTGGAGGCGAGAAAGAGACTCTAAAATACCTTGAGCTCTCGGCGGAGATACGCTCCAAGTCACGAGCGTACAGAAAGTACCCAACCGGCACGAATTTCTGGCTCTGGAGTGGAGACAGGGGCAAAAACGTTCTGGCTTCCACGTACCGCAGGGCAGACTACGTTCTGAGAACTTCGAGTGAGATTAAAAACGGAGAAATAGTGCGCAGGCTTGAGATTATAAAATCCCGCGTGCCGCAGAATGAGATACTTACGTTCAGATACCATTTCGAGAATGGCGTCCCCATATTGGATGCCGAGGATTAACATATTAATGTTAAATTCCAATCGAAATTTTTTTATTATAGGCTGTTTTATGTTCAAAGGGGAAGCCTATGAAGGTGCTTATAGTTATGGGAAGCAGGAGTGACTCCCATGTGGCGGAGAAGGTTACGGGGGTTCTCGACGAGTTCGGCGTTGAGTACGATGTCGAGGTTGCCTCGGCCCACAGGAATCCAAAAAAGGTCGAAGAGCTGGCCAAGAAAGACTACGACGTTTTCATAGCAATAGCCGGGCTGAGCGCTGCCCTCCCAGGGGTTATCGCGGCCCACACAGTTAAGCCGGTTATAGGAGTTCCGGTCTCGGCGAAGCTCAACGGCCTCGATGCCCTTCTCAGCATAGCCCAGATGCCTCCCGGGGTTCCGGTCGCGGCCGTGGGGATAGACAACGGGAAGAACGCGGCTTTACTGGCGATTGAAATCCTCGCACTGAAGGACGAGGGACTCAGAAAGAAACTTGAGGAATACAGGGAAAAGATGCGGGCATGAGCCCGCATCGAGACAATCTCTTATTCTACCCTCACTTTATTTTAGAAACGTCTGATTTAAGCACACATTTCGGAACATTTTAGCCTTTTTAAGTCTTTCCTTTTTTCATCGAACTGTAACAAGGTGTTAATCAAATGATGTGTTTCCTCCTCTCGTAATCCTGGGAGTGCCACTCAGAGTTCCTGGTCCTGAGCTCAACCATGTGCGCCACCATCTCGGCACGTCTCTTTGCCTCCCCGATGTCCCTGTCCCACGCGAGCGCAACGCCCAGCCTTCTGCCCGGATACGCTTCCGGCTTTCCAAAGAGGCGAATCATCGAACTGGGGACGCTCAGGGCCTTAGTTAATCCGCGGAACCTTGGTGAGTATCCGGAAACGTTGGCCTTGATGACGTGGGTAGCGGCTGGAGTCAGGAGCGGGAACAGGCGGTATTCGTCGACCCATTCTCCGGGAATCGGCAGTCCGAGGACGGCCCTGAGGTGCAGGCCGAACTCAGAGAAGCCGGTCGGATGGGATGCCAGCGTCACCATTCCGGTATCGTGGGGCCTCGGAGAGACCTCGTTGGCCCAGACTTTGTCGCCCTTCACGAACATCTCGACGCCGAAAAGACCAAGGCCGCCGAGGACGTCTGTTATGCGCTTCGCTATCCTGTAAACCTCGCGCTCGGCCTTCTCGCTTATCTCCGCAGGCTGCCAGCTCGCGTGGTAGTCACCGTCAATCTGGTAGTGGCCGACCGGCTTCGGGAAGGTCGTGACTATTTCGCCGTTCTCATCGTAGTGCCTCACAGCAAGCTCTGTAATCTCGACGTCGAAGTCTATGTGCTCCTCGACGATTATCTTGTCCGCGCTACCGCGGGCCTTCTTCTTGGCCACTTCCCAGGCCTTCGGTACATCCTCCGGACCTTTCACGAAGTAGGAGCCTTTGCCGGAGGAGCTCATTATCGCCTTGGTGTGGCAGGGGTAGCCTATCCTCTCGCAGGCCTCGTAGAGTTCATCGAGAGTAGTCGCATAGGCGTAGCGGGAGGTGGGAACCTCCGCCTCCTTCGCGAGGGTTTCCCTCGTCCTCTCCCTGTGCATGGCAATCCAGGTCGCTTTCGCATTGGGAACGACGAAGTAGCCGTCCTTCTCAAGCTCGAAGAGGGCGTCGAGGTTTATGGCCTCGATCTCCGGGATTATCGCGTCGGGCTTCTCCCTCTCGACGACGGAGAAGAGGAAGTCCGCGTTCCTCATGTCGCCGACGTAAGAGCGGTGGGCAACCTGCATGGCAGGCGCGTTGGCGTAGCGGTCGACGGCGATAACTTCCACACCGAGCCTCTGGGCCTCAATTGCTATCTCCTTTCCCAGCTCGCCGCTTCCGAGAAGGACTATCCTCTGGGCGGAATCGGTCATAGCAGTTCCGAGTTCATCGCGGGGCTTGATCATAAACATCACCTCGAAACTCACGGTATTTGACGTTTTAGTGTTAAAAGTCCAAGATATTTAAGGATTTTTTGATAAGAAAATGGCAAACAGTTTTCCAACCTCGCCAGGATTATGGGAAGTAATCGGTTACTACTGATTAAATTCGTCTTGTTTTGGAACATTTTGGACGTTTATACATCTTGTTTAGGTTGAAAAGTTTTAATATGGCTTATTGACTACCCATGATTGGTGGTTCATTATGTTAGTCCTTGTAGGGGGAGCCATAAAGATGCATCACGGGAATACAGAAATCCAGTACGTTACATGGGTACGGTTTCGTGCCACCTCCCTAAACAGGAAGTTCTCAAAGGAGCTAAGGTGAGAGATATGCGCGGGCTTAAGTCTATCTCAATCCTCCTTACCTTGCTGTTGGTATTCTCTTTCCCCACAGCAACGGCGGACTGCACGCCTTCCGAGACATATGCCGTACTGTCAGTTTTTCCTGCCGGGGACTGGCTCCTGATCGTAGTCGGCCACGTGAGCTGGACGTGCGAGATGGTCGCGGGGGAATGGGTGGGCAGGCCCAGTTTGCCGGACTCAAACAGGGACTACTACATCCTGACCGATGGAAAGGATGCCTTTCTGCTCGGGAGCGTTAACTCTCTCCTGACCAACACCACCCCCGCAGGCTTCATCAACGGGACGCTCTATGTCCTTAGAACGGAAGAGGCCGAGGAGCCCTTCAGGAACGTTACGGTCTCCATAAACGGTGAACCCCACAACTTCACGCTCTTCAAGCACGTTACGATAACGGAGGTCTACCGCTTTAGGGGCGGATGCTTTGAGATGGTTTCAAGGTGCACCGTCACTTCATACCCAAACGGGACCCTCACCCGGGCCTGTGAAGGGAAACGGGTAAACGCTTCAGCTTTTGGGCTTCCCGGTGTTCCCCTCCGGGGGAGTCCGGTAAGGTTTGAAGACGGGAAGTTAAGGTTCGCCCTCGGCGGCAAAGACTGCGTCCTTTTGCCCCCCGCCGGAGCTAATGCCTCCCGTGTAAATTTCACGGCGTTTAAAGCTGCCCGGGGGCCGGTCATAGTAAACATGGGGCAGGTGGTTCTGCCGGCAGGGAGCAGGATAGAAGACGCCCCTCTCATCTTTGTGCCGGAGGACGGCAGGGCTTCCCCTATCGGAATTTCACGGGACTTCAGCAGGCTCCTCTGCGGAAGCCCGCAGACAGGGGGCACAAACCCCTCCACTGCCTCGAAAACCACCTCAAAAGAAAAAAGCATCTGTGGACCGGGTTTGGTTGTGCTGGCGAGCGTGGCGCTCCTCCTTTTGAGACGCTCACAGAATTAACATTAATCTGTCTAATTTTTCGGTTGTTATCCAAATTTTTACCACAAATACGGCAAACCTTTTAAGCTCCCCCTCGAACTCCCACCGGTGATGCTCATGCTGACCTACGCTCAGGCTGGGGTTGACGACGAAAAGACGGCTGAGGCTCTGAAGGGAATCATTGGACTCGCCAGGGAGACATTCAGGTTCAGAGAGGGCAAAATAGGCGAGCCGAGCGGAATAGGCCACTACGCGGCGCTTATGGACTTTGGCGAGTTCTACCTCGCCATGACGACGGACGGAGTCGGAACGAAGGTTCTGGTGGCCGAAGCCGTCGGCAAGTTTGACACGATAGGGATAGACATGATAGCAATGAACGTGAACGACCTCCTCTGCGTTGGCGCCGAGCCTATAGCTCTCGTTGACTATCTCGCCGTAAAAGAGCCGAACGAGAGGGTCTTTGCGGAGATAGCGAAGGGCCTCTACGCAGGGGCGGAGCAGGCCGGAATAGCGATAGTCGGAGGGGAAACAGCGGTGATGCCCGACCTGATAAACGGCTTCGACCTGGCCGGCACTGCCATCGGAACCGTCGGGAAGGGAAAGGTAATAACCGGCGAGAGGATACGGCCAGGGGACGCGGTCATCGGGATCGCCAGCTCGGGAATACACTCCAACGGTCTGACCCTGGCGAGAAAGCTCCTCATTCCCAAATACGGCCTTGACTACGAATACGAGGGAAGAAAGCTCTGGGAGTGGCTTCTGGAGCCGACGAGAATTTACGTCAAAGCGGTTCTTGAGCTGCTCGAAAAGGTGGAGATTCACGGATTGGCTCACATCACCGGCGGCGGACTGACCAACCTGAAGCGCCTCACGAACTACGGCTTCTCCATTGAGATGCCGCCCGTTGAAGGGATATTCAGACTCATCCACGAAAACGGAGTCCCCCTTGAGGAGATGTTCCGGGTCTTCAACATGGGGGTTGGTATGATAGCTGTAGTGCCGGGGGAGGAGAGGGAAGAAGCCCTGGAAATCCTCGGTAGGCACTTTGAGGCTTTTGAGCTTGGAACCGTCATGGAGGAACCGGGGATAGTCGTGAAGAACTACGGAATTGTTTATTAGGTTGTAACTTTTGGTGTTTTGTTTTGCGTAATTTTTATTATTTAGGTTGTATTTTAAGGTGGCGTGGCAGTCTCCGATATGTGGGGTCGTTAAGCCCGAATGGGGACTGGCCAACCCGAAGATGTGGGAAATCACCGTTCCCCCCGAAAGCTAGCCAATGAAGACAGGAGGCTGGAAGGTTAGCCGTAACAGGGCACACAAAGTTTATACAAGTTACGGCTGACAGAACGGTAAGGCTTTAAGCCCCCTTTCAAACTTTTCTTGGTGGTCACATGGAGCTCACAGTGAAGAGGAAGGCGTTCCTTGAGAACCTGCCGGAGCTGGTGGAAAAGGCAGTAAGCGAGTACGGAACCCGGCTGAGGAAAATAGTGATAGAGGAAGACGAAAAGGGCTGCTACACGGTTCTCGTAACCTATGAGTCCGGCTTCAGGCCTCCCCGGTGAGGCGCTTGTATAGCTCTTCGTAGGCGTTTATCAGGTCGCCTTTATCAAACCTGAAGACGTCCTTGTCGAGGCTCTTCTTCGTCTTGGCGTCCCAGAAGCGGCAGGTGTCCGGGCTTATCTCGTCGCCGAGGATTATCTCGCCCCGCTCGTTCTTTCCGAACTCCAGCTTGAAGTCGACCAGGATTATTCCGCGCTCGGCAAAGTACTCCCTGAGAACCTCGTTCACCTTGAGGGCTATGCGCTCCATCTCCCTTATCTCGCCCTCGCTTATTCCGAGAACCCTCGCGTGGTGGTGGTTTATCATGGGGTCGCCGAGGCTGTCGTCCTTGTAGTAGAGCTCGACTATCGGCTCCGGCAGTTCGGTTCCCTCCTCAAGGGGAAGGCGCTTCTTCAGGCTACCGGCAACCACGTTTCTGACGACGACCTCAACGGGATACATCTTGAGCCGCTCAACGATGAGCCTGTTGTCGCCGGCGACGCCGATGAAGTGGGTCTTGACACCCCTCTCCTCAAGGACTTTGAAAAGAACCGCGCTGATCTGGGCGTTGAGCCAGCCCTTGCCTTTGAACTGGGCCTTCTTCTTGCCATCAAAGGCCGTCGCATCGTCCTTGAACTCCATGATAACCTTTCCATCGTCGAGCGGAATAACCTTTTTGGCCTTACCTTCGTAAACCTGCATGGGCTTCACCACGTTTGTGTAAAATTTTGGGCTATTTAAGGATTGTTTTATCATAAAAATGGCAAAACATGGGCAAAGCTTTTAAACATAATTCTCTAAAATATGGCGTCAACACTTGAGATTATTAACATATTTATGTCAATAGGCTGGCGGGGTTCGTCATGAGGGAGAAGTGCGGAGTCTTTGCAGCGGTTACCGAAAACGCGCCCAGAAAAGCCTACTACGCGCTGATAGCACTGCAGCACAGGGGACAAGAGAGTGCCGGAATAAGCGTCTGGAAGCACAG
The DNA here is from genome assembly GCF_012027615.1 of Thermococcus sp. 21S7. Taxonomy (NCBI): domain Archaea; kingdom Methanobacteriati; phylum Methanobacteriota; class Thermococci; order Thermococcales; family Thermococcaceae; genus Thermococcus; species Thermococcus sp. 21S7. Next base: position 42,868 of record NZ_SNUT01000006.1, read on the forward strand.
GATAAGAACGGTGACAGGACGCGGACTCGTCTCGGAGGTTTTCAGGAACGGTGAGATAGCCAAGCTGAGATCCAAGGTTGCAATAGCCCACGTCCGCTACTCAACCTCCGGTTCCCTCACGGAAACCCAGCCGCTGGAGACGGGCTGCTGCGGGAAGAGAATAGCCGTCGCTCACAACGGGACCCTCACGAATTTCCTCCCCCTCAGGAGGCACTACGAACGGCTGGGAGTCAAGTTCGGACACTCGGTTGATTCCGAGTTGCTGGGGATTTCTTTTCTGTGGCATCTCAACGAAACCGGCGACGAGTTCGAGGCTATGCGGGAAGTTTTCAGTGAGGTCAAGGGGGCCTACTCCGTGGCTCTCCTCTTCGACGGGAAGATACTCGTGGCGAGGGATCCTGTCGGCTTCAGGCCGCTCAGCTACGGGACAGGAGACGGCCACTATTTTGCATCCGAGGATTCCGCACTGAGGCTCTTCGTGGAAGATGTGAGGGACGTCAGGCCCGGAGAGGTTTTCCTTCTCTCGGAAGGCGGGGTTGAAAACAGGGTGCTCGCCACTGAAAAACGCCACGGCTGTGTCTTTGAGTACATATACTTCGCCCGTCCGGACAGCACGATAGACGGGGTCAGCGTATACAATGCCAGGGTCAGGATGGGCCGCGAGCTTGCGAGTGAGAGCCCTGCGGATGGGGATGTTGTGATAGCAGTTCCGGATTCTGGAAGGGCCGCGGCACTCGGTTTCTCCCAGGTCAGCGGGATTCCCTACTCCGAGGGACTCATAAAGAACCGCTACATAGGAAGGACTTTCATAACTCCCGGCCAGTTCTACCGCGAGCTGAAGGTTAAGCTCAAGCTCTCCCCGGTGAGGGAAGTCGTAGAAGGAAAGAGCGTTGTGCTGGTTGACGATTCAATAGTCAGGGGGACGACTATGAAGCGCATCGTCGCCATGCTGAGGGGGGCGGGCGCGAGGGAGGTGCACGTGAGGATCGCCTCACCTCCGATAAGACATCCCTGCTACATGGGCATAGACATCCCGACGAGACACGAGCTCATAGCGGCCTTTGGAAGCGTCGAGAAGGTGAGGGACGCAATAGGCGCCGACAGTTTGGCCTACCTAAGCGTCGATGGGCTGAAAAAAGCCGTAGGAAGGAAAGACCTCTGCCTGGCGTGCCTCACCGGCGAGTATCCTGAGTGGGCCTTCCGTTTCTGAACTTCCTCACTTTGGCGGCCGAGAACTTGAATTCGGGCGTTCCTGCCTTGTTAAGGGCCTCGCTCGTCAGTCTGTTGGCCTTGAAGTGGAAGGGAATCGCCACGACTCCAGGGGGAATTCCACCGAGCTTCGCCCTCATGTGCACCCTGCCGCGCCTCGTTTCTATCTCCACCCAATCCCCCTCGGCGATGCCGAGCTTCCGGGCGTCCATGGCGTTCATAAAGACCCTGGGCTCACCCATGAACCTGACCAGCGAAGGGCTCCTAAGGGTCATCTCCCCGGTGTTGTAGTGACTTATGAGCCTCACAGTCGTCAGTATGAAGGGATACTCGGAATCCGGCTTCTCCCACGGCGATATTCTCTCCACCGCTATGAGCCTGGCCTTTCCGTCGGGGGTTGCGAACTCCCAGGTGTGGAGCCGCTTCCTCGGCAGAAAGATGCCCTCTCCAGCCTTCAGTTCTTCAACACTCCTGTCCTCCAGCTCTGGGAACAGACGGAAGTACTCGGCTGTTATCTCCTCGACCGAGCGGTAGTCAAAACCAGGGAGTCCCAGGGCCCTGCCGAGCATCGTCAGAATCTCCCAGTCGGGCTTCGAGTCGGCGTAGGGCTCGCAGACCTTGTGGCTCCACTGGATTCTTCTCTCACTGTTCATGTAGGAGCCGTCCTTCTCGCAGAAGGCACTGGCCGGAAGGATGTAGTGGGCGTAGCGGGCAGTTCTCGTCATGAATATGTCCTGGACGACGAGCAGGTCGAGCTTTCTCAGCGCCCCCCTAACGCGGGTGAAGTTCGCCTCGCTGACGGCCGGGTTCTCACCGACGATGTAGAGCGCCCTAACGTCGCCGCTTTCGACGGCATCCCACAGCTCCGTGAGGTAGAGACCGCGCTCCGTTGGAAGGTCTTCCACACCCCATATCTTGGCCACGCGCTTTCTGAAGCGCTCATCCGTGAGGGGAACGTAGCCGGGCAGAAACTCGCTGAGCGCCCCCATGTATGCCGCACCCTGGACGTTGTTCTGGCCGCGCATCGGGTAAAGTCCGCCTTTTTCACCGATGTATCCGAGGAGCAGGGCGAGGTCTATGACGGCCAGAACGTTCTCCACCCCGGAGACGTGCTGAGTGAGGCCCATTCCCCACATTATCGCACCGCTCCTGGCGAGGGCAAAGGTTCTCGCGACCTCCCTAATCAGTTCAGCCGAAATCCCCGCAACCTTCTCGGCGTATTCGGGCGTGTACTTCCTCACGGCCATTCGTATCTCGGAGAACCCCCTCGTCCTCGTCCTTATGAACTCGTCATCGTAGAGCTCCTCCCGGATGATCACGTGCATCATCGCGTTGGCCAGAGCTATGTCGGTTCCAGGGCGGATGATGAGGCCATAATCCGCGAAGGCCATCGTTCTGGTTTCCCTGACATCAACAACGATTATCTTTGCCCCCCTCCTCTTCGCCCTGAGGATGTAATCCATCACAACGGGGTGGGTTTCGGCGGGGTTGTACCCCCAGATGAGTATAACCCCGAATCTCTCCAGGTCCTCGTACGGGTTGGTCTGTGCCCCCGCCCCAACGGCCATCTTGAGGGCGTGAACACTCGCTTCATGGCAGAGCCTCGCGCAGTTGTCGATGTTGTTGGTGCCGAAGAGTCTCGCCATCTTCTGAAGCAGGTAGTTCTCCTCGTTGCTAACCTTGGAGGATGCTATGAACGCCACGGCGTCGGGGCCGTACAGCTCGCGAATTTCGAGGAGCTTGCTGGATATATCATCAATCGCCTGCCCCCAGCTTACCGGCTTTATCCTGGCCCCCTCACGCCTCAGGGGACGCTTGAGCCTGTCATTCGAGAGAACGAACTCGGTTGCGTGGAGCCCCTTTGGGCACAGCTTTCCCCGATTCGGTTCGCCCTTGTGCGGCTTTACCCTCATCGTACCGGGGTCAACGAGAAGCCTGCAACCAAAGCCACAGTACGGACACACGACCGTCTTGAACTCGCTCACGCTACCACCTATGAACAGATATATGGCAAAAATAAAAAGTTTTCCAGACAAAATTGATGAAAAAATGTTCAAACTAGAGGGCCTTTTTCAGGAGGTATTCATGCAGCGCCGTGCTCTCGGTTAGCTCCGGATGGAACGCCAGACCAATGATGCTCCCCTGCTCAACGCCGACTACCTCCTCACCGTGCCAGGCTATTGGTTTGACCTCATCGCTCAGAAGCCCGACTATCTTTGGAGCACGTATAAAGACACCCGGGAAAGGTTCATCGCTGAAGGACAGCTTTAACGGGACCTCAAAACTGTCAACCTGTCTGCCGTAGGCATTTCTATTAACCCTGACGTCGAGGAGCCCCAGAAAGCGCTGCCCCTCAACGGCCCCTTCAACCTTCTTTGCAAGGAGAATTAAACCCGCACAGGTGCCCATTATTGGAAGCCCTTCCTCACCGAGCTTCATAACCGGCTCAAAGAGACCGTTTTTCTGCATCAGCCGAGATATGGTCGTGCTCTCCCCCCCTGGCAGGATTATCGCATCAATGGCATTCAACTGCTCCGGCCTCTTCAACCAGAATACCTCCCCCTCAACGCCGAGCTTCTCAAAGGCCCTCTTCACCGCCTCGATGTGCTCGCCAACCGCCCCCTGAAGGCCAATAACTCCGACTTTAAGCACATTCACACCCCCAGAAATAGAGGAAAAAGCTCAGACGCCCCTTTCCTCAAGGCGAACCTCAAGCTCCTCAATCTCCAGGCCCTTCATGGGCTCGCCGATCTCTTTGCTTATCTCGGCTATAACGTCCGGCTCGTCCCAGTGGCTGACGGCCTCAACTATCGCCCTCGCCATCTTCTCCGGGTTGGAGCTCTTGAAGATTCCAGAGCCGACGAAGACGCCGTCCATACCCATCTCCATCATCAGGGCAGCGTCGGCTGGAGTGGCAACTCCTCCGGCGGCGAAGTTGACGACCGGAAGCCTGCCGAGCTTCTTTATCTCCAGGAGAATCTTGTAGAGGTCGTCAACTATCTCGCGGTAGGTGTAGCGGCCGTAAACGGGCTCGTTCTCAAGGACCTGTCTGGGCAGGCCGCTTATTTCCCTTATCTGCCAGGCCAGCCTGAGGTACGGCTCGGCGAACTTTTCAGCCACGGCATAAACCTGATCATCCGTCATGCGCTGAATGAGCCTTATGTTATCGGCGACGAGGCGGACGTGCCTAACGGCTTCAACGATGTTGCCGGTTCCGGCCTCGCCCTTGGTTCTTATCATGGCGGAGCCTTCCCATATCCTTCTAACGGCCTCTCCAAGGTTCCTGGCGCCGCAGACGAAGGGAACGCTGAACTCCCTCTTGTCTATGTGGAAGTATGGGTCCGCAGGGGTCAGAACCTCGCTTTCATCTATCATGTCGACGCCAAGCGCCTCAAGGACTCTGGCCTCAGCGACGTGGCCGATCCTGACCTTGGCCATGACGGGAATCGTCACCGCATCCATTATCTCCTTAACTTTCTCTATCGGGGCCATCCTGGCAACGCCACCGGCCTTTCGGATGTCCGCTGGAACCCGGTGAAGGGCCATAACCGAAACTGCACCGGCTTCCTCGGCGATTCTGGCCTGCTCGGCGTTCGTGACGTCCATTATCACCCCGCCCTTAACCATCTTGGCAAAACCGCGCTTCAGTCGGTCCGTACCCTTGGCCTCTATAACGTGGAGCTTTCCCATGGGCATCACCATTTCAAGTTATGGCTTGCAATAATATTCAAGAAAAAACTTGAATATAAACCTTGCTGCATAAACGCCCCGATGTTTCCGAAGAACCTTCGGCAGAAATGAATAAGACAAGAAGGAAATCCGCTCAGACCGCCCCAATTATCTCAAGGCTGACGTCGAAGTTCTTGACGGAGTGCGTGAGGTAGCCGAGGCTTATGACGTCGATGTCGAGCTTGGCGTACTCCTCGATGTTCTCCGGGGTTATCCCACCGGAGACCTCGATTTTCACCCTATCGCGAAGACCCTCGCGCTTTAGAGCCCCTATCGTCTCGGCTATCTCGGCCGGACTCATGTTGTCGAGCATCACAACGTCGGCCCCGGCTTTCGCCGCTTTGATGGCATCTTCAAGGCTCTCGACCTCGACCTCAACGACCTTGTAAACGCTGAAGGCCTTGGCGCGCCTTATGGCCTCCTCCAGCGGGACTAAGGCGAGGTGGTTGTCCTTTATGAGTACCGCATCGCTGAGGGCAAACCTGTGCGGCTCGCCGCCGCCGATGAGTATCGCCCTCTTGTCTATGGGCTTGAGGAGGGTCTTCCTAGTTCCTGCAACGCGAACCTTGGGATTCACGGCCTCAACCTTCTCGACAAGCCTTCTGACCTCGGTCGCTATGCCGCTCATCCTGCCCATTATGTTCAGTGCAGTCCTCTCGACGAGGAGTATGGAGCGTGCGTCCCCTTCAAGCTCCAGGATAACGTCTCCCCTCTTCACTCTCTCCCCGTCATGCATTCTGACCCCAACTTCAACCCCGAAGTGTTCGAACAGGGCTTTGGCCTCCTCAACGCCCGCGATAACGCCGTTTTGCTTGGCTATGATTACGGCTTTGGCCTTGGTTCCTTCAGGGATTACAGCCTCGCTCGTGACGTCACCGAAGGGAGCGTCCTCCTCAAGGAACTTGAGCAGATAGGAAATTGGCGTCATTCTCTTCCACCCCCCAGCAGGAACTTCCAGAGAGGAATGAGCCGAATCTTTTTCCCCTCCACATCAATGAGGTCATCCATGTCCCAGTTTATTACCGTTAGGTTTTCACAGTCGAACTTCTCTGAGGCGATCAGCAGTGCCGAGGCCTCCCGCTCAAACGTTGTGGATTCCTCGATAGAGTAGCTGACCTGTATGAGTTCCGAAACGTCATTTCCATCTTTCACCAAGAAATCAACCTCCCTCCCCCGCTCGTCCTTGAAGTAGTATAGCTCCTTCTCCTGCCTCCTGAGTTCGAGGAAGACCGCGTTCTCCATCAGCCTGCCGATGCTCTCTCCTGAACGGGGGGAGTAGGCGTTTATCAAACCGGTATCAACGACGTAAATCTTGGGAAGGCTCTTCTCAATCTCTTTCATGTTGTAGGAGAACTTCCTGAGCGGGAAGATCACGTAGGCCTCTTCAAAGTAGTCGAAGTAACTGTAGAGCGTGTTCCTGCTCACATCAATCCCCATTCCCCTCATGTATCTGGCCGTTTTGTTTATCGAAAACTCCTTGGCAAATGACGTCATGAGGAGCTTCAGGAACATCCTGATGGCCCTGAGGTTCTTCACGTTGTGCCTCTCAACAACGTCACGGTAGAGCATCACATCCACGTACTCTGAAAGCGTTTTCCTCTTGAGGAATGAATCTTCGAGGAGAACAACCTCCGGAAAGCCGCCAAACGCAAGGTACTCCTTCAGCATAGCCTTTACCCGTGCCTCCTCCCTTGTGGAGAGGTATTTACCCGGACTGAAGCCTTTGGCCAGCAGGAACTCCCTGAAGGAGAACGGAAACATCTCAAAGGTAAGCGTTCTTCCACGCAGTGCCGTTGCGATTTCCTTGCTCAGAAGTTTCGAGGAGGAGCCGGCCAGATAGACCTTGAAACCGTCCCTCTCAACGGCCCTCTTGACGAAGAGCTCCCAGTTGGGGACGTTTTGAATCTCGTCAAGGAAGAGATACTTCCTTTCGGCATCTGGGAAGAGCTCATAGAAAACCTTCACGAGGGTCGAAAGGTCATCGAGCGTCGGGGGGTATATCCTGTCATCGTCGAGAGGAAAGAAGACGGCCGCCTTGCCTGCCTTTCTCAGCTTGGAAAACTTTTGGAGGAGGTAGAAGGTCTTCCCAGTTCTCCTTGGGCCGATTATTGTTATGACCTTGTTTACACTGATCTCTTCGGGAACCCTCAGCTCGCGCTCAACACCCTCAACGCTGAGGTTGAGGTAGTCCATCAGAATTTGGGATATCGTTTCCTCACGGCTCATGTTAAATAAAGAGGTAAAAATCCTTAAAAAGTTTCCCTCCATACCTAGCAAAAATCCAGGAATCTTTCACTCTCAACTTGACAAGTTAGCTCATCTCCAGCATCCTCTCGATGGCCTTCCTGGCCTTCTGGGCTATCTCCTCCGGCACTTCAACCTCGTACTTCATGTCCCTAAGCGACTCGTATATGTGGTTGAGCGTTATGGCCTTCATTCCTATGCAGACGGCGTCCTCCTTGGCCGGGTGGAACTTGATATCGGGGTAGAGCTTCCCGAGCCGGTAGACCATCTCGTGCTCCGTGAAGACGACCCACTCGTTCCACTCCTTCGCGCGCCTTATCATTCCTCCCGTGGAGACTATTATGTCGGCCCTTTCCTGCACCTCCGGCTCACACTCGGGGTGAACCATCAGCTTGGCGTTGGGGTAGAGCTTCCTGGCACGTTCGACGTCCTCAAGGGTGAACTGTCTGTGAACGTAGCAGTGCCCGTACTCCGGCACGGGAATGACCTTCTTGCCGGTCTGTTTGGCCACGTAGTTCGCCAGATTCTTATCGGGCCCGAAGATTATGACATCGGAATCGAGCTTTTCAACTATTTTAACCGCGTTGGCTGAGGTCACCGTCACGTCGGCGTAGGCCTTGGTCTCGGCGGTGGTGTTCACGTAGAGAACCACCGGGGCGTCCGGATACTGCTCCTTGGCCCTGAGGATGTGCTCGACCTTCAGCATGTTGGCCATGGCGCAGGTGGCCCTTTTGCTCGGAAGCAGGACGGTCTTTTCGGGATTGAGGATCTTCGCGGTCTCGGCCATGAAGTCTACTCCCGCGAAGACTATGACGTCGGCATCAACGTTGACTGCCTTCCTCGCGAGCTCAAGGCTGTCGCCAAGGAAGTCGGCTATGTCCTGGATTTCAGGCAGCTGGTAGTTGTGGGCCATTATTATAGCGTTGCGCTCCTCCTTCAGGCGTTCAATCTCCCGCACGAGCTCCTCCATCTTCATGGTCTCACCTGTGGAATGCTATGTTCCAGGGTATAAAAGCTTTCAGAGAACGAGGGCTATGTAGGCAACGCCCCCAGCGAAGAGGAGCAGCGCCGGAGGAAGGAGCCGCAGGTAGACCCTCCTGAGTTCGGCCCCATAGTATTCGGCCGAGAACACGAAGCAGAGGTGCACGGGACTGAAGAGCATCCCCATGTAGCCGCTCAGGTAAGCGAGCGCCACCATGTTAAAGCCCGTAAAGAAGGGCAGGAGCAGGGGGAAGGTCATGCCCACGTAGGCGAAGCTTATGCCCGTCATAAGGCCAACGATGAACGGCGTCACCATGAGAACGAGGACGACCGGCAGGTTCATTGATATCATGGCGTTCGGAAGCGTCTCAACCGCCCCAGTAACCTGGAGCACGTATTTGAAGTACATCACCGCAACGAGAAGGAAGACTATCTTAGGCTGGAGGGCATAGGCGAGCACCTTCTTCACGTCCACCATTCCAAGGTTGGGGATGAGGGCTGCGATAAAGCCCAGGAAAGCGCCGTAGACCATGTCCAAGCCGAGAACTATGGAGGCGAGTATGATTATCAGTATTGGATAGGTGCTCTTCAGGAGAAGTCTGAGGCCGGTTTTGACGTCTCCCTCCCCGGAACCGGCATCCGGAAGCGGGCGGATGAGGAGGACGTAGCCGATGAGCGCCATAAGAATCGTCAGGGGGAACATCTTGGTGCTCATCTCCCGTATAGAGATTCCAACGAGGGCCGAAGCGATGACTATGGCCTGATACATCGGCCACGAGTGCTCCCATACGTGCCTGAACCAGTAGTTGACGAGGGTTTTGTCCTCAGCTTTCATCTCGAACTTCCCGGCGACCGGCTCTATCATGGGGGCCGAGACCAGTGCGCCCGCTGGCATCGGCATCAGCCCGATGAGGGCTGGAAGCATGGCCAGGGAGTACTTGGCCTTGGGAAAGAGGTTGCTCGCCGCCGTTTCCATGTCCTTCAGGTAGCCGATCTGGGAGAAGACAGAGGTCATGCCCATGATGAAGGCTATTATGAGCACCAGCCTTATCGTCTCCCACGAGGTGGCGGAGTGGTAAAGGGCCACAACGGCATCCCTGGGACTCATTCCAAACAGGAAGGCCAGCACTAGAGAACCGACGAATATTGAGACGCCAACGTTGATTTTAAGCCATATGAGGGCTATTACTACCGCGAAGGAGGCGATGAGGTAGAGCAGTTCCACTCGTTTCACCGGGCATGATAATGATTCGATGAGAATTTAAACCTTTGGTTAGAGCCTGCATCTTCCGTCGAAGAAGCTCGGTCTCTCGAAGGATTTGTTCATAGCCGGAAAGTCCTCGCGGTAGTGACTTCCCCGACTTTCTTCCCTCACGAGTGCGCACTCAAGGACTCCCCTCGCGAGCAGCTTTAACCTCGGGTCTGCCTCGATTCCCTCAAGCTCCCTGAGGCCCTCTTTAAGGGTCTTCGCGCTCCTAACGATTCCGGCGTGATTCCACAGGAGTCCCCTCAGCGAGTCAACGTCCCCGGCCTCGTAGCCGTGATATGCCGGCTCCTTCACGTCCCCCCGCCTCGGCTTATCCCTCGCGATTGTCCTAGCCACCTCAAGTCCGCTCACGATGCACTCAAGGAGGGAGTTGCTCGCTAATCTGTTCGCCCCGTGAAAACCGTTGCTCATGGCCTCTCCAACGGCGTAGAGGTTTTTGATTACCGTCCTGTACCAGAGGTCAACGGCTATTCCCCCCATCGTGTAGTGGGCTATCGGGGAGACGGGGATTAGGTCCTTTGACGGGTCTAGCCCATCGTTTCTCAGGAAGGCGTATATCTGGGGGAAGCGCCTCTTGAAGTCCTCTATGCAGGTCGCGTCAAGGAAGACCCTCTTACCGGCCTTCATCTGGTTGTATATCGCCCTCGCGACGATGTCCCTCGTGGAGAGTTCGTTAACGAAGCGCTCCCCGTCTTCCGTCACCAGCTTTGCCCCGGCACCGCGGACGGCCTCGCTGACGAGGAAAACGCCGCTCCTTCCGAGGTAACCAGTCGGATGGAACTGAACGAACTCCAAGTCCCTCGCTGGGGCACCCTTCATTATCGCGTCGCCAATGAGGAGGCCGGTGTTAGATTTTGAGCCCGCTGTAAACTTGAAAAGGCCAGAGAAACCGCCGGACGCTATAACAGTCGCGTCGAAGCGCAGGAATTCGCCCTTAATGAAAACACCGTAGGCTTCCCCCCGCTTCACGGCCAGCTCATCGACCCCTCCTTTGACGAAGTGAACCCCAAGCTCCCTGGCACGGAGGTGTAGGAGCTTTGTCACGTGCTTCCCGGTCTCGTTCTTAATCGTGAAAACCCTGGGGAAAGAGTGTCCCCCCTCGGTCTCGCTTGCCTCGAACTCCAGCCCCATCGAGAGGAGAAACTCGTAGGCCTCGCTCGCCTTGGACACAACGCTCCACACGGTCTCCTCATCGTTGAGGTACTTGCCGGCCCTGATAGTGTCTAGAACGTGAGCTTTAGGAGAATCACCGTCGAGAATGGGAAACGCTATCCCTGCCTGGGCAAGATAAGAGTTGCTATCTTTTATTCCCGGACCGATGACCGTCACGTCGAAGCCCCGTCTCGCCAGGGCTACGGCCGCCGTTAATCCCGCGGCACCGCTTCCAATGATTCCAACGCTGGTCATCTCACCACCGGAAGAAAAGAGGAGGGAAAGCTTAAACGCTTTTTGATTGGATTTTTGTCTCTTCTGTTCATTGGACACGAAACATCATAACATATGATTGCTGTGATGTAGCGTATAGCCAGCAACTGAGATAAAAAAAGAAGGTCATTCAATTTTTATTTTAATTCCGTTTACTGTGTAGTTCCGATTCTCGTTAACCATCCACTCGTTGGGGTCAAGGAGGATTGCTGTGGGCTTGCCTTCAAGTTCAAAGCTGACTTTAGCCCTGCCATCAACCCACACTTTTTTGATAGCTTTCTCCTTTGGTGTTATCACTTCAATTTCCAAGGGCATCGTGAAGTTGTTTTTGTCTATAATCTCGAAGCGTAGGAGGGATTTTCCATCCTTTTGTTCTATACTCAGGTTTTCAACCTCATACTCGGGAACTTTGGTAGTGTAAAACCACTCTTTAAAAAACCAGTCTAAGTTCTGATCTCTAACCCTTTCAAAAACCTCCTGAACATCCGTTAAATTGCATTTCCTACCATGGCACTCCCTTAAAATCTCCCTAATACCTTCAAAGAAAGTTTCATTACCAAGGACAAACTGCAGGGAGCGGAAGACGGAAGCGCCTCTGTAATATATCATTCCTTCCGCATGTGCGTTGGATATCTCCTCTTGGTAGACCCGCTCCAGGCTGTAAGCAGAATCAATTAAAGGGGAATGCTCAGTAAAATTGAGTAACTCAGGGAAGTCTGTGTAGGTCAGGGCAAGATAATTCGCAAGCGTTTCATCCATCCTGCCAAAAGACGCATAGTCGCCGAACCAGGAGTGAGCAATTTCATGAGCAAGAATTAGAGTTCCGTTTGTCTTAGGATTTATCAATATAACTCCACGCGGAAATTCAAACCCTCCCTTGGTACTCAGACTTTCCAGGTAAATGATTCTGAGATCAGAATACGGATAACCACCAAAGAGTTGAGAATAGTCCTCTAAAATTCCTGAAGCGATGAAAAGCACGTCTTTCCTCTGCTTTCCTACTTGGCATACGCCAAGTGATGCTCCCGAGGAGACATTATTAACGCACGAGAAATTACCGGCAATTATTATCGGGTTTCTCGAATTCTTCGAGTAATAAACAAAAACAGCCCTCTCATCTGCTGATTCTTCATGAATGTCCTCCCAGAATCCCTCTCCTTTTTCGTCTATCACAACTCCCATCCAACCCTGAGGAATCTCTAATCGTATTTGAGACTCATAGCTTTTGAAAACCCCAACCTCCCTTAATAACCACAGTGATGACAATACCAACTCGTTGCCGTCATACGTTGTCCTGAAAATGCTCCAGCCGTCTTTCATTTCTACGTAGCTGATAAAGGGCTCAAAACGTGTTAGGTTAGCGTGATATTCTATTGTTATGGCCCCAACGTTATTTTGTGATGTCTCCAAAACGAGTATCAAAATATCTGCCTGGGAAGTAGTAGCTATTGAGATATTCTTAATCCTTGCATTTTTTGCCGTGATGTTATCAAGAACAACCCCTTTAGGATAAACCAGGGATATCCTGCCAACATCACTTTCCTTGACGTTTCTTACCACCAAAATTTTTTCTCCATACAATTCCAAGTCTTTTTGAGAAGAAACCTCAATTTTGAGCTCTGTAAATGACTCAACATCAAGTTCAGACACATTACTTTGAACTAAATATGTGATTTCATGAAAAGAAACATTTACTTCAGGGATATCACTCCCCCGAATTACCTGGAACTTTTCTGAACGAGAACTGTTATGAGTACTCCAATTCTCAAAAATCGATACAATAAATATCACGACAACGCAAGTCAAAAACAAAATCGCAAACATTTTCATCAGTTTCATACACATTTACTTCCAATGGAACCCTTAAATAGGTATTCCCTCAAATAAAACGCAACTACCGCATTACCTTTTTCTTTTGAAAGCTTTGTCCTTTGGGGTGGGGATGCAGTGAACAAGCCAATGGGCATTGGAGGGTTGACGCCGTAAGGCGTCCTTTTGAGAACTGCCCGTTGGGCAGTTTGAAACCCTGAATGGTGGCCTCTGAAACCATAACCCCAATCCGCTCTGCGGTAGGGGTAACGGGCCCGAGACCGGGCCCGCGGGCTGAACCGAAACTGGCGACGGGAGTAAGTAATGGGCCCGCAAACCAAACCGCCCAATGGCGAGGGGGTTAACCCATTGGAACCCTCGCCTTGGCTGGGAGGATGTCAGATAAAGGAAGCCAAGATTTGTTATTCAACAAAGGCAAAATTGCCACGCCAACCAAGTAACTCCCAAAGAAGTGTTCATGCACTTCTGTAAAGAATAGACAAGAGAAACAGGAGATATCTGGGAATCACTTCCCGAGCGGATAGTTCGGGGCCTCGTTTGTTATGAGTATGTCGTGCGGGTGGCTCTCCTTGACGCCGGCCTGGGTTATAATCACGAACTCGCCCTTCTCCTTGAGTTCGGCTATGCTTGAAGCCCCGACGTAGCCCATTCCTGAGCGGAGACCTCCAACGAGCTGGTAGAGGACGTCGCTCACGCTTCCCTTGTAGGGGACGACTCCCTCAACTCCCTCCGGGACGAACTTCTTGGTCTTCATGTGGCCCTTCTGGTAGTAGCGCTCCGCTCCTCCCTTCATCATGGCACCGAGGGAACCCATGCCGCGGTACTGCTTGTACCTCCTGCCGTTGATGACGACCTCCTTGCCCGGTGCCTCCTTCGTTCCGGCCAGGAGGGAGCCGAGCATGACAGCGTCAGCTCCAGCGGCGATGGCCTTGACGATGTCGCCGGAGTAGCGGATTCCGCCGTCGGCTATGACGTGAAGCCCATACTCCTGGGCCCTGTCTGCCACGAGGGCTATGGCGGTTACCTGTGGAACTCCAACGCCAGCCACGACGCGGGTTGTGCATATGCTCCCGGGCCCTATTCCGACCTTCACCGCGTCGGCGAAGGTGAGGTCGTCAACCGCTTTTGGATTGGCGATGTTTCCAACGATTAAATCGGCATCGACGGCTTTCCTTATCTCCTTCATGGCCCTTATGGCCTTGAGGTTGTGGGCGTGGGCCGTGTCAACGACGATTACATCGGCGCCCGCCCTGTCGAGGGCCTTGGCGCGCTCGATGTCGAAGGGACCCACCGCCGCAGCCACTATCAGGTCACCGTTTTCATCCCTCACGGCGTTCCTGTACTTCTTCCTCATCATGAGGTCGCTCATCGTGATTATTCCCACGAGGCGGCCGTTCTCATCGACCACCGGGAGGCGGGCTATCCGGTTGGCCACCATCACATCAAGGGCTTCCTCGACCGAGACGTCCTCGCCGACTGTTATGACCTCGCCCGTCATGACCTCCCTCACAAGGCTGCCCTCTTTGGCCGCTATGTCCTTCTTGGTAACGATGCCGACTATTCTGCCGTCCTCACCAACGACCGGAAGGCCGTCGATGTCGTTTCTCTCCATGAGGAAGAGCGCGTAGTCGAGGGTTTCATCGGGGCCTATGGTGATGACGTCCTCGACTATGAAGCGCTCGGCGCGCTTGACTTTCCTCACCATCTCGGCCTGCTCCGCAACGCTCATGTTCCTGTGGATGACCCCCAGGCCGCCCTCCCTGGCCATCGCAACGGCCATCTCCCACTCGGTAACGGTGTCCATCGCCGCGCTGAGGATTGGAATGTTCAGCCTGACGTTTGGAGTTATCTTTGTCGAGACGTCAACGTCCTTGGGCTCGACTTCGGTCGCCTGCGGTATCAGAAGAACGTCGTCAAAGGTGTATCCCTTAATAGCATTAACAAGTTTGTGTTCAAATTTTCCCATCTTTGCCTGACCCCCACGTCCTTTTTAACATGAACCTGGCAGGGGTTTTTAAGGGTTCCGCCCCGGAGGGCATCACCGGACCGCCGTATTGACGAGATGACACCTAATGAACGATAAATTGGATATATGTCCAGACATCGGCCCGAATTTTTGCCTTTTTTGACAGATGGCCAAAGGTTCGGCCAAAAAGTACAAATACTTCCGAACACTCCTAGAATCGGTGATTACCATGAGGAGGGAGTACCAAACCCATCCATAGGGCCAAAGTTAGGAGCTTTGGTTTTGAGGAGCTGCTGGGTGAAATCCTGAAGGAGGGTCTCTTCTGGGCGGCCCTCGGTCGGCCGTCGGAGGTCATGCCGTTTCTGAGGGGGAAGCTTTTGGGCAACGGCATCGGCGTGGACAGAATGCGCAGGGAGTACTTGGAGTACCTGCTCGACGACCTGGAAAGGTTCTACAAGAGGGTCTCATGGAGCGACGAGATTGACGAGCGGCACTGGAAGGCGTTGAAGTCATTCCACAGGGACATA
Organism: Thermococcus sp. 21S7; assembly: GCF_012027615.1. Lineage (NCBI taxonomy): Archaea > Methanobacteriati > Methanobacteriota > Thermococci > Thermococcales > Thermococcaceae > Thermococcus > Thermococcus sp. 21S7. The sequence continues at coordinate 58,046 of NZ_SNUT01000006.1, forward strand.
GTCTCGGTGATTTCTTCTGGGAGGGCTTAGCTTTTTAACCCCTCTTCCACCTGCTCCCAGGTTATTGCCTTCTCATTTTCACCAACCACCCGATAAGGAGCAGTGAGAAGACCGCCACGAGCAGGCTTAACCAGATGTTTTCTGTTTGGTTCTCTGGTAGCTTGATTGTTTTAACGTCATTCCCGTTGAAGTAGGCTAACTCTTTCCCGTTCGAGAGCAGACAGCCGTTGCCGCAATCGGCAAGGGTAACGTTAAAGGGGAGTTTGAAGGTGTTCCCACCATAAAGCAACAGGGTGCCGTTAATCGTGACGTTCTTGCCGTTTAGCTTCAGTGGAGCTTTGATGACTTGCCTCCCCTCAAAAACAATCTGGGGATAATTTCGCCGACAGGTGGCCATGACGTTGGTCTCGTTGCTCATTTTGACAACGCCCCTGGAGACGAGGAAATAGGATAGGGTTTTAGCCTTGTCATAAAATCCTCTCGAAGAGCTAAATAGTCTCCAGTACCTGTACTTTCTCACGACCCAGTTTCCATTGTAGCTCCCCAAAAGTTCGAGGGAAACGTTCTCGTCTAAAGGAATTGAGTCCAGAGGAATGATTTTGTAATCGCCGGTGGTGTTTACGATCGCCAGGTAGAACTTCAACGTTGATACGTAGGGCAGTCCCATCCAGCTACCCAGCAGGGTTGCAAAATGGGTGCCGTTGAAGCACGCCTCTGACCACTTTGCAGAGAGGTTCCCGAACGTGATGTTTTTAACCCGGATTTCCCCGTTGGAGAGGGTTACGAGGCGGAGGCTTGTTAGCCCTGTGCGAAAATCCGTGTAGCCGAGGAGATAGCCGTGTGGGACGACCTGGAGGTTGTCCGCGTAGCGTTTTGAATGGAAGAGAACCGTGGACCAGCCTCGGTCTTCGCCCGGAAGCTTAAGGATTGAGCCGTTGACTATTGCGTACCAATCGTAGCCGGCCATCTGACAAGCGTCCCACGGCTGAAAGAGGAGGTAAAACTCACCGTTCCAGTAAATGTAGAGATCGTCTCCACAGTCCGTTACCCCGTTGAAGTCTCCTAAATGATGGAGCTCGCCGTCATAAACGTATAGCTGAACGTCTGGCGCGGAATATATGTCCGACAAATTTCGATACATGAGGACTCTCTTTCCGTTGGAGTGTATGAACGTGAGGTTCAGAAAAGTTGCATTTAAGAGCTTAAACCCTCTGCCCGGTTCGAAGAGCCAGAGCTGAGTTGTGTTGTTGGTGAAGCGAGTGAGAATTAGAAAACCGTCCTGATAGTGGGCCATTCCAGTAATTCCGAGGGGACTGGCTACGGTGTGAGGGGAAAGCAGAAGAATTAAAAAGAAAAGTATGTAAATACGTTTCTTCATTACCTCACCATCCCCGACAGTTGATTCCCCTTGGTATCATATTCTATTCGACATCATTCAATAGATTTTCGTTGAAAACTTTTTGTGGTAGTATATAAACTTTTTCAGCCAGAACATCATGTTGCCAAGCATCTTAAGAGTTAAACACAGGTTAGCTTTTTAACCCCTCTTCCCTACTCCTTCAGGGATGATGAGGGAAGTTTCGTCCGAGCGGTGAGGAAACTCGCATGGGCTGACTGCCTCTTCTGTTCTCCCACATTTTCCTTTTGGAACCCTATCCTCCCGGGAGGTTGGTGTCCATGAAAACAGTTTCATTTAAAGTAATCCCATTTGTTTACGCAAAATGTTTAAATATTCCCTCAATCATGTATCCCTTCGGGTGATATATTATGCTCGAACTGAAGCACGAAATCTTCAAGGATATATTCCGGGTTGGGGACGATGGAGTGGTGGAGTTCGCCACGTATTCAGCTGGAAGGTGGGTCTTTGGGGAGAGCTTCATCGAGGTCAGAAGTCCGATAAACAATGAAGTCATCGCAAGGGTTTCAAAACTGAACGGGGAACAGCTTGATGAGGCCATTGATGCAGTCCATACAAAAGGAAGGGAGGCCATAAGAAACTTTCCCGGAGAAAAAAGGATAAGGGCGTTTTTAAAGGCTGCCCAGCTCATGAGAGAGGCATTCGACGATTTCACCAAGGTGTTAATGCTCGACGCTGGAAAGCCCCTGAGCAATGCCAAGGGTGAGGTCACGGCAACAATCGAACGTCTGGAAAAGACAACGATGGAGTCAAGGAGACTTCTAGGAGACTACATTCCCGGAGACTGGAGTGAAGAGACACTTGAAAGCGAAGGAATTGTAAAGAGGGAACCCTATGGGGTGGTCCTAGCCATAAGTCCGTACAATTATCCTCTCTTCATATCCGCCGCAAAAGTTATTCCAGCACTGCTCAGCGGAAATGCCGTTCTGCTTAAGCCCGCATCACTCGACCCGATTGCACCGCTCTTATTCATAAGGGTTCTCGAACTCTCCGGGCTTCCAAGAGAGAGCTTTGCACTTCTGACCATAGCCGGCAGAGACATGGACAGGATAGTGGCAAACAAGAGGATTAGGGCGATAACATTCACGGGAAGCACTGAGGTTGGAGAGCACCTTCTCAAAACCGGGGGAATAAAGGCATACCACATGGAGCTCGGCGGAAAAGACCCAGCGATAGTTCTGGATGACGCGGACCTCAAAACAGCCGTAGAAAAACTCATCAAGGGAATGGTAAGCTACTCCGGGCAGAGATGCGACGCCATAAGGATGGTCTTTGCAGAGGAAGAGATATACGAGAATCTCAAGGACATGCTCGCGGAGAGGCTCAAGGGAATCGACCCCAAAAATCCGCTCGAAGATGAAAACGCCATGATGGGGCCGCTGATCGATGAGAAAAGTGCAGCGACAATTGAAGAGCTCTATCGGGATGCCGTTGAAAAAGGCGCAAAGCCTCTGACAGAATTCAAGCGCAGAGGAAACTACGTGTGGCCGGTTCTCCTTGAGGTCACAAAGGAGACACTTCCCAAGCTGAGGGCATTCCAAGAGGACGTGTTCGGCCCGCTGACGCTTTTAGTCAAGGTCAAAAATGAAGACGAAGCCGTCGAGCTGGCGAATTCCTCCCGCTTTGGCCTTGATGCGGCAGTCTTCAGCACAAATGATGCCAGAGCAAGGAAAGTCGCAAGAAGGCTTGAAGTTGGGGCAGTATTCATAAACGAGTTTCCGAGACACGGCATCGGATACTATCCATTTGGAGGGATGAAAGACAGCGGAATCGGAAGGGAAGGAATAGGTTACTCCATTGAACAGTTTACCACAACAAAAACAATAGTCAGGAACTACAGGGAGTACGGGGTGTGGGAGTACATCTGACCTTTTCAGGAGTTCTCTCTTTTCAGATATTTTTGTAGTAGTCAAGCACTTCTGTTTAACTTAAGTGCTTTTGTTTACACAAAATGTTTAAATTCCTCGCGGGGATAGTTATATCGAGCAGAGGCCCAGGGGGTGACCCGATGCCCAAGGATGTATTAGAGGAATTGGAACTGTCAGAGGTCAATTCTGGAGTCTTCTACGGGGAATGGATGCCCACCGATGGGAGGGAGTTAATATCCTCTCATTCCCCCATAGATGGAAAAGAGATTGCAAAGGTCGCAATCGCAGGGATAGAGGACTATGAAGCTGTTATCAAAAAGGCGCAGGAATCGTTTTGTGTCTGGAGCGAAATTCCCGCACCGGAGAGGGGACAGATCATCAGGGAGATTGGAGACGAACTGAGGCAAAAGAAGGAAGCACTGGCAAGACTGGTTACCCTTGAGGTCGGAAAGATACTGACCGAAGGCAGGGGAGAAGTCCAGGAGATGATAGACATCGCGGACTTTGCAGTCGGTCTTTCGCGGCAACTCTATGGGCTTACGATCGCAAGCGAGAGGAAAGACCACTTTCTCTGCGAGAGGTGGCATCCCCTCGGCCCGATAGGTGTTATTACAGCCTTTAACTTCCCCTGTGCGGTGTGGTCGTGGAACGCGTTCATAGCGGCCGCAGTCGGCGATGTGGTTGTGTGGAAGCCATCAACGAAGGCCCCTCTGACCGCAATAGCAACCACCAAAATCGTCAACAGCGTCCTTGAGCGCCACGGCCTTCCGCCGATATTCTTCCTTGTAACCGGCAGAGGTTCTACCGTCGGCAACTGGATGGCGGAAGACAAGAGGCTGCCGCTGATATCTTTCACCGGCTCGACCGCAACAGGGAGAAAGGTGTATGAGAAGGTCGCAAAGCGCATTGGAAGGGCAATACTCGAACTCGGCGGGAACAACGCAGCTATAGTCAGCGATAAGGCGGACATGAGGATTGCGCTCAAGGGAGTCGCTTTTGGAGCCCTCGCAACTGCCGGACAGAGATGTACAACAACCCGCCGCTTAATTCTGCATGAAAGAATCTACGGCGAGTTCCTGGACAAGCTGATAAAAGTGTACAAGGGCGTGAAAATCGGCAATCCATTCGAGCCGGATACGCTGATTGGGCCTCTAATAGACGAAGAGGCCGTTAAGAAGTACGAGGAGGCCGTAGAGAGAGCAGTTGCAGAGGGAGGCAGGATTCTCTATGGCGGAAAGAGACTGGAGGGCTGCTACGTTATGCCCACGATAATCGAAGCGCACCCGGATATGGAGGTAGTGAGGGAAGAAACATTCGCTCCAATACTCTATGTCTTCAAGTACTCCACCATCGAGGAGGCCCTTGAACTCAACAACTCGGTTCCACAGGGTCTCTCTTCTGCAATATTCACGAACGACCTGAGGGAAGCGGAGTACTTCCTAGCCCATTCCGACTGCGGCATAGCCAACGTAAACACGAGCACCGCTGGAGCGGAGATAGGCGGAGCGTTCGGAGGGGAAAAAGACACCGGGGTCGGAAGAGAGGCGGGAAGTGACGCGTGGAAGTTCTACGCAAGGAGGCAGACTGCAACTGTGAATTACAGTGAGGACCTCCCTCTTGCACAGGGGGTTAAATTTGATATTGAATGAGGTGGCGAGGTATGATATGGGCAGTTGAGAAGCCGAAAAATGAGATGGACAGCATACTGAGCTACTCCAGCGGAACAAAGGAAAGGGAGGAGCTTCTGAGAGAAATCGAAAGGATCAAGAAAACGACCGAAGAAATTCCCCTGATCATCGGAGGGAGGAAGGTAAAAACCGGGGAGGTTATAGAGATAAGGGCCCCACACGACCATGATGTTGTGCTCGCAAAAGCTCACTTGGCTGGAGAGGATGAGCTGAAAGAGGCAATAGAATGTGCCCTTTCAGCATGGGAGGATTGGTCCGAGCTGGACTGGTACCACAGGGTTGCAATATTCCGTAAGGCTGCAGATCTGCTTGCCGGAAAGTACAGGAAAAGAAACATTGCAGCGATAATGATGAACCTCTCAAAGAACCCCTACGAGGCAGAGATCGACCTGGCAGAGCTTGTCGATTTCTGGAGGTTCAACCCCTACTACATCAGATTTATCTACGAGCAACAGCCGGACCAGGCGCCAGGGGAGATGAACAGAACCGACTGGCGTCCCCTAGAGGGATTCATACTCGCAGTTACACCCTTCAACTTCTACTCCATTGGAGGAAACCTGCCAACTGCACCGGCGATGGTTGGAAACGTCGCCCTCTGGAAGCCTTCCCGCTCTGTGATATTCGCAAACTTTGAAATAATGAAGATACTCATGGAGGCGGGACTCCCAGATGGCGTTATAAACTTCGTACCGTTTCCAAGCAAATGGTCCGACGTTGTTCTAAGCCACCCCGACTTCGCTGGACTTCACTTCACAGGAAGCTATGAAACCCTCGTCAAACTCTGGAGGAAAATAAGCGAAAACATCACCAGATACAAGAACATCCCGAGGATCGTGGGCGAAACTGGGGGGAAGGACTTCGTATTCGTCCACAGCTCCGCGGACGTGAAAGCAGTTGTGACGAACATAATCCGTGGCGGCTTCGGTTATCAGGGTCAGAAGTGCTCAGCCGTTTCAAGGGTTTACGTTCCGAAGAGTCTGTGGCCGGCCATTAGGGAGGGCCTCCTTGCGGAGCTGCCCAGAATCAAGTACGGCCCCGTTGATGATCTGAGCAACTACATGGGTGCGGTCATAGATGAGGGGGCATTTAAGAAAATCGTGTCGTACATAGAGTACGCCAAAGCACATCCCGAGGAGTATGAGATTATCTACGGAGGCCACTACGACTCGGGCAAGGGCTGGTTCATCGAGCCGACGGTTATCCTCACGGGGAATCCAAAAGGAAAGCTTATGACCGAGGAAATATTCGGGCCCGTTGTGACGGTCTATGTCTACGACGACGACAAATACGAAGAGACACTCCGCCTGTGCAGCGAAACCTCACCGTACGGCCTCACAGGCTCAATCTTCGCCAGGGACAGGTATGCAATAGTGAAGGCCGAAAAGATGCTCAGATACGCGGCAGGGAATTTCTACATAAACGATAAGCCTACCGGGGCAATCGTTGGCAGACAGCCCTTCGGCGGTTCGAGATGGAGCGGAACCAACGACAAAGCCGGTTCATGGCTCAACCTGCTCAGGTGGCTCAATCCCAGAACTATAAAGGAAACACTTGCTCCCAAGAAGTGACAGAACAGATTTCTCATTTCCTTTTTGACCCAACTTTTTAAACTCCCTTTCTCCTCCCAGATTGGGGAAGAGAATGGAGCCTGAAAGATTTATTGCCCGCCTTAAGGTACTCGTTGAGATGGAGCGTAAGGCCGAGATAGAGGCCATGCGCCTAGAGATGAAAAGGCTGAGCGGACGCGAGAGGGAGAAAGTCGGGAGGGCCGTTCTGGGACTCAACGGAAAGGTCGTTGGGGAGGAGCTGGGATATTTTCTGGTGAAATACGGCCGAGATCGAGAGATAAAAACGGAGATAAGTGTTGGCGACCTCATCGTTGTGAGCAGGCGAGACCCGCTGAAGAGCGACCTGGTTGGAACGGTCGTCGAGAAGGGGAAGCGCTTCATAACGGTCGCCCTTGAAACCGTCCCGGAGTGGGCTTTGAAGGGAGTCCGCATCGACCTGTACGCCAACGACATAACCTTCAAGCGCTGGCTTGAGAACCTCGACAACCTTCGAGAGAGTGGGAGAAACGCCTTAGAGCTCTACCTCGGTTTGAGAGAGCCGGAGGAGGGCGAAGAAGTCGAGTTCGCGCCCTTTGACAAGAGCTTGAACGCGAGCCAGAAGAGGGCGGTTGCCAAAGCCCTCGGAAGCCCGGACTTCTTCCTGATTCACGGCCCGTTCGGAACCGGCAAGACGAGGACTCTCGCCGAGCTGATACGGCAGGAGGTGGAGAGGGGCAACAAGGTTCTGGCAACGGCCGAAAGCAACGTGGCAGTCGATAACCTCGTCGAGCGCCTGGTTAATTCCGGCCTGAAGGTCGTCCGCGTCGGCCACCCGAGCAGAGTCTCAAAGAGCCTCCACGAGACGACCTTAGCTTACCTCATAACCCAGCACGAGCTCTACGGCGAGCTGAGGGAGTTGAGGGTTATCGGCCAGAATCTAGCGGAAAAGCGCGACACGTTCACCAAACCATCGCCGAAGTACAGGCGCGGACTGAGCGACAAGGAGATACTCAGGCTGGCCTCGAAGGGCATCGGGACGAGGGGTGTTCCGGCAAGGCTGATCCGGGAGATGGCGGAGTGGATCAAGATCAACCGGCAGGTCCAGAAGACCTTCGACGATGCCAGGAAGCTTGAGGAGAGAATCGCAAGGGATATAATCAGGGAGGCGGACGTTGTTTTAACGACGAACTCCTCCGCGGGCCTCGATGTCGTTGACTACGGTTCCTACGACGTGGCGATAATAGACGAGGCCACTCAGGCGACTATACCGAGCGTCCTCATACCCATAAACAGGGCGAGGCGGTTCGTTTTGGCCGGAGACCACAAGCAACTGCCCCCGACGATACTCAGCGAGAAGGCGAAGGAGCTTAGCAAGACGCTCTTCGAGGGCCTGATTGAGCGCTATCCCGGGAAGAGCGAGATGCTCACAGTCCAGTACAGAATGAACGAAAGACTCATGGAGTTCCCGAGCAGGGAGTTCTACAACGGTAGAATAGAGGCGGACGAGAGCATCAAGGGGATAACCCTCGCCGACCTCGGGGTTAAAAGCCCCGCGCGCGATGGTTCGTGGGACGAAGTCCTCAGGCCGGAGAACGTCCTGGTCTTCGTGGACACCTCTGGAAGGGAAGACCGCTTCGAGAGGCAGCGCTATGGGAGCGAGAGCAGGGAGAACCCGCTTGAGGCGAGGCTGGTTAAGGAAACAGCTGAGGGACTTCTGGAGCTCGGCCTCAGGCCGGAGTGGATTGGAGTGATTACCCCCTACGACGACCAGCGCGACCTTATACGCTCGTTCCTGCCTGAGGAGGTCGAGGTGAAGACGGTCGACGGCTACCAAGGGCGGGAGAAGGAGGTAATCGTCCTGTCCTTCGTCCGCTCCAACGGGAAGGGCGAGCTTGGTTTCTTAAAGGATTTGAGAAGGTTAAACGTCTCGCTGACGAGGGCCAAGAGGAAGCTGATTTTGATAGGCGATTCCTCGACTTTGAGTGCCCATCCAACTTATAAACGGCTGGTGGAGTTTGTGGATGAGAGGGAGACTGTGGTCGATGCCGGAAAGCTGGAGGTGTGAGTGATGTTCCTCTACACCAAAAACTTCGATGAGCAGAAAGCTAGAGCGATGGAAGGCCTCAGGCAGGCCTTGGAAGAGGGCAAGGTGGATGAGGACATAATCCCGCTACTCGATAAAATCAACTCCCTTGAGAACTACTTCACCACCTCCTCGTGCTCGGGCAGGATTTCGGTCATGGAGATGCCGGACTTCGGGGACAAGGTGAACTCCGTCTGGCTCGGCAAGTGGCACCGCGAGGTTACCGTTGAGGAGATCCTCGATGCCATAGGAAAGCACTCAAAGGGCCAGCTCTGGTTCCTGGTCAGGAGTCCGATTCTTCACGTCGGGGCGAGAACCATGGAGGACGCTGTAAAACTTCTCAACCTCGCCATCGGGCTGGGCTTCAAGTACTCGAACATCAAGAGCGTGAGTCACAAGAAGCTCCTCGTTGAGATACGCTCCACCGAGAGGATGGACGTTCCGCTTGGCTCTGATGGAGAGCTCTGGGTGGACGGCGAATACATCGAGAGGATCGTTGCCCTCGCCAACTCCCAGGTGAGGCGCTTCAAGGGGAAGCTGAAGAGGCTGGAAGAGGAAATAGACAAGCTTACCCCTCAAGCCCCCTGAATCTGGCCAGGAAGAGCAGGCCGGTGAGCCCCCAGAAGGCCGTCACGAGGAGGTTCCCGGGATCGCCGTTCCCGGATATCAGCCGTGAGGCGCTCACCGTCGGGAGGAGCATAAGGATTCTGGCAAGGCCATCGGGCAGAACGCTTGGGGGATAGTAGACCGGCGGGAACACCGTGAGGCCGGTCACGAGTATGTTCGAGAGCCTTATCGTTCTAACGGGTTCCTTCATCCTCACGCCAAGGAGGAAGCCTATCCCTGCACCCCACAGCCAGAGGGATACCACACCAAGGAGCATCCCGGGGAGTGCCCGGACTCCAAGGCGCGTGAGGAGGAGAACCGTGAGGAGAAGGACGTAGGGAAGAGCGGGAACGCTCATTCCTATGGAAATCCCCAGGGCTTTCTTCCAGCCGCTTCCCGGGAGGGACATGAGGATGTCGTAGAACCTCGAACGCGTCTTCATTCCGACCAGCTCTATCGCAAGGTCCGCTATGCCGACCCCAGCTATGAAGCTGACGACCGCTCCGGCTAGAGCTGTGTTCAAAAACCTGCCTCCGCTCACGACGTAGACTATGAAGATGAAGGAGAGCGGCTGAATGGCGAAGCTGATGAGGGAGAACCTCCCCCTGGTTAATGCCCTGGCGTAGTACTCAATCAGCGCCATCATCGAGACCACCCGCGATGAAAACATCCTCTATCGTCAGGCTCTCCCTTCTGAAGGGTATTCCCGCACTTTCGAGGGCTTCCATTATCTCCTTCTCTTCACCCCCCGAGCGGGTGTAGATGTAGACCCTTCTCCCGGCTTTTTTCAGGAGAAAGCCCTCAAGCTCAACGTCTTCAAAGGCTACTATCTTCGAATGAAGACCGCTCAGGTAGTCCCTCGCGACCCTCTCGGGCCTTCCGAAGGCCTTTATCTTCCCGTCCTTCAGGAGGAGAACGCGGTCGCAGACGCTCGATATCTCGTTGAGGTAGTGGCTGGTGAGGACTATCGTCGATTCCTCGGCCTTTTTCCGGAGAACCTCCCACAGGTTGAGTCTGTTCTCGACGTCCAGGCCAACGGTGGGCTCGTCAAGGAAGTAGAGCCTGGCATGGGCCGAGAGGACCATGGCCAGCAGGGCCCTCCTGACCATGCCCCCAGAAAGGGTGGACATAGGTTCGTCCGCGTACTCTATCCCAAAGAGTTCCATGGCATCGTCCGCAATCCTTCTGGCTTCGTCCCTCCCAAGCCCCCTCATCCGGAGGTAGTGGTAGACGTAGTCCCTCGGGGTGAGCGTGTAGAAGTGGGCCTTGACGTCCTGGGGGAGGAGCGCGAAAAGGTCTTTTGCCTCGCAGGGCCTCCTTCCAAAAATCCGGACTTCACCGGAGTCAGGCTTCAGGAGACAGACCAGAATCCTTATCAGCGTCGTCTTTCCGGCACCGTTCGGCCCGATTATGCCCACTATCTCGCCCTCTTGCACGGTGAAGGAAACGTCGCTGAGGGCCTTCTTTGAGCCGTACCATTTGGAGAGGCCTCTTACTTCAATGGAGGGCATACAAGAAAAGTTCAGGGGGAACTAAAAAAGGTTTATGCCTACCAGTTGTATTATGGCCGTCCAATCAAGGCTAAAGCATCAGTAGGAACCACTCATTTGGGAGCCATATTATATTGCCCCTCCGTTTGAATGCTCCACCGTGCACCACAACCCCTCTATCGGCTTTTACCTTCCTCATGGTCCTCCTAACCTGTCTGTCGTCCTTCTCCCCCCATCCAACCTCGATAACGACCTTTTCCCGGGGTGTGCTCAGTATGAAGTCGGCCCCTCCTTTGCTGGCGTCATATGTTACCAGGCCAAGGTTTCTGCCAGCCATGAGGTACAGGTAAAGGGCAACGGCATCCTCAAGCAGGTTCCCGAGAGTTTTCTCGTCCGTCTCAAGAAAACCGAAGCGGTTTAGGATAGCCGCTCTAAGGGCGGGGGCAAGAAACTTGTACTTGGGAGTTTTTCTCACAGCCTTTCCGAGCGAGCCGTATGCCCTCACAGGAAATATAACCTCAAGGGCCTCAAGGGCTGAGAGGAGTTTGGCCAAAACCGGCCTTGAAATCCCCAGTCTCGCCGTCAGCCTGTCGTAATTCAAGCTCTCACCCGAGGCCAGCATGAGCATCAAGGAAAAAGCCTTCTCCAGAATCTCTCTAGAGAATCCAGCGTTCGCCAGATCCCAGTGAACTATACGCTCCACTATCGAATATGCGTCCTCTAATGGTTCCCTCGAAGACAGTGCTAAAGGAAGGGAACCGGAGACGAGGTATCTTTCAACTTCAATCGGGTCAAACCCCAGGAGAACCTCCCGAATCTTTTCCTCTATTCCATCTGCCTCGCCAGTTAGCAGGAGTTTTTTAAGGTCGTCCTTTATCCAAGCATCGGTGTGAATCCCCTTTAGATGAAGATACTCCGTAAACGTCAGAGGTGTGACGTGAAGTCTCTTTGCCCTTCTTGCCAAATCGGTGCTGAGCTTTATTTCCATGGCCGAAGAACCCGTCGCAACTACAACCAGGTTCTTCGCCCTGTCGTGGGCAACCTTCAAAGCCAGATCCCAGTTTTCGTCGTAGTGAACCTCATCAAGGAGAAAAACTGTTGGCTCGCTCAGCTCCTCAAGTCTCTCGCCGATGGCGTGCTCGTAGCTCTCGAAGACATCCATGAGGCGGAAACCAAGCATTTTAATCTCATCCACGGAGACGTAGATAATTCTCTTCTCACTTACCCTGCCAAGGAGCTTGAAGTAAAGCTGGGCCAGCATCGTGGTCTTTCCCACCCCCCTGAGCCCGTGGAGTAAGATGACCCTGCTCTCCCCCGAGTTCAGGCTAATCTCCACTTCTTCAAATAATCGTTTCACCATATCCCTCTCGGGTAGGGGTTTTCCGCTCTTGAGGGCGAACTTCTCCAGCCGCTTTCCGCTGAGGGTTAGGATTCTGCGCATATATTCTTCCATTGATCGCCCACCGGGTTTTAGTTAGTTTTAACTTACTTAAACTTTGCTGTTTTAGTTAATCTCAATTTACTAATTTGCACAACATACACTAGAGAAGAATGCTAAAGCAAAAATGCCATTACGGTGGCATTAACAGGGGAGAAACTCCAGAAGTCTCAAAGAGAAAATGATTGCAATATTGAGAAAGAAAGGCTAGAATGAATCAGAATCAGTCGAGGTCGCTGCTGAAGTCGTTGCCCCCGCTCTCGCCGCCCTTGTCCTTTTCAAGCTTGCTCGCCGCGATGACGTCGTCGATTCTGAGGATCATTATTGCCGCCTCGCTGGCGCTCTTGATGGCCTGCTTGGTGACCCTGACCGGGGCGATAACACCGCGCTCCATCATGTCGGCGGGCTCGCCCTCGAAGACGTCGACGCCGACGGTCGGTCCCTTCTCCTTGTGGGCGGCGATGACCTTCACGAGGGTCTCGATCGGGTCGAGACCGGCGTTCTCGGCGAGGGTCCTCGGTATAACCTTGAGGGCCTCAGCGAAGGCCTCTATGGCGAGCTGCTCCTTGCCGCCGACCTCCTTGGCGAACTCGTCGAGCCTGATGCTGAGCTCAATCTCCGGGGCGCCACCGGCGGCGAGTATCTTGCCGTCCTCGACGATGTCCTTGACGACCTTGACGGCGTCCTCAAGGGCGCGCTCAACCTCGTCGACAACGTGCTCGGTGCCGCCGCGGATGAGTATGGTCACAGCCTTCGGGTTCTTGCAGCCCTCAACGAAGATCATGTTCTCTCCGGCGACCTTCCTCTGCTCGACGAGCTCGGCCTCACCAAGGTCCTCCGTGGTGAGGTCGCGGACGTTGGTGACGATCTTGGCGCCGGTAGCTTTCGCGAGCTTCTCCATGTCGCTCTTCTTAACCCTCCTGACGGCGAGGATGCCGTACTTGGCCAGGTAGTGCTGGGCGAGGTCGTCGATGCCCTTCTGGACGAAGACGACGTTAGCTCCGACATCCTTAATCTTTTCGACCATCTCGCGGAGCATCTTCTCCTCCTGCTCAAGGAAGGCCTGGAGCTGCTCCGGGCTGGTGATCCTGATCTCGGCGTCGGTCTCGGTCTCCTTGACCTCAAGGGCCTCGTTGATGAGCGCAATCTTGGCGTTCTCAATTCTCTTAGGCATGCCGGGGTGGACAACCTCCTTGTCGATGACGACGCCCCTGATGAGCCTGGTGTCCTTGACGCTGCCGCCCTCCTTCTTCTCGAACTTGATGTTGTCGAGGTCGACCTTGTAGGTGCCGTCGACCTTCTCGGCGACCTGCTTGACGGCCTCGACGGCGATGTTGGCGAGGTACTCGCGCTCCTCCTCGGCGGCCTTACCGGTGATGGCGGTGATGGCGGCCTTCTTGAGCATCTCAACGTCGTCAACGTCGACGTCCTTGGCTATCTCGTCGAGTATCTCCTGGGCCTTCTCGGCGGCGAGGGCATAACCCTTGATGACTATGCTCGGGTGGATGTTCTGGTCGAGGAGCTCCTCAGCCTTCCTGAGAAGCTCGCCAGCGATAACAACGGCGGTGGTGGTACCGTCACCCGCCTCCTTGTCCTGAGTCTTGGCGACCTCAACCATCATCTTCGCGGCCGGGTGCTGAATGTCCATCTCGTCGAGGATGGTGGCACCGTCGTTGGTGATGACTATGTCTCCGAGGCTGTCGACGAGCATTTTATCCATACCCTTCGGGCCAAGGGTGGTTCTAACGGTTTCAGCAATAATCCTCGCGGCAAGAATGTTCAGCCTCTGCGCATCCCTACCAACGTACCTCTGAGTCCCCTCAGGCAGAATAACAACCGGCTGTCCAGCGAGCTGGGCCATCTCCTCTCACCTCCGCCCGTTTTTCTTTTTACCGACGGAGGACTTTTAGTTACAATTAGTGTTTCCGGTCTATGGTACCTTTGGATTATTTATAAAGTTTTCGGTCAAGCCCAGAGCAAATCATCCACAAGAATTATAAATGATATAACCCCAAATAGTACCATGGGGCGGAAAAGCTGGGCCCTTGCGGGACTGCTCATGGCCATTATCGTAACGTATCTTGCCCCTTCCACGATTCTTGAGAAAGGAACGGCTCCGATTCCCGCCAAACTTTCACCCGAGGACGTTCTCACCGGGGTGGAGGAGCTTTCGGAAGCCGGAGCAACGTGGGAAACGAACTGGAGTACCGGGAACGAAACCTCGTTCATAAAAGGAACGGCAATCATCGAAGACGACATCCGGGGCATCCTCACGACAATCCGCCCCGATGGAACTTTGGGAGGAGAGACCCTGGTGCTCTGGAAGAATGGAACCCTTGAGACCGTCGGTGTTGTGATGTTCGAAAACCTGACCATTCCAAAGTGCAGGAACGGGAGCATGAACGAATCCCGGGCCAAAAGCCTTGTGCTGCCACTGGTTGAAATTTTCGCCGCTTTCGACCTTGGGTTCGGCAATCACAGCAACAGCGTCGAGAGCGAATGTTCCGAGAACACCTGCACCGTACGGGTACTTAGGCTTTCGGATAATGAGAGAATAGAGGGGCGGGCCGTGTTTATCGGCTCCCGGCCCTCGGTTATAAGAGTGAGCATCAGCTACGACAACACCACCCGAAACACCGTCGTGAGGTTCACCTACCCGGGAGATGAAACCTACGAGGCCGTGAAAAGGGCTATAGAGACAAAACAGCGGGAGCTGAGAAGGTTCTGTCCCCCAGGGGAAACGGAGGACAAAGGGCGATGAAACTACACGCGTTCCTCCGAATCCAGTCCGGCGGCTGTGCCCCAGAAGCCGTTAACGTGAACGCCGATGCCGAGGCTTTCGAGCTTCCCCCTCAGCTCCTCAACCTCGCCGTCAGGCCAGCAGTGGATGGAGCACCACCACCCGTCCCTGGGGTCCGTCAAAGGCCTGCCGACGAGCGGGTTCAGGACAACGTAGAAGTTCGTATCGACCCTTTTGAGCCCTTCCTCAATGTAGGGCCACGCATCCAGACCCTTCGCCACAGGAATCCTCAGCTCCAGCGGGACCCCGTAGTCGGAAACTACCTCAAGTCCCCTCAGGAAGAGCCCCCACAGCTTCCTCGCAGGCTTTTCTGGAAGGCCGTAGAGTTCGGGCGGTGCTTTAAGGTCCGTCGCTATGTGGTCAACGAGGCCGGCCTTTAAAAGCCTCTCCAGCGGGCCAATGAGGGTCAGGTTCGTGTTCAAACTCACCGGCACGTCGAGGAGCTTCACCTCGGCGAAGAGCGAACTCAGCTCCCTCCACTGCATCAGCGGCTCCCCGCCGGTGACGTGGAAGTAGTCCACGAGGAAGGAGCCCGCATCAAGTTCGTCGAGGAGTGCCCTTCTGTCGAGGGTGAAGCAGTCGAGGCCTTCCGCTATGCGCCAGTTGTGGCAGAAGGGGCACCTCAGGTTGCACCCGCAGAGCCAGAGCGTGAAGGTCACCCCGCCGTGAACGTCCACCATGCTGACGCTCTTCCAGCCGCTCGTGAGCATAGGGTCACCCCCAGAAAAGAAATCATGAGGAGTAGTGCCTCCTCGTCCAGAACTCCTTCTTCCTGAAGGGGTTCCAGTTCTTGAGCGGTCTGTAATAGCCGATTATCCTGCTCCAGACCTCAACGTTCTCGCTTCCGCAGCGCGGGCAGTGGGTGTGCAAACCCGTTGTCGAGTACTTGCAGTCGTTGCAGACGGTAACTGCTGGAGTGTAGCTCCAGTAGACGAGTTCCGTCCTCATCAGCCTCTTCGTGAGCTTTGCTAATGCCTCCGGGTCGGGCTCTTCTCCAAGGAAAATGTGCATCATGACCCCGCCGGTGAAGCTCTTCTGGACCTTCTCCTCCACGCGTATCCTGTCGGCCAGCTCAAGGGAACCGTAGTAGGGGGCTATACTGGTGGAGTAAATCGGATTCTCAGGGTCGCTGAGGTACCCTTCAAGCTCCGGGAACTCACGCAGGTCCTTTATAGCTAATTTCGCCGCGGCGCTCTCACCGGGAACCTCCTCGACGTTCCACGGAGTTCCAGTTTCCTTCATCCACTCCCTCGCCTTTGCCGTCGCGAACTCGACCATCTCCTTCATCAGTTCAGCGGCCCTGAGCCAGTCCCTCCTAGTCCCCTCCTCCCAGAGGTTGGGCTCGTTGAGGTAAATCGCGGCCGCCTCCGGGAGGCCGAGGATTCCGACGGTGTTGAAGTGGCTGCCCGGGAACTCCCCGAGGTAGAGGTGAATCATGCTGTACATGTGCCCGTATGCCGTAATCAGCCTCACATAGCGCTCCCTGAACCAGTCTGTTGTTCTCCTCACGACCCCGAGAAGCTTCTCGTACTCCTCCCAGAACCCATCATCGTCGCCGTTGGCCTTGAGGGCCAGCCTCGGCAGGTTCACGGTGGTAACATTCACAGAGCCGGTGACGTCCGGCATCGCCCAGAGCCCGCCGAAGCGCCCCCTCTCAACTTCTTTAAGCCATTGATCTTTAGTATCTTCTGCATTAAAGCTAAAAACCTCTTTCATTTCGTTTTTATCTATCACAAGCCTGCAGCACATCGAGAAGCTCGCGTCCGGGTCTACGACGTTGGTGTTGAGCCAGTAGAAGCTCCCGCGCTTTGAGGCGGTCTTAAAAACGGCCTCGAAGACCTCCGGGTCGTCCCAGAGCATCTGAGCTGTAACCATCAGCGTCGGAATCGGGAAGGTAAAGGGCTGGCCGAGCGAGTCTCCCTCGCGGAGAACCTCGGTTAGGGCTATGAAGAACTCCTTCGCCTCCCTTTCGTACTCGCCGAGCGGTTCGACCCTTTCACCGGCGTAGAGGGCGTGGTCGCCATCGAGCATCTTCTTTGGGGCGTCGAGTGTTACGGTGAAGTTCGTGAAAGGAGTTTGCATTCCCACCCTGCTCGGGTAGTTGAGGTTGTAAACCAAGCGCTGAATCTGCTGTCTGATTTTACGCCTGTCAATGCCCTCCTTCCTGATGAAGGGCCCGGCGTACCACTCGACCGAGCTTAAAGCCTGGGCGCCGCTGAAGTAGTGCTGCATCGTTATGAGGTAGTTCGCTATGTGGTCAACGTAGGTGTCGAAGTGCCTGGCCGGCCTTGAGACTATGGTCGGCGTTTTCAGCCCCGTCTCAAGGAGCCTCGCCGTGCTGTGGCCGGTGCAGTAGGGAATGTAGAGGCTGTATGGGAGCTTGTGGATGTAAACGTCACCAGAGAAGTGAGCCTTCCTGCCCTCCTTCGGAACGAGCGAGATGCTCTCCTTTAAGGCCTCCTCCATCACGTAGGCGAAGAAGCCGGTCGGACCGGGGTAGCGGTTTGCGTTCTCCAGAACGTCCAGACTGCTCCAGCCCGCGTACTCATGGATTACATCCTTTTTCACTATCTCCATGCCGGTCACCTGGATAATTTATCCAATATCTGTGAGTGATGGGAGAACCTATAACGATTTGCCTTGAATGAGTGGTCATTTATCCAAAAGATGGGCATATTGTAGCATTAAATGTTAGAAAAGGTCTGGAAACTCTACCAAAACGACAACCAAAGTGACAACGTGTCCACGGCATGGTATAAAATTCCGACGAACTCTTGTCACATATACAAGAAAATTAGAGAATATTGGACAGCATCACCGGACACTGCATCATCCCCCGCTCGAATCACAAAAACGAAAAAGGAGTGAGGAACGCCAGGAATGTCGAGTTCCTTAGGAAAGTGCCGCCTCCCCGTTCCACACCTCTACTATCCGAGTCTTGGGACAGCTGTACTGATAGACGCACCGGGAGTCCATTATACGGAGCTTCACCTCTTCCTCCACAGGTATCTTGATGGCGTAGACCCCGTCCACGAGCCTGAGGAGGCGAGAGGGATAGAATGAGCACGACGGGCCGTAGAGAACCCTTACCCTCGCGTTCCTGCAGTGCTTGAGGACCTCGGGCAGGGTTCCGTTCGGGAGCGTCATGCCGGTGATGAAGACTACGTCGGCATCCTCCAGGCACCCAGGATTGTTGTAGACCCTGACCCTGGGTTCCCTGCCTCTGAGGCTGAGGGTCTGGAACAGCTCCGCATCGAGCAGCTCAAGGCACCTCAGTTCCTTGACCTGGCTGATGAGGTACGGAAACGTCCAGTAGGCGAAGCCGACTACCGCAACCACGTCTTCCTTTGATATCAGCCTGCCCCCGCTCCGTCCTATCTCGCGCCCAAACAGGCCCTCGCTTATCGGACGCTCAACGACGTTAAAGCCTTCCCGCTCAAGGTGCTCCCTGTTCATGAACCTGTAGGAAAGGGCGGAGAGCGTTGAAAGGGCTATGGCGTTGTACAGCGTCCCATCCAGTTCCATGAGCTCGCCTATGACCCCACGCGCATCCCTGCCGAGCAGGTCGAGGCCCTTAATCTCCCCTATCATTCCACCACTGCCGTACTCCATGCCTCTGAACACCGCCGAACAGCTGCCGCATCCTGTACCTCCGTCCTCGTATTCCACGTAAGTCAGGAGCCACGGATGGTACGGGCTGGCTATGAGGTCGTCGATTCTGCCATTGGCCCCGATGTCCTTCAGCGTCTTCTCGACTATATCCCTAATCTCCGCCCTCATTCTCCCTCACCCGGCGTTATCTTTTCGAAGGCACGGTACCTCTCCTTGAGAATGCGGTACGCGTCCCTGCCCCGTTCCCCAAGGAACTCAACGAATATCTCCTCCGCCTTTTTGTCCACGTCGATGTCGGCGAACTTCTCTGGATAGAGTATCTTCCCGACGAAGTAGGCGTCGGCTATCCCCACCTCCTTGTTGTAGGCGAACCAGCAGTAGGGCATGACCGAGTAAAGGGGCTTTTCTTTCAGCGGCCCGTATGCGGGGTCGTTCTCTATGTCGCTGAGGACGAAGGGCAGGGAAACGGCGCTCACAAATATGACGTCGGGGTTCCACTGGACGAGGGCCTCCTTATCGACGTTTATGCCCTTGCTCTCCCCGTCAACCTCGGAGGCAACGTTTTTGGCGTGGACCCATTCGAACGGGGGCCAGTGAGGGTCGGTTCCGAGAACACCGTGAGTTCCGTAGTACGCCCTGCCGGCGATGTAGACGGTGGGCTTCTCCTGGTCCGGGATACCCTTCGTTCTTCCATCCAGGTCAGCCAGGTAAGAATTCATCGTGTTAATGATCTCTTCCGCCCGGTTCTCCTTGCCGAGAATCCTTCCCATCAGCCTCAGGGAATCGTAGTACTTCTCAAGCTGTTCCTTCGTTCCAACGGAACCAACGTACACGATCACGACCGGAATCCCCGTTTTCTGCTGAATTTCGTCTGCCTCGTCGGCGTTCCACGGGCCGGCAAAGATGACGTCCGGCTTCAGCTCCACAATCCTCTCAAGGTTCAGGGTTTTTCCGCTCCTGATGACTGGCTTCTTCCGGAGCTCCGGATACGCCGCAATATAGGGCAGATCAAGGCCGGCGGGCCACTTTCCGTTCTCCCCCCGAACCTCCGCCGCTTCCCTCAGCTCTATCCCAACGACCTTTTCGGGGGCCTCGTCCCTCAGCAGGTAGACAACTTCCCTCAGCGTACAGCCGATCGCAAGAACCCTATCGACCCTGGCGGGAACCTCGACGTGTCTCCCAACGGAGTCGACTATCTCCACCAGCTGAGGCGCACCAGTCGTCTGAACTTTGCTCTCCGCCGACGGAGTTTCGCTTGGGATGTTCTTGGCATTCTCCCCGATGCAGCCGGCACTCATGACACTGAGAGCCAAAATGACGAGCACCAGGAGAGGAATGATCCTGCGTATCCCCCTCACGTCCATCCCTCCGTTTGCCAGGTTGTGTGTTACTTATTTCAAGTTCAGTAATACAAAACACGAGAAATATGCCAAATTTTTAACACTTTTTAAAACTGTCAGTTCAAAACTTATAGTTTTAGTAGCACCCAGTGACTTTTCTTTTTTCACAAGCCTCGCCCTTTAGGGTGGGGAGTCAGATCAGGCAGCGAAACTGGAGAACCGAAGGGCAACACATTTCGCATGCCCCGAATTGCTGGAGCATACATTTTTAACCCGTTCGGCGAACCGAAACCCGGTGATGTGAAAATGGGCGACATCAAGGCCGAATGGGAGAATGCCCTAAGCGAGAGGGACTGTGAGAGGCTCCTGGAGCTCTTTGACGATTACGTGGACTCCATAGAGGACGAGGAGACCCTCAGAGAGGAGCTCGAAAGGCTCAAGAGAATCGCCGAGGAGTGCGAAGACCCCTACGACCTGGCCCACGAGATAGGCCACGTCTACGCGCACCTCGACGACGTCGAGGCAGGAATCGAACTCTACAGAAGGGTGGTCGAGAGAAAAAGGGATGACCCTGAGGAGTACGCGACTGCTCTCTACTACCTGGCGGACGCCTACGAGCACTTCGGCATGCCGGAGAAGGCGATAGAGACCTACGAGAAGCTCCTCAAGCTGGAGGAAGAGGTTCTGAATAACGAGAGGGAGATAGCGCTCACGCTGGCGAACCTGGCGGTGAACTATGACGAGATAGGTGAGACCGAGAAGGCCATCGAACTCATGGAGCGCGCCAGGGAGATTTTTGAGAGGCTCAACGACGAGAAGAACCGCATGATAAGCCTCCTCGACCTTGCGCACTTCAGGTACGAGCTGGGGGACTACGACGCGGCGGAGGCGCTGATAAACGAGGTTCTCCGGAACCCGAGGGAGGACGAGATTGAGATAAACGCCAGGCTGGTCGAGGCCGAGATATTCGCCGGGAGGGAGGAGTACGACAAGGCTTTCAGAGCCATACGGGACGCCCTCGTAAAGGCCATAAACGTGAGCGACGAGATTTTTGGCCTCGTCTTCGACACGCTGATGGACTTCATCGAGGGGCTCTTCAACGAGGGCTCCTACGGCGTTGTCGCAGAGAACATGGAGTCCTTTGCGGAGCTCTTCGAGGACGACACCGCTTACTTCTTCAGGGCCATCGCCGAGCTTGCCCGCTGGAAGGGCGGGGAGGACGGTGCGAAGGAGCGCTTTGACGAGCTTTATTCAAAGGTGGAGAACAAGGAGCTCCGCTCGGTTCTGGACGAGTGGAAGAGGCCGAAGCTGAGTCTGGGGCTTTAGGCCTTTATTTCTTCATTTAACCCCTTTGTGTAGCGCTCTATCTCAAGGAGGCTCTTTCTGATGATGTTTTCTCCAGCGTTCCATATCTCAATTCCAACGACGTTTCCATTCTCGTCGTACTCGAACCACACATCATCGTCAACCTCGTCGGTATCGGCCACTGGGCCATCCCTGATGAGGATATAGAGGATGTCAGCCTTTGGATCGTATCTCACTTTCATAACTCCACCCACCTCCGGGATGATAATCTTCTTTCAATGATTTTGTCGAGGCTTTTACTGGTGTCTATAACGGTTATAACTTCAACAATATTGTCCCTTCTATCATGTACCACTATCAGCCAGTGCTCGGGGATGTTTCTTCGACCAATTACAACGAAATGGCCTGAGCGCAGGTCATAGAACTTCCTCCTGGGCGAGTCGATGATCCCCATTACTTCCTCAATACTAACATCCCTTTCTCTAAGTCTCTCTTTTGCATGCTCTGTTAAGACAATCTTCATCAGAACCTAATTCAGTCAGAAAACTAAAAATATTGTGGTTTTGCATTGTTATGGAAGTTACACTCAAATGCTCGTATAGAGAAAAGGAATGAGGATTCAGATCCTCGAAACGGTCTCAACTTCCGCGCTCTCGACGTTCTCAACCTGCCTGAAGAGCTCGGTAACCTCGTCGTAGGAGTAGCCCTCGGCGTCCTTTCCGAGAACGTAGAACTTGAGGGCGACGAGACCGAAGGCGATCGGCTCGCGCTCGACCTTGGCAAGGCCGAACTTCTCGGGGATGACGGCCTTCAGCTTCTCCTCAAGCTCGTCGAGGTTGACCTCCGGGTCGGTCGGCATGACCTTTATAACGCCAACAAGGTTGAAGTCAGCCATCTTTTTCACCTCCCAACTTTCACGGCCCCTCCCAGCCGCACTTCGGGCACTTGTAAGGGACTGAGAGGACCCTGCAGCTTTCGCAGCGCCAGATTATCTCCTCGCCGCAGTTCGGGCAGACGAAGTGAGTGGCGTGCTCCCTAGGGGTTATCTCCTTTCCGCATGATGTGCATACGGGTATCTCGAACTTGGCTTCCACTGCGAACACCTCCGAGAAAGGTGGTTTTAATCACTGGTGGGCATTGAGGGGGTTGGCTTATAAACCTTTCTCTGGGGAAAGGTGGGACTACAACGAAATCGCCCGACCAAGTTCTTCAATTCTGAGCTTCAGGCTTCCTATCATCTCTTCCCAGTTGGGACGCAGGCTCTTGGGGATAAAGTGGTTGGTAGAGTTAGCAGGAAGGAAATCCTCTCCTCCTTGGCGATATAGTTCAGGCCCAGCCCAGTCTTGGCGGCCAAATACCGGAGCATCTCCTCATCCATACGCCCACCCCAGTATCTTCTCCTTCCCAAGGTTGTCTATCAATTTCCATTCCCTAATGCTCCTCCCGCGGGAGGGAAGAGTCGGAACAAGCTTCGTCCAGCTTTTAACCCTCCCCTTTAGATAGTCAAGAACTCCCCCTGGGACACCAACTCCTAGCTCGTCCTTGAGGAGCTCTAGAATGTAGCCGGTTCTCTGACAGAGGGAGTCGCTGGCAAAGCGTTCGAAGTAGTCCATGAACTCGTCCCAGTCGAGTTTTTCGGCCTCATAGAGGGCCTTGGTTATCTCGGAGTAACCCCCGCAGTAGGCAGGCTTGTAAAAGCAGTCGAAGAACGTCTTCGCGAGGGTGGAGGTGTAGACGCCATCCTTAAGCGTCATTCCCGTGGCCTTTTCTCCGAGGGCAACAGCCTTGATCGTGTACTCCCCAACGACCCTCTCGCCGGATTTTCTCGGTGTTGCCACGAATATCGTGAACGGCTCGTAATCAAGCAGATCGTAAAGCCTTAGGGCGGAAGAGAAGGCTATGTATCCAGGGAACAGGGCCAGTGCTATCCTATAAGGGTTTTTTATTGAGGGCTTTCCGGGGCCTTCGTTGACGAGGTAGAGGCCTTTCTTCAGCCTTGTGAGGTAGCCCTTTTTCGAGAGGCTCCAAAGGACCTTTTTAACCATCCCCCTGCTGAGACCTGGGAAGAGCTCTCTAATCTCATCGGCACTCACAATATCCGCTCCCCGTATCACCCTCATTATGTCCTGTTCAGTTTTTGTGAGGTAGTAATTTTCCCGCATATAGTGACTGCTATGGTAACTTTCCTAATAAAATTTTCGAAAGCCCAAAAAGCTTATAGGTTACAGGGGTATAACTAGTTACAGGGGTGTAACCTATGATGTTCAGTGAGAGACCTGTCTCAGATATGAGGAGGTTATATGGGAAGGAGCACAGGCGGGCGGTTCAAGAACTGAAAAAGAACGTGGAAGCGGGAAAGTTCACCGCGATACTGGGTCCAAGAAGGGTCGGGAAAACAAGCGTTCTACGAACTTTCCTCAACCACTACGGCTACCCCTATCTCTACTATGACCTATCCCCATACATTGGACTTACCGGAGTCAGCTACCAGGCCCTAACTCCTGCCCTGATTGGGTTTGAGACGGGTAAACTCTCCGGGGAGGCGCAACTTAGCCTGGGAGTTCTCAAACTGAATTTCAAAGTTGAGAGGGGAGTAGAGTTCGAGAATGCTATGATAAACCTCCTTCGGGAAGTCAACGAAAAGTATGAGCGCTTTCTCCTGGTATTCGATGAGGCTCAGGTGCTCGCGTTCGTAAGGGGCGTGAACATGATGGGGCTCCTCCAGATGATCCACAACACCCTAGATAACGTTGTCGTGATAATGACCGGGTCGATGCCAGGGCTTCTTGAGAACATGCTCTCCCCTTCGTCCAGTAAGCCTATGTTCGCCAGATACGTTGAAACGATACGGATAAACAGGTGGAGCCCCGGAGAGGGAAAGGAGTACCTGAAGAAGGGTTTCGAGGAGGCAAACGTTGAGTACCTGCCGGATGAGTTGGAGGAAGCGGTGGAAGAGCTCTCTCCAGTGCCTGGTTTCCTGACGATTTATGGGATCCACAGGGTTAACGGAAAGGAACACGGGGGGGCTTTGGGGGAGGCGATAGATGAGGCAGTGAGTCTGTGGGAAAGAGACCTTGAGGCGTTTCTGAACATATACAACTCAAAAACATACGTCCGGGTTCTGTGGGTACTCGCCCAGAGCAGGCTGGGGTTTTCGTGGAGTGAACTAAAAAGGGAGCTGTCTAGGTTTGAGACCGTTAGCAATCCCAAACTTGCAAGAGTGCTGAAGAACCTCCTCGGAGCAGGGATGATAGAGAAGAGAGACGGCAAGTACTATATAGCCGAGAGACCTCTTGCCAAGGCGGTGTTGAGGATGAAGGTATGAATCCACATCTAGATGTGTTTGATATCATGTTTAGACTGTAAGTTGCGGGTGAGATGCAAGGCTCCTCCCAGCCTAGAGGTGTGCCTCCTGCTCAGAGAAATGGGAGGTCCCCCATTATGGGGGATGTCCAAAGATGTACATAGGAGTTGCAGGAGTTAACCAAACCTTAACAACACTGGCTCCTCTCATACGAACAGGATAAAGAGAACTACGAAAAAGCCCAAAGCATTAGGAGGAACAGTTCACAGGGGACGAACCACACGCCATTTCTGTTTTCAAGCTTTCCGTTATGGATGACCATACCACAGTCTTAGTCTGTTCAAACAGAATAAAAACCCCATGTTTAGTCTGCTTGAGCAGACTAGAGCCAAACTTTTAGCAAGGTCGACTAGAGAGAATCTCTCGCAAATGAACCCCCTTCACTAGGGGTCTTCACTTATTCAAGGTTTCCCTCATAGTGGATTATCTCCCTATGAGACACAGATGGAAGTGCTGGGAAAGCCTTTGTAGTTGGGGGAAGCAGATGGAAAAGTTAGGGATAGTGATGCACATACTATAAAAGGCCAGTGGAGTTCTCCAAAAAATTTTGCAAAAATGATAGACCATTATTAATGTTCTCCTCGGTTATGGCACCCCTGCGAACTTTGGTCTTTTTTGATTGGATATCTTTGAGGGGATAAATCTCAAAGCCCAGCCTGTCCCTAAAGTCTGTATCAAAAGTAAGTATCTTATTTATCCCCATTTTAATCATGAAATACGTAACCCAGGCATCAAAAAGATCAAATTCGTTGCTAAATACAATGTTCCTGCCACTGTTTCCGTATTTTTGAGTTATACTTCTTTTAGTTTCTATTTTAGTTGCCAGGAATTCAAACTCAAAAAGGGAAACACTCAGAGCTATTAGGTAATCCGGATCTGTTTTGTTCTCCAGAAAATCAAATATCTCCCGCTTATCTTTTAGGTGATCCCTTCTACTGATAAGAGCCTCTACCTGCAGTGGGTTAAGCAATAGTACAAAATTTTTTGGAAATTTTAGACCCAGCTCCAGCATCCCTTCAAAAAAAGTTTTTGCGACTCTCTTTCCGTGTTTCTTTATTAGTTCATTCGTTGTTTCCCAAAGGGTCGGCCAGCCAATAAAAAAGACAACATTACGGGAAGAGGTAGGATTATCAAGAAACTCCCTGGATCTTTCATGATACTGATCTTTCGGATCACAGAGGGAAATTAGAAAGCTCGTGTCTACGTAATACCAATCATTTCTCTGGGTGTGATTAGATCCCATTAACTCCCCTCACCTTTAGAAACAATGCTAAAACAGACTAATCCTGTTGTCTTCGAGGTACTTCCTAAACTGCACGCTGCTTATTCTCTGGACTTCTTTTGCTTCTCTGTATATACTAGTGTCCCTGAACATCCCCTTTGCTATTGCCTTTCGAAGGGTCATATCTTTTTTGCGCATTCTCCCCACCAAAGTTAGTTGGGGTCGAGAATATTTAAGCATTTCTTCACTGTGCACATGGTAGAAATCGAAACAGCATGTCCGAGTTCCCAAAAGCATAATGTGGTGTTCTTTGGCTATGCGAGAAAGGACGACGGTGATCCCCGTGAGTTCTTCCAGGAGTTCATCGACCTTGGTCACCTCCGTTTCGTCTTCGTACCGCGTTCGACGTCCCGCCTGTTGAACTACCTCGGTGTTGGAGACTACTCCTCGCCCCTGTTCGGCAGGTTTGAGGTCTTCGTTGAAGTTGTTCCACTCTCGCCAAATGAGAGTATGAAATTTCTCGGCGATTGCCCCTTCGATGTGGTGAGAGTTTATGGGTTGACTGGTGGTTTAAGGGGTGCTCTTGAGCTTCTCCGGAGTGTGGACTGTGATATCAAAGAATACAGGAGGATGATCAGCAAAATCGCTCTTCGCGACCTCGCACCGAAGGGGCCCAAAAAGGGCAGGAAACTCGTTGAGGTGGCCGCGGCGGTTGCAAAGGAAACCAGGGTTCGGGAATATGTAAAGCGTGAAGACATTGTCCAAAAGTATGGCATAGATGAAAAATCGCTGTCAAGATATTTATTCCCATTGTATGAGCTTGGCTATGTTGACTTTTTGAACAAAGATATGGTAAAAACACCAATACCATTTCAGTTTTTTGACATATAAATACATACTCATTCTTCTGAGTATGTATTTTTGTGTAATAATGCACGTTTGGGAGTACAGGAAGCTTTTGGAAAAAGCTTCGCCAAAAGTTTGTAGCTCTCTGCATTGTCGCGTTTGGAAAAG
Organism: Thermococcus sp. 21S7; assembly: GCF_012027615.1. Taxonomy (NCBI): domain Archaea; kingdom Methanobacteriati; phylum Methanobacteriota; class Thermococci; order Thermococcales; family Thermococcaceae; genus Thermococcus; species Thermococcus sp. 21S7. The sequence goes on from NZ_SNUT01000006.1 coordinate 84,840, forward strand.
TTCTGGTTTTCTTCTCGGGAACCCTATTCTTGATGAGAACAATGAACAAAATGCCGAGCTTATCAAAGGGGTTTGCTTTCCTCTGACGCCCTACGGGCGCCTTTTTAGGGGTAAACCCCTTTACAAGGAGTTCCTAAAGGAGTTCTCACTCAAAACAATTGATTTCAAGTAGAAAACCTCTAGAGAACTTGCACTTCAAGAAGGAGCTACCAACTTTGATGAAACTTTGCGCAGGCAAACAAACTTTGCAAAGCAAAGTTTGATCAAAGAGAGCCCTTTCCATCAAACTGGCAGAAAAACCAGTCGTGCAATGGTCAAGTACAACCAAAACATGGGTTTAACTTTTAAATCAAGCCCTTCAAGCAGTTTCACATTTTTATCGGCGCCCGAAGGGCGCCTTCACAGATGAAACACTCACTAAGCAAGAATGGTTTACTGGTTAAAGCCCTGAAAAATTTCGTGCACTAGTTAAACCCTCGTTGAGAATGTAGTTAAAATATCGCACGACCTCAAGGCACAGCACCAAACACAGTTAGAACTTTTTGATGAAACTTTGCGCAGCAAAGTTTCAATGGTGGGCCCGCGGGGCTTCGAACCCCGGACCTCCCGCTTATCAGGCGGGCGCTCTGACCAGGCTGAGCCACGGGCCCACGAGAAAGATTTTGGTGCCCCGGCCGGGATTTGAACCCGGGTCGCGGGATCGAGAGTCCCGCATGATTGACCGGGCTACACCACCGGGGCGCGTCCGAAATTAGGGAGCCGGGAGGATTTAAAAAGTTTTCGGTAGATGGTCGGTCGTTCAGTGGGTCGGGCGGGTTTCATGAAAAAGGGTAATCATCACACAATCACTTATTTCTTTTATGAAAAGTCCTTCCGAACCACTCAGGGCACATCCCGCAGTTTTGTGAAATTATTTCCAACAGTTGCCAAAAAATTTTGCTATAAATAAAAGCAAAGCTTTATATAGTTAAAACACCTATAGGTATCTGAGGAGTGCTGTACGGAAGAGACTGAAGCGAAAGCTTCACCCCAGGACAGCCTGACCCGAGTGGTTTCATGAACCGTAACGGAACATGAGGCACGTTGCAGGGGAGGGTTTGAAAGGAGTGGAACTTCACTCCAGCCTCTTTCGCACGGCGCTCCTCACTATTCTCCAGCGTTTAATGAACGGCAGGTTTATCTGCTCTACTCTAATTAAACGTATTATCATATCTAATTTTCGTGGATAGCATGACACTATCTTCCACAAAGTTCTAAGATTACCCAACACGAAATTTCAAAACACCTCCTGCAGTCGTGACGAAAAACTTATTAGTATCATCTTGCTTGTCTACCATAGACTTCCACTCACATATGTCCAATCTAATCGGCACGTTGTTAAACCACCATGTCCATGGGGTTTACAAAAAAGGGCCTCGCACCAGCCGGCATGGAGGCATATCAAATGGAGAAAAAGGTTCATCCGGATGACGTCACGATACTCATTCCCACGAAGAACGAGGAGGATGGAATCGGGGAAGTCATCGACGGGTTTAAAGAACTGGGATATAAGAATATCTTCGTCATAGACGGACACAGCACCGACCGAACGAGAGAGATAGCAAAGGAGAAGGGTGCAACCGTTGTGGTTCAGAGCGGTAAAGGGAAAGGACAGGCGGTTGCTGAGGCGTTCAACCTCATTGACACTGATGTAATCGTCATGATCGACGGGGATGGAACTTACGACCCGAAGGATATCGAAAAACTTCTCCAGCCCATCGAGAGGGGGATAGCCGAGCACGTCATAGGAAACAGACTTGAGAACTACGAAGATGGGGCTTTTACCCGGCTTAATCTGGTTGGGAACAAGATATTCAACGCGCTCTTCAGGTTCATGTACGGCGTTAAGGTTCACGATTTACTCACAGGATACCGCGCCCTGACGAAGGAGCTCTACAAGAGCGTGGAGCTTGAAAAGCACGGCTTTGAGATCGAGACGGAACTCACAGTTGAGACGATAGCCAAAGGCTTTCGCATCGCCGAGGTTCCGATAAGCTACCGCAGAAGAAAGGGCGAGGCAAACCTCCACCCGATAAAGGACGGCTGGCGGATAGGAAAGACGATAATAGAACTGATGGTCAGGTACAATCCCGGGAGGTACCTGTACATCCTGGGATTCCTTGCCCTTCTGGTGGGCTTTATAACCGGGGTCTACGTGATACAGGAATGGCAGAGGGGAGTGACCCACTACCTGCTGGCACCGCTCACATCGATTTTCGTGATCACTGGGATTAACCTCGTGATATTCGGGTTCGTCACGGGGTACATCTTCAAGAGCATGGTGGGTTTGAAGAGGGAGATACGGAGTATCCAACGCATAATAGAAACCAAGTCCCAACGCAAGAATAACGGAAAAATCTAAAGTATATTAGAAGACAAGTTTGAATGAGCAGTTGAGAGGTGAAATGAGACTATGGATCGCGAAAAACTTTTGATAATATCCCCACATACTAAAGTCAAGTTGAAAGACATGCCAACCGAAGGTGTAGAGAGCAGAATATCCACCCTTGCACGTTTACTGACCAAAGACAAAGAAATCATAATTATTGAGCCTTCAGATTTAAAGAATAGCAAAGAACATGGTGTCAGATATCATTTCTACGCGTTCGACTTTGTGAAAATAAAAAATATGCGACTAGGTTCGTATTTCCTGTTTCTAAACCCATTCTATTACTATGCACTCTTTAGAGCCCTAAAAAAGCATTCTCCATCTATGATATTGATAAGCCAGCCGTGGGGAGTTTTTTCTACGTACTTAGTTGTAAGAAAAATTTTTGGAAGTACCTCATTTATTGTGCATGACTCTCACAATGTCGAAAGTGAATACGCAAAGATCATAGTAAAAGATAAAAATATCCCATGGATCATAAGACTGTTTTATCTTGTGACTATAAACTTTATTGAAAAATTATCTGTATACTATGCCGATTATACACTGGCAATAAGCTATGATAACAAAAAAACATTTATTAACAAATATAAAGTAATCCCAGAGAAAATAATTGTTGCTCCCCCACTAATCACAGTCAACAGACTTTCCAAAAATGAAAGGGCCAATAAAGGAAATAATCAAATCTGGGCAGTCTTTCATGGCATCTACAGAACTGTTCAAAACAAGGAGGCAATTGTCATTATAAAAAATAAGCTTGCAAAAGAATTTAAAAAATATAAAAACTTCAGGTTTATAATCTTTGGAAAAGGAGTTCCTAAGATTAACGATGATATTGTACTCTCTCTTGGGTTTGTTGAAAATATATATGAGCTTCTTGAGAAATGTGACATTGCAGTTATCCCACTAAAAAGTGGAGAAGGTGTTAAGCTTAAGATGTTAGATTACATGACTGTAGGGTTACCAATAGTAACAACCAAAAAAGGCGCTGAAGGATTGGAACTGGTAAACGGTAAGCATGCAATAATAGTCGATGATGTAAATGAAAACTTCGTGAGGGCGATTAAATATCTAATTGAAAATCCAAAAATTAGACGAAAACTTGGACACAACACAAAGGAACTAGCTAAGAAAAAACACACGAGAATAGAGCTTAATGGACAATATATCAGAGGGAATCTCACATGAGTACTACCTCAAAAAAGATAGCTGTCATAATAAATCCAATCCGAGGGGACATACTACACCCAAAAAAAGGGGGAGACCTGTATGTAAGATATATAGTTGATAAATTCATAGAAAACGGTTTTGATATCATCATTCTAAGTCCTGCTTGCTCGTCTTCTAAAAATAAAAAAATATCATGTTATAAATTTTCTACAATAAAGGGAGCTGGAACTTTAATGCTTGGTCTGAATATATCATATTTAGTTAGATTAACTAGGGCCATACGAAAAACAAGATCCCGGGTACAGTTAGTCCTAAATGGACCGTTTGGAGCGATTAGTACATATTTTCTATCACGAATATTGAGAACTAAAATGATTTATATTGCCCATAATGTTGAAAAAGATAGATACTCAGAAAAAAGTGTGTTTGAACATGAAGCTAAGTTGTTATGGGTATTATCTCGTATTGTACCCATATTTGAAGACTTTGCTGTCAAAGCAGATTCCATCATCTCGATTTCACCAACCGATAAAAAACGCTTTGTGGAGAAGTACAATATCAGGCCGGAAAAAATAATGGTATACCCCCCCATTGGCTTCAATTATCAACCTGTTACTAGGGCATATAACAAAGTATCCACAAAAGTGATTTTCCACGGTTCGTACAAATACTTACCGAATAAAGAAGCCATGGAAATTATCAGGGGATACCTTTCCAAAAGAATACCTTACAAAAATGTTCGATTTTTAGTTTTTGGCTCAGGCTCTCCAAAAATCCACGAAGAAACGTTTAGATCAGTTGGATTCATTGAGGATATATACAAATTTTTGTCTTCGTGTGATATAGCAATTGTCCCCCTTAAAAGAGGTGCTGGTGTTAAGCTTAAGATGTTAGATTACATGACTGTAGGGTTACCAATAGTAACAACCAAAAAAGGCGCTGAAGGATTGGAACTGGTAAACGGTAAGCATGCAATAATAGTCGATGATGTAAATGAAAACTTCGTGAGGGCGATTAAATATCTAATTGAAAATCCAAAAATTAGACGAAAACTTGGACACAACACAAAAAAGCTGGTGATGTTAAAATATTCGGGGGGATAAGCATGGGATATAGTCCAAAAATCTCTTTGATACTGAGTATTGTATTTGTCAATTTATTAACATTGTTGGTCCTGTTAGTTAGAGAGTACTACATCATCTACCATCATATTTACACATACTTTTTAGTCTCCCTTGCTATCTTTATTGTAACAAGCTTGGGAGTTGTCTTCTATTGGAGGCACTCTGGAATTACTTGTACATGCATTCCATGGGTCATTGGTACATCTCTTTTTCTTGCAATTCCCATTTCATTTTACCCTAATACCGTAAACAACCCAGATGTAATAAAGATGCTCCAGCTCACATCATTTCTAATGAGTAAGAACTTTGAGCTAGCACGCCATATTGACTATAGTGCATTTCCCGGATTTTCTTATATACTGGGCATAATTAGTGTTACTGTAGGGATGTCTATAAACATAAAACTCGCCTCACTTGTATATATACTCTTTTCTTTTGTGTTGTTACTAGTAGTGTTCGCCCTTGGTATGAAGTCCAAACAGCCAAGCATGTACATGTTGATTTTGTTCTCTTTAGGATTTATATATTCCTTTAACTATCTGTCCCCTCAGATGCTAGGGCAGATTTTACTTGTTACATCTTTAATTGCACTATTGAACACAAATCTATCTTTTATGGCCCGCTTTGTAGTATGGTCTATAAGTTATATAGGCGTATTACTAATCCATCCCGAGAGCATGATAATGTTATTTTTAATATTCATATTCTATTTTATAGTCTTCAGTTTAACCTTAGAAAAACAAAAACGTCCAGTAATGATGCTGACGAGTATAATACTATTCTCTATTCTGACCACAGTGTATTTAATCTTTTTTGTACCTTCTAATGGGCCCGAGTACATTTTGAAAGCTCCTTTGGCATATTTTATGGAGCTAAAGAATGTCGTCTTTCACTTGTTTACTCATGGCAAGGATTCCGTTGTAACGTCCAGTACAATAAAACCATCAAATATTTTAATTTTCTCTAAGATTAATTTAACATACAATCTCATTTTATTGGTTTTTGTTATATACCTCCTCATTAAATATACAAATATGTACCTTGAATACGGAATACTAATGTTGTCATTTATGACATCTGCAATCGCATTCGTTGCTATTTTTGGATTGTCTTTTGGGCAATTTATTGGTAGGCCCGCATTTGCTGTTTCACTTGTAGTTTCTATTGTACTCACTAAGTATCTAAACACACGCAGGGCGAGGGCAATACTTGGGGTTACATTAATAGCGTTGCTTTTTATGCTCATTTCATTTCCAGCTCGCGTTGCACCACAAGAGTGGAATGTTCACGCACAAAATTATTATCCACCAATTGACTTTATTATTGATCATCACACTCAAAAGCAAAGGGATATCTACTATTTCCTTTATCCCAACCCAGGAATATCCATTCAGAAAGCAGAATATGTTATCCTTCCCATTGGACAGAAAGAATATGTTATTGGAATGAGTAATTTTTTTGGATGGAACGCACAAAAGGCTATGAAGCAGATAATGTTAAGTTATGAGTATCAAGGCATCATATATACAAACACCAAATCCCTAACCATGTGGAAGTGTGTATCTAGTAGTTTTATAAGGAGGTGAAAAAATGAGAGACACCATAAAACAGAAAATTCTTAGTGTAAAAGCGCATTGGAATAATAAGATATGGTGGAAAGATGTTATGATAGATCACATTTCTAAGATAGTGTACCCTACGAATAATGGTTTCTATGTACTCTCAGAAGATTGGGATTATTTAATAATACTAGATGCTTGCAGGTTTGATATTTTCAGTACAGTCATTAAACAAAGCAAACTATATCACTTAGGCAAGTTAGAGTATAGAATCTCAAGGGGATCTATGACTGCAGAGTTCCTTATCGAAAACTTCAGCAGAGAAAAATTCGAGGATATTATATACATAACTGCAAATCCATTTGTAGATATGCTTCTCAAAGGACGATTCTATAAAATAGTCTCAGTATGGAAGGATGGATGGAATGAAGAACTAAAAACTGTACATCCACGTGACGTTTACACATATGCTATTAGAACCATCGAGAAATACCCCACAAAACGCTTTATAATCCACTTTATGCAACCACACTTCCCATATTTAACATTCAGACCGCAAGAGGATACGGGTTTTTCGCAACATCGAGAAGCTGCATTAAACGGCAAAGAAACATGGGAAGACCAGACAATATGGAACCTAGTTCAGGAAGGCAGAGTTCCTCTAGAACGTGTTATTAAAGCATACACGGAAAACCTGAGAATTGCACTTGAATATGTAGAAAAGCTTGTAACATATTTAGATGGAAAAATAGTAATAACCTCAGATCATGGAGAAGCTTTTGGAGAGCCATTTCACAAATTAATACCTCTGAAGATATATGGTCATCCTAGAGGAACAAGAATAGAACCATTAGTCAAGGTACCGTGGTTTATTATAGAGAAGCCAAGACAAAAGAAAAATCCCGAAGCCCTTAAAGTACAAAAAGCAATCAAAAACCTAAAACTCAAAGGCAAAATCTAAACAAACCTCTCCAAAATCCTCTTTACAACCTTTAAATCAACCCCTACTCTTTTCTCTATTACCAGAAGCAGCTCAACGTCCTCCATATCGATGCTCCTGCTCAGGAGAACCAGGATCAGGTACATCCCAGTGAAAACAACCAAGATAGGAACCGCATACCAGATGCTTGAAACTCTCAAGTGCAATCCCATGACCAGCCCCAGCAGAACAAAACCAATAACCAGCGACTTAAGATAGCTCCAGCCAAATGGGTGTATCCGGGTTTTCTGATAAAGCCTGAGGGAATTCAAAACGTTAGTTACAAAATATGACGCTGTAGTGGCGATGGCCGCGCCCTCGATACCGTAGCGGGGTATCAACAGGGCGTTCAGGGCCACGTTTATTCCCGCCGATAGTAGGGTGGAATACATTATGAAATTGCTTTCCTTGATAACAATTAAACTCCAGCCGTTCAGCCCCAAAAGCGTGTGGAACATAAAGCCCAAAGCCAGAATTTGAAGCACTGGAGCCGCTGAAAGGTACTTGGGCCCAAAGAAGAGGTTTATGGTGGCCTCGGGAAATAGAAAGATCAAAGCAAACAGCGGAAAAGTAGCCAGGAATATCCATTTAGTCAGGATTTGATACACCCTGTTGAGCTCATCAATTTTTCCGTGGGCGTAGAGGACGGTGGCCAAAGGCGGAAAAATCAATCCCGCAGAATTCAAGAATACTGGTAAGAGCTTGGCGATCGGAGCGGCACCGTTATACAGACCAACAACATCAGAACCCAGATAGTACCCAAGCATCAGAGTATCCGTCCAGGTCATGACGAAACCAGCGATACCTGTCAGCATGAGGGGGATTGAAAATTTAATCAGCTCTTTTCCAAGCTTTGAATTTAGAGAAACCCCAAACTTAAGCAGGTCATCTTTCCAGATACTAACCATCAAAGCCAGAAATGCCAGGCCCCAAGCGGCAACGTGGGCACCAAAAACAAACGCAAACGGGAACCTCAGAAACGCTCCCACCACAACAAAGACCATGAAGAGCACAGGATAAACAATATTCTGGAAATACACCTGCTCCCTGACCCTTCCAAAGCCCCTCGATACTGAGATAATGACCCCGGCCAGCGCCCAGAATGGGAGGGCAAAGACCGCGATTCTCAGTGCCCCTACCAACCGCTCATCACTGAAGAGCCGCGAGATGCTTTCCGCGCCGGCGAAGAGTATGGCAGTCCAGAATATGCTGTTCACTGCAACAATCACCAGTGCCGTTGAAATCAAATCCCCGACCTTTGATGGTTCCCTCTCCCTGTAAAAGGCAACCTCTCTAGGCAGAGCGTTCTGAAAGCCGAGCGTCGCTATTACAAGGGCAATGTTCAAAACGGTCAGAGCTAGATTGAAAACCCCGTACTCCCCAGTGGAAAAATACCTCGCTATCACTGCCCTGCTGAGGAATCCAAAGAACATCGAGATAACCGTTCCAGCAAAAACAATTCCCGTTCCCCTGGCGATCTTCTGCAGGGCCTGGCTTGCCTCGCTCATGGGGGTCACCTTTTTTGCATCTTTTGCATCATTATTGCTTCATTTTTGCATCACTGGCATTGTACATTCTTTTCAGCTCTTCAACGACTTTATTGCTGAAACGGACACCCCTGGCTCTTAACTCCCCTATTATAAGTTCCAGATCTTCGTTTATTATCCCCTTCTTCTTCGCGATAAAGAGAAGAGCCAGACTCCCAGCAACATTCAGCCCGAGAGACTTGGCAATAATCCGGGGGATTTTCTCATCCAGAATTATCAGGTCAGCATTGAGTTCTTTAGCGAGGACTATCGCCTCGGCCTCTCCGACTTCAATTTCCCGCGTGAGGATTTCAACGCTCAGCTTATCCTTAACCTCCAAAACTCTAATCCAGGTTGCGTTCTTAACGTCTTCAGAGCCGGGCTTTCCTTTTCCTCTCTCCACAACCTCAACCCAGACTGCCCTCGGAGTTATAACCTCTCCAAAAAGCTCATTAAGAATGTTCAGTTTCCTGACCTTGGCCAGTGCCATTAACGGCCCCGAGTCAGAGACAACTATCATAACAACCTCTCCAGGGTCTCAATGTCCTCCTTCAAGTCCTCTTCGTTGTACTGGAGGGGTATTCCTTTTGACGTCAGAATCTCCATCATCTCCCACCTGCTCACCCCTGCAATCTCCGCAGCTTTACCGAGGCTGACTATGCCCTCACGGTAAAGCTCAAGGGCAAGGTAAATTCTAACAGTCTTAGGGAGCTCCTTTCCACTAACCCTTAAAATTCTCGCCAGATCCTGGGGAAAGGAAACCAGAATTTCATTCATTTCTCACACCATAAAGATTGTGAACATGTGGCATTAAAAACATATCGTCCTCTTACTGACCTCCTCACCCTGAAGGGCGAGGCTTGCAAAAAAGAAAAACCGGATCAGGTTCTTTCTTTTATAGTTCTGAACCAGTGTTAACACTATTCCCTGTCTGAAGAGCCTGACCTGCCTCGCTCATGGGATTCACCTGTAATTATGCTGTTTTTTCCTTCCCCAAAATTGCCACCTATGTTTGGAAGTACCCAAAGAGTGACCACTATTTCTGGGAGGATGTTGAATACTATGCCCGTTTTGGACTGGAGATTGTGGTGGAGTGGGAGGGGGAAGGTTAGCCGTAACGACGTTTACGAACTTTACACAAGTTACGGCTAACCAGAACGGTTCCTTTTTCAATTGTATGATGGCTTTGAGCCCTGTAACACATGATCGGGGCATAAATTTGTAGAACAACCGTTAACTTTTTTAACTGTTGTTCCACAAACTGAAAACATGAACATCGCAGTGCGGTTCATCCTGTCCAGATACGGTGGAAAAGTCGTCACGAAAGAGGAACTGGCCGAGATATGCGGCAGATTTGGGGTTAACCTCGATTATCTGGTGCATCATCTTATATCCTATGGCTACGCGGTCCGCATTCTCAGGGGACTCTACTATGTAAAGACCGTTGAAGAGTTCAAGCTGAAGAAGGCTTTAAAACCGCTGGAGGTTATCGGGCTTGGGTTGAACAAACTTGGCATGAAATGGTACTACGGCCTGTTTACAGCCCTTAGATTAAACGCCCTCACACATGAGTACTTCACTAAGATATTTGTCCTGAACGACGGGATTTACCGTTCAAAGGCCATAAAGATTTACGGGGAAGACGTCGAGTTCATAAGAATCAAACCCAAACTTTTGGAGTTTGGCGTAGTGGAGCGGGGGGAGATAAGGTATTCAGATGTGGAAAAGACCCTCCTGGACTTTCTGTACCTCTCGCGGTACAATCCAAAGCTTAGAATCACTGCAAAAAACGTCCTGGGGGAGTATTGGGACAGGGTAAACAAAGAAAGGATACACGAATACCTCAAACATTACCCCCACTCACTGAAAGGGGTGCTTGAGGATGAGGGACTACTCTGAGTTCATCCAGTTGATAGCCGAGAAGAGCAAAATTGGGAAGCCTGATTTGATTGAGAGGGATGTAATCCTGCACACAATCCTGAAAAGAATGTATTCTAGCAACTATTTCGCCCAGAACTACATTTTCAAGGGCGGAACCTGCCTGGTTAAATGCTATTTCGGCTACTACCGCTTCAGCGTTGACCTCGACTTCACCTTTATGAATCAGGAAAAGTGGGGAGGGCTCTCAAAGAGAAGCAGAAGAAAAGCTCTCGTTGGGGAGGCACAAAAAGTTGGCGACCTAATTGAAGCTATTGCCGGCTACATAGGTCTTGAGTTCAATGCCGAACTGCAGAACAGGCGGTACGTGGAGTTTGGAAGCGGTTCAAAGATGGTGACTTATAAACTGTACCATCCCTGTAAAGAGGGAGGCATGATAAAGGTTCAGGTCAATCTAGTTGAAGACATTATCTTTGAACCAAGAAGACTTACGGCAAGAACCCTTCTAAGCGGGATTTCATTGTCCGAAAACGACAAGCTGTATTTCTACGATTTCCTCGATGATTATTCTGAAGTCGAAGTCCTCGCTTATGACCCGAGGGAGATCCTGGCCGAGAAAGTCAGGGCAATTCTAACCCGGAGAGTTCAAAAATTAAGGGATTTCTACGATCTGTACCTGTTATACCAGCATGGTTTAAGAATAGCCGACTACAAAGACGAGATTATCAGGAAGGTTGTTTCGGCCATGAATTATGAGAAGTACAGAGAGAATCTCAGAAGGAACAGGAATCTATTTAACGCAGGGTTTAATGTTAGGGATGAATATGAGGTTTACCTGCTGAACACCAAAGTGGATAAGGGATTCACAGAGTTCCTTGACCAGACGGTTGAAGATATTGGTAGAATCCTTGATGAAATAAAAATATATCCCTGAAAAATTTTCCAGTAACACACTAACATTTTGATAGAGCGGGATTAATAATCAGCATAATGGAGAAAAAACAGCTCCATCCCCTGGCGATCTTCTGCAGGGCCTGGCTTGCCTCGCTCATGGGCTGTTCTTTAGTCGGTAACTTTCGTAACTTTTGTTGGTTTTTGTTAGCACAAGGTTTAAATATTCCTACTTAGTATTCTTTAAGTGGTAGTTAGTAATGCCTAAAGCAACTTTCGTCATCAGTGAAGAAACCCTTGAGGAGTTCAAAAAACTCGCCAAAAAACGTTATGGAGACAAAAGAGGAGTCCTAAGCGTTGCAATTGAAGAAGCCATCAAAGATTGGATTAAGAAAACAAAAAAGGAGCTGGAAAATGCCGAGTGAAACCATCAAACTCACGGCAAAATTCAAACTCAAAGAAACACCCGAAGGGTTAGATGAGCTTTTCGAAACTTATCGTGAAATCGTGAACTTTCTCATCACTTATGCTTTTGAAAACAACATCACCAGCTTTTACCGGCTGAAAAAGGAGACTTACAAAAGCCTTCGGAGGGGATATCCAGAACTGCCAAGCCATTACCTTTACACGGCTTGTCAAATGGCAATAGCAATCTTCAAAAGCTTTAGAAAGCGGAAAAAGAAGGGTAAAGCTAAGGGAAAGCCTGTTTTTAAGAATGAAGTCATCATGCTGGACGACCACTTGTTCAAGCTCGACTTGGAGAATAAAACCGTAAAACTCTCCACTCCGAATGGGAGGACTCAGTTAGAGTTTTATCCCGCAGAATACCATGAGCGGTTCAAGGATTGGAAGGTCGGGCAGGCTTGGTTAGTTAGAACGCCGAAGGGACTCTTCCTAAACGTAGTCTTCTCTAAAGAAGTTGAGGTTAAAGAGCCTAAAGCCTTTGTTGGCGTGGATTTGAACGAGAACAATGTAACCCTTTCCCTCCCGAATGGAGAGTTTATCCAGATAATCACTCACGAGCGTGAAATCAGGACTGGCTACTTCGTGAAGAGGCGAAAAATCCAACGGAAGATTAGGACTGGAAAGAGGAGGAAAGAACTCCTCGAAAAATACGGGCGGAGGGAAAGGAACAGGCTTAACGACCTTTACCATAAACTCGCCAATAAAATCGTCGAGCTGGCGGAAAAATATGGTGGGATTGCTTTAGAGGATTTAACGGAAATCAGGGAGTCAATCAGGTATTCGGCTGAAATGAATGGTCGCCTTCACCGTTGGAGTTTTCGGAAGCTTCAATCACTCATCGAATACAAGGCGAAATTAAAAGGTGTTAAGGTTGTTTTCGTGAATCCTGCTTACACTTCTTCCCTGTGCCCGGTATGTGGGGGTAAGTTAAGCCCGAATGGGGGCAGGGTTGTGAAGTGTTCGAATTGTGGGTTTGAAGCTGACAGGGATGTGGTTGGGAGTTGGAATATTCGTTTAAAAGCCCTGAAGATGTGGGGAGTCACCGTTCCCCCCGAAAGCCCCACGATGAAGAAGGGAGTGGGAAAGGTTAGCCGTAACGACGTTTACGAACTTTACACAAGTTACGGCTAACCAGAACGGGTCACCTGTAACTATGATGGCTTTAATAAATCAGCACATGTGGCTTAATACTTCCAGGTTTTTCTCCTTCCCAAAATTGCCACTATGTTTGGAAGGTCCCACGAAAAGCGTTATAAATTTAACTCAATGACATGACCTAGGATAATTCATGCCGCTTGTAATAGCCATTGATGAAAGCAGCAGAGCAGCTGCAATTGTAATAGTCGAGTACAATGACCTCCCCAAAATTGCAAGGGAGTTTAGGGGAATAAGACATTTTAGGGAGGTCAAAAGAAACAGAAACCGGTATTTAAAGGACGAGTTTAAGCCAAGGCTGGAAAAAGCCGTGAGGAAATACCGCCTTGAGCTTAGGTACTACTCCAAGATTGACCACTATTTCTGGGAGGATGTTGAATACTATGCCCGTTTTGGACTGGAGATTGTGGTGGATGATAAACTCTGGAGGGCTGTTGTGGATAGATTCGGAGATATGCAGATCTCAATTGCAAAGGAAGGCGATATTGCTCCAGCCATAGAAGAGTTAAAACAAAAGCTTTGGAGAGCAGGGAAGGAAAAAGATGTTTCCATTCAAAAGCAAATTGAGAAAAAGCTGGAGTATTACCTGCAGAGGAAAATCCTGATAACAATAGCCGATAATTACGTTAATCTCCGGAGAAGAGGGCTAAAACATTAAAAAGAACCAGAGACACACCCGCTCATCTGCCCCCTCCTGTCATCGGACGGGCTTCACAGGGGAGCGGGCGAAACATTCTGCCTAATACTGTCTCCAGTATCTATTATAGATTCGTCCCTTTTAACCTTTTGGGTCACCTCGCTCATGGGGGTCACCTTTTTGACTCATTTGACTCATGGTTGACTCATATTTGACTCATGGGGAGTCTTTAGTTTATACCTGCCTTTTTCAACACGCTCGAAAATTCCCAGTTTAACCAGAGCACTAAGATCCCTTGTAGCCGTTATCCTTGAAACTTTAAACAGCTCCCGATATTCTTTATTTGTTATACTGCCTTTCCCCTTCACATAGAGTACTATCCTGAAATTATGAAAATCAGAGGATTCTCTTCAATTCCATCTAGACACTGATAGAAGTGACTACCGTGGGAAGGCCGACGTTTGCCATTTCCAGTACCCTTGAGCGCTCACGTTCCTTTTTTCTCTGGACTACAACTATTGAAATCATCATTTCAACCCGGTCCTCGCTGATCTTGATCTCCGCATGGAGCCTCCTAATGTTCCTGAGCAGGCCTTTGTCCAATCCAAACTTCTCGGATGCCCCAAGTATCTCAAAACCGATGACGTCCAGCTTATCCCCATCCGAAAGCCGGCCAAAGTCAAGAATAACATCATCCCCAAGCATAACAGAATGCTCATACTTACCCTCCGGCACCACTACAAAGAGTGAATCGACAAGGGGGTCGTAATCCATGGGCCTGAACTCAATCTTCTCTCCCATATTCTTTCACCTTCGTTCTCCTCTTGGAGGGTTGCGGAAACACCGTCACCACGATTAATTTTAATTTGCTCTTAACATGCCTTGCATCCACTATTATTATCAGGTCCTTATCCTCAGTATACGCGTAATACAGCTTAAACCTCCCCTCAGGCTCTTGCTGGAGCACACCTCTGAGTCTCTGTGGGTTATAAAGCAGCTCTTCCACCAAATCCTTTGAGATTCCCCTAATCTGAAGGCGATATTCACAGTGATGGGTAACTGTAACCTCAGAGATGCTTTTGGACCTCAACAGAGCCACGAACTTGGTGAAATCCATGTTCCTTCGAATATTATACCCAAACCAAGCATTTAAATATTACGTTTTTGGAAGCCTCTTCTTTCAAAAAAGCAACGTAAAGACCAGAGCTTTGCTTAGGAGGACTCATGAGCCTTTCCCACGTGACAGACCAGAAAGCATTGAACCTGCATCCAGGCAAAGACTATTCCCGTCCCCTAGCGGTCTTCTGCAGGGCATGACAGCCTCGCTCATGGGGGTCCCCCGTAATTATGGGAGAGGTATGAAAAAGAAAAATACGGGTTTATTGTATATGGCCCTTTTCCCTCAGATAGTCCTCAAGTGCATTCCTCCACGGTCTCATGTTAATCCCGTGGGATTTCAACTTTTCAACGCTCAGCGCTGAGAACTTTGGCCGTTTCGCCTTCGTTGGAAACTCGTCAGAAGTTATCGGGTTCAGATTTGCCCCGATGCCGGTTATTTCAAAGATTGCTTTCGCAAATTCGTACCAACTGCAGAATCCCCCGTTGGTCACGTGGTATGTTCCGTAGGGCAATCCGTTCTCCAGTATAGCCTTTATGGCCAACGCGGCATCTTTCGTGTATGTAGGGGACATGATGACGTCATTCACCACGTTTAGTTCTCTCCCGGATTTTGCAAGCTTTATCATGGTCTCCACGAAGTTCCCGCCCTTACCGCTCGCGCCGGCGATTCCAAACAGACTGGAAACCCTAATAACGTAATGCTCGCCGTGTATGTACCTCGTCAAAAGTTCCCCCGCATACTTGCTCACACCATAGACGTTTATCGGGTTCGGAACGTCATCCTCCGTGTATGGCCTACCCTTCTCCCCGTCGAAGACGTAGTCAGTGCTGATATACACGTTGATTGCGTTGATATCCTTGGCTACCGTGGCCACGTTTCTAGCACCAACCGAATTAACAAGGAAAGTCTTTTCGGGGTTTTCTTCACATTCATCGGTTTTGTGATACGCCGCCGTGTTGATGATCACATCGGGCCGGAGTTCCTTTAAGATGTCCAAACTCTCAATGTCCGTGACATCCAGATCCCTGTGGGTCAGGGGTACTGCATTCTCTCCAAAGGCCCTAACTAAATCACTCCCAAGCTGACCATTTGCCCCGATTACCGCTACCCTCATCACGACCACCCGAACAACAGGCTCAATTAAACATTAAAAAGAATAAAACCCCATTCATTAAAACAATTCTCCCCTCTGGATCAGCTCCTTTAGGGTTGGCCATTTTTTGTCCTTTTCTGAGAGGATTGGCTCCTCAACGGGCCACTTAATTCCCACGTCTGGATCGTTCCAGAGCAGTCCGCCCTCCTGATCCGGCGCATAGACGTTGTCAACCTTATAGGCAACCTCGGCAACATCGCTCAACACCGCGAACCCATGGGCAAAACCCCTGGGAATGTAAAGTTGATACTTGTTGAACTCTGATAGGATAACCCCAACATATTTTCCAAAGGTTGGTGAATCCTTTCTTAAATCCACCGCAACATCGTATATTACCCCGCGTACACATCTCACAATCTTCGCCTGGGCATACTGCCCCTTCTGGAAGTGTAATCCTCTGAGAACCCCATACTTAGACCTGGAATGGTTATCCTGGATGAATTCCCCCGTTATCCCCGCCTTTTCAAAGTCCGATTTTTTGTAGGTTTCCATAAAGAAGCCACGCTCATCCCCAAACACCTTGGGTTTTATCAATATTACATCGGGTATCTCCAACCGTCTAAACTCAAACGGCATCAAAACCACCTCCATTGTTGTTAGCTTAAGTTTCACTTTAAGCTTTTTCGTTTCTCGTTTACCGGTGCTATGATTCTCTCATAAAACTCTCTGAGCGTTCTTGTGTGTTCTTCAACCCATTCCCCGCTCACGTTTCTCCTCGCGACCCCTCTTTCATAGCCTGCTCCGCCACGGCCCTTGCTTCCTTTGGATAGCCTTTGTTAGGATTCTCAAAGTCGCAAAACCTGCAGCACGGCACCAAATAAGGCTATCATGATTTCACGAATCTGTCGGGGTCTTGCTCGCTAACCATTACATTCTTTACTTTTGAAAGTCCCGCCCTTTAGGGTGGGGCGGAGGTCAGCGGAAACGCATCGACACCGCCAAAATGTTTAAAGAGCAGAGCTTTTCCTTTCATTAAGCTCACTCACGTTCCCCGTCGGATTTTAATTTTTCCACCCCAACCCTTTCAGCTATCCCATTCAACTCTTCCATGACTTTCCTGTAAATGGGGATACCAACCTTTAAGCGGGTTTCCATCGTGAGAAAGCCCTTTTCTCCATGGATCCAAATCTTCTCAAAATCCTCGTGCTTCCTTGAACTTTTCAGCTCTTCAATCATTGCACCCATATTCTCCCTGAACTCCTGGAGCGGGACAAAGGCCTCAATGTTAATAGCCATAAAAAAGTGGTCAACCTCACTGTGCTTTTCGCTTGTATTCTTCACGTGTCTGCTCCATGTTCCGCCACTTAAAATCCCCGCCAAAATATCAACCATAACACTCAGCCCATAACCCTTATGCCCACCGAAAAGCTCCCCAAAGCCCCCCAACGGCAGTAGAGCACCACCAGCAAAAACCCTTTCAACATCCGTTGTTACATTGCCATCGCCATCAATGGCCCAGCCTTCTGGAATCGGCTTTCCCTTCCTCCGATACACTTCGAGCTTTCCAATTGGAACGACACTGGTTGCCATGTCAAGTAAGAACGGTTTACCGTTGGTCGGAGCGGCTAGAGCAATGGGGTTCGTTCCCAGAAACCGCTCCACCCCTCCAGTTGGGGCAACTAAGGGACGAGAATTAGTCATGCTGATTCCAATCATGCCCTCCTCGGCGGCCATCAGGGCGTAATACCCCGCGATACCATAGTGATTGCTGTTCCTTACCGCCACGACCCCGACACCACTGTCTTTAGCCTTTTCAATAGCCAGCTTCATAGCGTTATAACCCACGACTTGTCCCAGGCCTTCATCACCGTCAATTAGAGCATATGAGAGTCCTTCCCTAACGATTCTAATATTTGGATGGAGGTTTATCCCCCCGCTCAGGATTCCATCAACGTAGCGTTTGAGCCTCTGAACGCCGTGACTTTCGATTCCCCTCAGGTCAGCCATGACCAAGTTGTCAGCAACTATTTCCGCATCATTCTTAGGAACCCCAAGCTTTGTAAGAACATTCACGACAAAGGAGAAGAGTTCATCTTTAGGAATCCTTACATAACTTTCATCGACGTGGCCTTTTTCAAACATCTCCCTCCCCCCAGCAAACGGAGTCAACAACGTAAAAATTGGAAAAAGTCACAGGATTCTACCGTTCAGCTCCACTTCCCGGATGATTTTGTGCGCTTCCAGTAGATACTTATACCACTGAACCGTTCTGGTCTTTATATCATCCTTGATTTTTCCGTCCTCCAATGCACTGTAAATCTCCTTTGCGGCATCTTTTGGAGTATATTTTGGTTTAAATCCAAGAACTTCATTTATTTTCGAGAAATCAACCCTGTATGACCTCTTGTCCGGATCCCCGTACCACTCATACTGCAGTTCCATGCCGAGTGCATCAGCCAGCATTTGAGCTAACGGGAATATCTGATAGTTCTGTTCATTGCTCCCAACATTGAATATCCGCCCGTTAACCAGTTCGCTATCAGACTCAAGAACCTTAATGAACGCTCTGGAGGTATCCCGAACGTGGACAAAGGGTCTCCACTGGGTTCCATCCCGCATTATTCTCAGTTTTCCATCCTTCCAGAGATACAGAACCATGGCATTTATCACCAAATCAAAACGCATCCTGGGGGAAAGTCCGTACACAGTGGCCTGTCTCAGGAAAGTTGCGCTGAATTTGTTATCCCTCAGGGGCATAATATCCCGCTCCGCCAAAACTGCCGATTTCGCATAAGTTGTCAGCGGGTTTGTTGGTGAATCCTCGTTCACAATTCCATCCTGAAATCCGTAGACACTGCAGGTTGAAGCAAAGATATACTTCTCCACCCCATATTTTTTAGCCAGCTGCGCAACTCTCACCCTACCCTTGTAGTTTATTTCCATTGTCCTCTCCGGATCAAGCTCCCCAGAAGGGTCATTCGACAGCGCTGCAAGGTCAATGACGGCGTCTACACCCCTCATGATAGAGGGATCAAACCACCGTATGTCATCTTTGACCAAGGTCAATCCCGGATGCCCCTCAACATCCCTTAGCGTCTCCCTGCCAAAGAAAAACCTGTCAAGGACAATGACTTCGTACCCATCTTCCAAAAGCATCGGCACCATAACGGAACCGATATAACCTGCACCTCCCGTAACCAGCACTCGCATTTTCCGTCACCTCCGATTATAAGAGTACCCGAGACATATCGCCCAATACGAATTTTCTACCCGACGGGTGAGAACTCCCCCTCAAAATCTTAGCCCCCCTTCCGATGAGGCTCTCCACTATTCTCCCGGCATCCCTTATCTCACTGTCGGGCAGGATTATTGAGTCCTCCACCTCAGTGTTCTCTATAACAACGTTGTCCCCGATGCTCGTGTATGGACCGATGTAGGAGTTCCTTATCACGACATTCTTGCCTATAACTACGGGGCCCTTTATGACAGTTTTCTCGTCTATCTCCGTCCCCTTTTCGATTACAACCCTTCCGTGGATCCTCGCCTTTGTCTCGACCTGTATCTCCGTCTGAATGTCGTCCAGGATTAATCTGTTCGCATCGAGCAAGTCCCCGGGCTTTCCGGTATCCTTCCACCATCCCGTTACCTTCGTCCAGCCGACACGGTAGCCATTGTCAATGAGCCACTGAATCGCATCCGTAATCTCTAATTCGTTCCTCCATGAGGGCTTTATGTTCCTTACCGCCTCGTGGATGACGGGCTTGAAGAAGTAGATTCCCACCAGAGCGAGGTTGCTCGGCGGCACCTTGGGCTTCTCGACGAGCCTTTTTATCGTCTTCCCGTCCTCGCTGAGCTCAGCAACGCCGAACTGCTGGGGATTTGGAACCTCCTGAAGGAGTATGCTGGCGTCAAAGTCCCCATCTTTGAAGTGCCTTAGATGCTCAACAATACCCTCCCTGAGGATGTTGTCACCCAAGTACATGACGAAATCATCATCGCCGAGGTAGTCCCTGGCAACAAGTATCGCGTGGGCCAGCCCCTTCGGGTCGCCCTGATAAATAAACTCTATGTCTGCGTCCCAATCCTCACTTAGCACAGTTTCCTTGACCTGCTCGGCGTTCGGACCAACTATTATGCCAATCTCATGAATACCTGCTTCAATTACGTCTTCAATCGCGTAGAAAAGCACTGGCTTGTTGGCAACGGGAATCAATTGCTTCTGCTGGGAATAAGTGAGGGGTCTCAGCCTCGTCCCATGGCCGCCGGAGAGAATAAGGGCCTTCATGATTAATCACCGAAGTTGGGTACTGGTTTATAGGATAAAAACCTATCGTGCGAACAAAAGCCGCGTTCGTACCGTTAACAAACCTTTAACAACCATATATGCGCGGGCCACCCACCCGACCTCCTCCCCGCCCCGGAGGGCAAGGCGCAAAAAGAGCACCTCACACATCCAGCAGTGTGAACAGGCCGATCAGCAGTATTATCACGTTCATGGCAGTTTTAAGCTTCTCCCTATCGGCGATCCGGTTCACATGGGTGCCGAGGTAAACGCCCGGAATCGTCCCCAGGATGAGGGTTCCCGCGAGACCGTAATCAACCCCACCGATGCCCGCGTAGTTCAGGAAGCTGGAGGCCGAAAGCGCCAGTCCGTAGACTATCGTAACCCCGACGACATCCTTCGGATCGAGCCGGGCGACGTTCATCAGTGTGAAGCTCACTATAACCCCAGCCCCAACTGACGTGAACTGGACGGTCAGGCCGACGATAAAGCCGAGAAGGTAAACGTAGGCCCACCTCGGCCTTACAGGGATGCGGAATTCGCCCTTGAGGAGGCTCAGAACAGCACTGATGACCAGAATGATCCCGAGGAGCGGCGTGAGGTATCCGTTCAGAACTCCCCTGTCAATCTCCCTCAGGATTATCCCGCCGAGAACTACAGCAGGAAGGCTGCCCGCGAAAAGGCGAAGCGCTATATCGTACCTTATCCCGCCCCTCCTCCCGTGGAAGAACACCCCAAAAATCCTCGTGACGGTGGCGTAGAGCAGGTCCGTTCCCACAGCCGTTAGCGGTTCAACGCCAAGGAAGATTAGAGAAGGGGTCATCAAAGCCCCGCCGCCAACCCCCGTTAGGCCCACGAGAAAACCGACGAGGAAGCCCAGCCCAACGAAGGTCAGCGGATTCAATGCCCTACCCTCCGGTTCACGGCAGGT
This sequence comes from Thermococcus sp. 21S7, assembly GCF_012027615.1. Classification (NCBI taxonomy): domain Archaea; kingdom Methanobacteriati; phylum Methanobacteriota; class Thermococci; order Thermococcales; family Thermococcaceae; genus Thermococcus; species Thermococcus sp. 21S7. The sequence goes on from NZ_SNUT01000006.1 coordinate 106,078, forward strand.
AGCCGAGCTCCCTGGCCTTTGTTATTACCGCCTCGACCTCTTCTTCCGGCGTCATCTTCGAGCTGTCCACCCTCACCTCGGGGTTCTCGGGCTCCTCGTAGACACCGTCGTAGCCGGTCAGGCCCTTTATCTCGCCCCTCAGGGCCTTGGCGTACAGACCCTTCGGGTCGCGCTGAATCCTGACCTCAAGCGGGGCGTAGACGTAGACCTCGATGAAGTTTCCTATCTCCTTCCTCGCGTACTCCCTGACCGCTTTGTAGGGCGAAATCAGCGAGACTATCGCTATCACGCCGTTCCTGCTGAGGAGCTTGGCCATGTGGATTACAACCCTGTTGTGCATCTCCCTCGCTTCCTTCGAGAAGCCCAGCTCAGGGTATAGCGTCTTCCTTATCGTGTCCCCGTCGAGTATCTCCACGCGGTAGCCCATCTCCCTGAGCTTCCTCGCGAGCTTCACAGCCAAGGTTGTCTTTCCGGCCCCGCTCGGCCCCGTGAGCCAGATTGTAAATCCCTTTTCGAGGTTTTTGAGCCCATTCATTTTATCTCCTCCATCCAAGCAGTAGTAGGATCAATGGACAGTGGCCTCTTCGATCCTTACGGTTATCTCGTTCAACGGATGCGAGTGAGTTCTCAGGGAGGCATTGATTATCTCTATGCCCACTATCTCCCCTTCCTCCCCGTAGTCTATCAGCACTCCCTCCTCAACTTCCACTGTCTCGACGATCTTTGCGTCCGAGAATTTTATGTACATGACATCGTGTTTGGGGTCGTATGATATCCTCATCGTTTCTCACCCCCACCGTATTTTCTAACTTTGGAGGTTATGTATGCTGTGATAACCACAACCACACCGTTAAGAGCCTCTTCGTAGATAACCCTTATCATTTTGCCGTTCAGACGCTTCTGGGCAACTTTCCTACCAGAGTACCCTTTCAAAACACTGTCCGGGTTCAAGATGGCCTCTTCCACCAGTTCCCCAGGTATTCCCCTTTCCTCAATCCTTTCCAGCGCGTGGGGAATAAACCGTATCTCCATTATATCACCTGTCAAAAGGTAAGAGCTAGAGGATGCTCCTCCCGTGCATTCCCGCGAGGGGCTCCTCAATTCCAAAGAGCCTGAGCATGGTTGGAGCGAAGTCGTAGATGGTGAGCTGGGTTGCCTTGCTCTCGTCGAAGCCGGGCAGGTACATCGAGAACACTCCGAACTCGGAGTGGTTGGCATCGTCCGGCCCGGTGTCGTTCTCGGGCAGGTAGTTGCTCGGATGGCCGACCGTTCCAGCGGCGCGCCAGTTGAGGTTGTCGAAGTAGACCATTATGTCGGGCTTGCTTCCCTTCGCTATCGGATAGATGTCCTCCGGATAATAAACGCGGGTGTCCCACTTCTCGCCGTTCGGGCCGCGTATTGCCTTTATCTGCTCGGCAACCTCGTCCCTCACCCTCTGGAACCTGGAGAGGGGTATCTTTCCAGCTTTCTCCCTGCCGAGCACGTTGAGGAAGACGCGCGAGTAGTAGCCGCCCCAGCCCCAGGCGGTGGTTTCCTTCCAGTCCACGTCGAGGCTCTCGAAGCGCTTGACCTTTCCGTCGTGGAGAACCTCGGGGTTCCTGACCTTCAGGAGGCCCTCCTCGGCCAGCCACTGATTCACCGCGAAGTTGCCGTGCATGGCCTTTATCCCGTGGTCGGAGACGATGAACACGGCCGTCTCGTCGAGGTCCACGAGCTTGAGCGTCTCGCCTATCTCCCTGTCCAGGAGCCTGTAGTAGTCCGGGATGACGTTCTCGTATTTGTTCCCCTTCCCGGGGTAGAGGTGGTGGTTCGGGTCAAAGTAGCGCCAGAAGGCGTGGTGAAGCCTGTCGAGGCCAATCTCGACGAAGTGGAAGTAGTCCCACTCCTTCTCCTGGATGAGGTAGCGGATGACCTCGAACCTCTTCTCCGTCATCTCCCAGATGCCGTCCCTGACCTCGTCCTTAGCTTCCCTCCTGAAGGGGACGTCGAAGATGTACTCGCCGACCAGCCTTTCAATCTCGCCCTTGAGCTCCTTCGGGTAGGTGTAGTCGACGCTTGCATCGGGCGTTATGAAGCAGCTCACGAGGTGGCCGTTGATGGGCTTCGGCGGGTAGGTCGGTGGAACGCCGACGATTATGGACTTCTTCCCCCTCTCGCCGAGGTAGTCCCAGAGGGTCTTTTCCTTCACCTTCCTGCTGTGGGCTATCCAGTAGTCGGTGTAGGAGTAGCCCGTCCTGTGCCTGAAGCCGTAGAGGCCGAGCTCGCCCGGCGTCTTTCCGGTGACCATCACCATCCACATCGGGATGGTTATAGCCGGGATTCCCGTCTTCATCGGGCCGTAGACGGACTTTTCTAGGAGCCTCTTCACGTTGGGCATGTCGTCGATGAAGCGGTTGAACAGCAGCTCCGGCGGGGCCGAGTCGAGGCCTATGACGAGGACCTTCTTCGTCCCCTCCACCCCTTCCTTAACCTTCCTTTCAAACTCCATTCTCCTCACCTCAGGTATTCCTCGATGATTGCGAGCACATCTTCAATTTTATCCCTCTCACAGACGCAGCCGAGGACTTCCCTCTTGCCGCCCGCGTTCGCTCCGAGGGCCTTAACGCGTTCTATGACCTCGGCCACCTTTATCCTCTCCGCCTCCTTCCCGGAGATTCTGAAGTACACCTGCACCTTTCCATGGAAGTTTCCGTTGACCACGACCGCCCCCCTGTAGTTCATCTCCCAGACGAGCTTCCTCGCGACCTTGGAGATTATGTTGAACGGGCTCTCGAAGTGAACGATGGCAAAGCCGTTCCTCTCCTCGACGTTTGAAACCGCCCCTTCGATGGCGTCCCTTATCGCTTCAGCCTTCTTAACCCACGGATCGTATTCAAGGAGTTCCTTTACGTCCCTGCTCAGGAGCACCCCAACGGCTCCCTCAACTGCCCCCCGATCCATGGCGATGTAGTTGGAGTCGATGAGCTCGACGATTCTCAGCGCATCTTCCCGCGAGATTCCCTCCCTCTCCAGAAGCTTCCTAACCCAGTCCAGCCCGAAGGCCCTCTCGCCGATATCGCCGACCGCCCCGAGGACCGTCCACGCGTTGAAAAGGTTGAATTGCTCCGAGACGACGAGTGAGCACGATGGGTAGTATTTCCCGCCCAGTGAGGGGTTGACCTGCTCCACGAGCGGATTCTTGATCCTCGGCTGGGTGTGGTGGTCGATGAACAGCGTCGGAACTGCAACCTTCTCGACCTCTCCCGGCACGTTGAAATCCAGCACGTAGAGCCTCTCGGCCTTCTCAGCGGCCCCCCATATCCTCCCGTCGAAGCGGAACTCGCCTATTGGTGCAGTGATGTTGGTGAACTCCTCGGGAGAGAGCGCCCTAACCAGCAGCGCCGAAGACGTCACCCCGTCGGTGTCCCAGTGGTGGACGATTAGATGCACCTAACTCACCCCGCAAAAAATAATGAAATCACTCCACGAAGGGATTCTCAAAGCTCCTCACGACCTCGAAGACCTCCGGCCTCATCATATGCTCCGGCGGCTGCTCGCCGGCCATTATCATCTTCCTGAGCTTGGTGCCGCTTATGTGGACGTGGAACTCCCTGTCATGGGGGCATATCTTCGCGTTGACCATGCCGCCGCACTTCCTGCAGTAGAAGGACTCGCGGATGAACATCGGGGTTATTCCCAGGTCAGGGAACTCTCCAAAGAGGTCCCACGCCTCGTAGGGGCCGTAGTAGTCTCCAACGCCCGCATGGTCCCTTCCGACTATGAAGTGCGTCGCACCGAAGTTCTTCCTCATTATCGCGTGGTGAATTGCCTCCCTCGGCCCGGCATAGCGCATCTCGTAGCGGACGGTCGCCAAAGTTGCCGCGTCCTTGGGATAGTAGTGCTCGAAGAGCGTCTCATAGGCCTTGATTATGACTTCATCGCGGTAGTCGCCCTTTTTCTTCCTTCCGAGGACGGGGTTGATGAAGAGGCCATCGACAAAGGTGAGGGCGGCTTTCTGCACGTACTCGTGGCCGAGGTGGGGAACGTTCCTCGTCTGGAACGCAACTATCGTCTTCCATCCGCGCTCCTTGAAGAGAACCCTAGTCTCTACCGGCCTGAGGGTGTACTTCGCGAAGGGGTTCGGGAGCTCGTTGAGGAGTTCGATCTCGCCGCCGACGAGGTAGTCGCCCATGTTCATAACGCGGGCCACGCCGGGATGGTTGAGGTCGTCGGTCTTGAAGACCTTGACCGCGAACTCCTTTTTGTCGTAGGTGTAAATCTCTTCGACGTGCATCCTCGCTATCGGCAGGTCGTCGTAATACAGGAGAATCGCATCGCCCTCGTCGAAGGTCTTCTCCCTCACGTCGAGCACTATCGGAATCGTCCAGGGCGTGTCGTCGCTCAGGCGCATGTGGTCGAGGACGCTCTGGAAGTCGTCGCTCGTGAGGAATCCCTTGAGCGGCGAATAAACGCCGTGCGCGATGTTCTCAAGGTCTATGGCCCTCCCGTGCTCTATCTGGACGCGCGGATATTCTTTCTGCTCGCTCAGAATCCTCTCGCGGGTTCTCTCGGCAACGAGCCTCCTGACGAGTCTGCCTCCATGCGGCTTTGAGACCATGGTATCACCTCAAAAAGGAAAGACCTCAGTCAAGGTAACCAAGGGCGCGGAGCCTCTCCTTGACCTTCTCTTCCTCCTCCTCGGTGAAGACTTCCTCCTTCTCCTCCTCTTCGAGGCTCGCCAGAACCTCGCGGAGGACGTAGGTGACGTAGTCCGAAACCGAAGTGAACCCGGTGCCCTCTATCCTGGCTTTAATCTTGTCGTAGAGGGGCTTGGGTATGGAAACGGTCGTATACTTCTTTTCCTCAGCCATGGCGAGCACCTCCGGCCTTAATGATATTTAATTACATTTAATTAAGCAACTAAAGGAACATATAAAGATTTCGCATCCTAGGAGGAATCGGCGGCGCTTAGCTACCTGTCACCGTCCGTTCCATGCAGAACATCGTCTATCCTGAAAATCCCCCTGTCAAGTACGGTCTTCTTCTGGACGTAGACATACCTCACGACGACGCTTCCGTTGATGTCCGCAGGAAGAACAAACGCATCCTTCCCTTTAACGCCGTACCACTTTTTGAAGACGAGCGTGCCGTTGTCGAGGTAGCCATGGATGCCGAGGCCGGTTCCTGTGGCATTGGTGAACCTGAGAACGATGGAGCCGTTTTCCGCAGTGACAGCGACGTTCGGGTGCTTAAACCGGAATACCTTGATGTAACCCCCGTCGGAGTACACTGGAGCGTAATTCTCGGGGTATTCATCCGTGAACATCAGCCGTGCCAGGAGGGTATTGAATGCCTCTTTGTTCATCAGCACTGCGTAACCATAATTGAGATTTATATAGACGTAAACATCGGCGGTTGGATTGCCCGTTACAGGTACCCTCTCCAGAGAAGTGCCCCTTTCAACGAAGACTTCGGCGGGAATCACAACAGCCCCACCAACGTTGGCCTTGATGTCCCACGAATCCTCCCCAGGGGCGACCATCAGGGAGTACGATCCAGCGGAGAACAACAGCATGCCGCCAACGGATGATGCCCTAGGCATGAGAATCATCACGTACTCCCCGGGAGAGACGTTTGCCGTTTCCAGAACCGCCCCGAACTTCAACAGGGTGTCGTAGGAGACGACGACATAATCAACCCCCAGGTTCATTAGGGCCCTATCGCCCTTAAGTCCCAGATAGTACTGGGCCACCCATCTGCTCGGACCTCCCTGTGCAACGGGGGCCCTTCCCGCGAAGTACGTAACCCAGTGACCCTCATCCCACCAGGCCAGGACAACGTCGTTTATGTTGGAGTCATCTCCAAGTTCGGTTAATGCCTCCTCCCAGTGGCCGTTGACTATGGGTTCAACGCCGGCGGTATTTTTAATTCCCTGGACTGCCGCCACGGCTGGGATTAGAAGAATGATAATGGAGAGACCGGCTGCCCCCAGTTTTTTGGCGGACAGTTTGGGTAGGAGTGCCCTATGCAGCCTCACCACACCGATTCCCGCCATCACGGCTACTGTGAGCGAACCGATAAAGAGGAATCTCGTCCACAAAACAATCATCGGAAGAACAACCGCCGCGAGACCCAGGATTACGAAGTCTCTTATTTTGAGTTCGGTCGGGAAAAACATCAGGAAAAACGAGGGGACCAAAAACACCACGATTCCATACGCTTCCCACAGATCATGGAATGCCGTTCTCTGGGTTTCCACGATGGGGGATTCCGGGAAGAGCTTCAGGATAAGCCTATCGACCATCCCATAGTAGCGGTATCCCACCCAGACCGCAACGAGGAGGCTAACGGCGATAATCAAAGCCCGCAGTTTTCCATCCTTCATGAACTTGAACCTGGAAAGGAGCATCAGCAGGGCTATGAACCCGAGTGAGAGGGGCACGGCATATTTGATGTATATCAACAGAAACACGTCTTTAATGAAACCGAACTGGAGTCCAAACTCTTCAGCAAGCTTCCTTCCCAACCACTCGGTGGCCCCGACCATCCCGTACCCAAAGTGACCGCCCAGAGCGTTCGCCACGAGCGCCCCGACAGCCGTCGCCAGCACGAGGGCAAGGGAATCAACGAAAAACCTGGTCCTGCCGCCCAGGAGGAACGTTCCCACTGCCAGCAGCAGAGCGCTCCCCAGCAGAAACCCGAATATCGGGTAGTACGCCTGCCAGAAGACTGCGGACAGACCACTGGCGAACGCGGGTATCAGATAGAAAATCAGCCTTCTGTACCTCCACTTCCGCCTTCTGCGGGAGATCGCCATCGCGACTCCAAACAGGGCCACACTGTACCAGAAGAGCATGTAGTTGTCCCCCCTGTAGTAGCCGGCCATGGAGCGGAAGACGTGACCGAAGAGAACCGCCAGGAAAAACGCTGAGAGAAAGGCCTCTTCCTTACCGTAAAGCTTCAAAACGGCCAGATACGTGAACACAACCGTAAGAACCCCAAAGATTACAGGGGTTACTCTGAAAGCATTGTACAGAGAGACCCCGAAGATTGAAAGGAATTCGTAGATATAGGCAGGTGTCATCCATAGGCCCAGGGGGTGGAAGTGACGTATCTGCATACCCCACGGGCCGACTGCATACGTGAAAAAGTTCACCCACTCGCCCCTATCCAGCGAGTACCGTACGTATGTGAAGTGGAAGTAGGGGTCATAGCCGAGGAGGTACTTAAAACGCATGGGGAGGAGCCTCAGAACGAGCGCGATAACGGCTATGATGACGGCAGCGAACCTCGGATCGATGAGCTTCCTGTAAAGAACGGACACCGCTTCAGACCTCCACAGCCGCCCCATTAAAGCCCCCTCCACACCGATTCCTCCCCATTCAATTACTATCGACAGGTAATAAAAGCGTTGCGCAACGCCACCTTTTTCATGCGCCCAGGCATCACCCGTCCCAGTGGATGGGAGAGAAGTTCCTCAATGAAAACACATTTATCCAGAAACGCTTCAAAGAAATTTTGCTGTAAATAAAAGCAAAGCTTTACATGGTTAAAGACCCCACAGATTTGAGGAGTGCTGTACGGAAGAGACTGAAGCGAAAGCTTCACCCCAGGACAGCCTGACCCGAGTGGTTTCATGAACCGTAACGGAACATGAGGCACGTTGCAGGGGAGGGTTTGAAAGGAGTGGAACTTCACTCCAGCCTCTTTCGCACGGCGCTCCTCACTATTCTACGTGCCAAGAAGGAACGATAGTGACGTTATTCCCAGAGAATAAGAGGGAGGGTCTCACTCACCCCTCTGTATCTTCGCGTGCCCGCCGACGAGGCTCTTCCTGAGTTCGAGGTTTCTTATCTCACACTTCTCGTCGATGATGGAGCGCCAAATAGTGGAGTTTCTTATTATCGTGTTTCTAAAGACTATCGAGTCGCTTATGTCGGAGTTCTCTATGATGCATCCCTCGCCGATGTAGGCGTATGGGCCAATCATGGACCGCCCGAGTATCTTCGCACCCCTCTTTATGACAACGGGAGGAATAATTTTTGCGTAGGGGCTGATCTGAATCTCCTCGACATGGCTCTCCCGGAGGAGCGTCTTGAGGGCCTCCAGATAGCTGTCGGCCGAGCCTATATCGTACCAGTACTCGGAGAAGCGGTAAGCTTTAATCGGATCACCCCTCTCAAGGAGCCACTGGAGGAAGTAGCCGGGGGAGTCGCGGTTGCCGTTGGAGAGGTACTCGTCGATGCGTCCCATAACCGCCTTTGGAAAGACGTAGACGCCGGTGCTAACCAGAGTCGACGTTGGCTCGGCGGGTTTTTCATGGAACGAGATAACCCTGTCCCCCTCAAGAACCACCACACCGTAGCGTTTGGCCAGTTCCAAATCACCAACATCGTAGACGGCTATCAGAGTCTTCCCGTCGTAGGAGTCCAGGAACTCCCGCAGGGAGAATGAGAAAAGGTTGTCACCCGCTATGACGAGATAGTCGTCAAGGCCGAGTTCATCTATGGCCTTCTTCAGCGCACCTATCGTGCCGAGCTTTTCCTCCTCGTGGAGGGTCTCCTCAACGATCAATCCGACGCCGTACTTCTCGGCGTACCGTCTAAAATGAGCCTCAAAGAATCTGTTTGTTGATATGTAGGTCTCCAGTCCCAGCTTTCCTACCCTTTCCAGGATGTATTCCAGTATCACCCTGTCCCCGACGGGAAGCAGGGCCTTCGGGTTGTCCTTGGTTATGGGCCAGAGTCTGGTGGCGTAGCCGCCGGCCATTATGAGGACTTTCATTTTTTATCACCCCAACTATCGTATTCCAAGGGCCTCCCTCCGATACAGTTCGAGATAGTGAGAACAACCGTTGTATTCCCTCATGGTCCGCTCTTCAAAGTCACACCCGGTCTTTTCGTCCCTGCTGAAGAGGAGCTCCCCACCGATGACGTGAAACCTAAATGCAACGTCTACATCTCCAAAAGAACGGTTCTCCGGGAAAGAACCGTGAATGTAGGCGAAGGGAATGCCCTCCCGGGACATAAGGTACGTCATTATCCACCCCTTAAGGGCATCCCGCTCCAGAATTGAGAGACGGTGCACTTTCATGGGGTTAACTCCGTTGGAAGGATACAAAAAACTTTCCCCAAAGTTTAATAGCCCGACAACATCAATGGGTTTGGTGGTACGAATGAAGGTTCTCGTTACGGGAGGTGCCGGGTTCATAGGCTCACACCTGGTGGAGGGGCTGATGGAGCTTGGATGGGACGTCAGGGTTCTCGACGACCTCAGCGCGGGCAGTCTGGAAAACATAAGGCGGTGGCTGAACCACGAGAGCTTCGAGTTCATCGAGGGGGACATGAGGGACCCGGGAATCGTTGAGGAGGCTGTTGAGGGCGTCGATGTCGTCTTCCACCTCGCGGCGAACCCGGAGGTTAGAATAGGCTCCCAGAGCCCGGAGCTGCTCTACGAGACAAACGTGCTGATAACCTACAACCTGCTCAACGCGATGAGAGGCTCAAGCGCCAGGTACCTCGTTTTCACCTCCTCCTCAACCGTCTACGGCGATGCTTCCGTGATTCCGACGCCAGAAAACTACGCCCCGCTCGAACCGATAAGCGTCTACGGCGGTGCCAAGTTGGCCGCCGAGGCTTTAATCAGCGGCTACGCCCACACCTTCGGGTTCAGGGCCCTGATCTTCCGTCTAGCCAACATCATAGGCGAACGCTCGAACCACGGGGTCATCTACGACTTCATAAACAAGCTCAGGAAGAACCCGGAAGAGCTTGAGATACTCGGCGACGGGACGCAGAGGAAGAGCTACCTCCATGTGAGCGATACGGTTGAGGGCATGCTCCACATCTTCGAGCACTTCAGGGGGAGCGATAAAGCCGTCGACTTCTACAACCTCGGCAACGACGACTGGATAACCGTGAGGGAGATAGCGGAGATAGTCAGCGAGGGGATGGGCCTGGAGCCGGAGTTCCGGTTCACCGGCGGCGTCGATGGAGGCCGCGGCTGGAAGGGCGACGTCAAGTTCATGCGCCTGAGCATAGAGAAGGCGAAGGAAACCGGCTGGAGTCCGAGGCTCAACAGCTACAAAGCGGTGGAGAGAACTGTGAGGGAGCTCCTCTCCGGAGTCTAGTTCACCTCAGCACCTCGTACACTTTTCTTGCCACGATGAAGGCAAAGGCCAGAAGGAGCAGATACGCCGAGAATTTCAGGGAGTCCTTAACGTCCCGGGGAAGGTAGAACTCCCCTACCTCCAGGGTTATCAGTATCCCAATAAGCACCACGGTGAGGAATATCTCAATAGACGGACTGAGCAGGGCAGAGAGAACAACCCATATAGTAAAGAACAGAAAAACGTTCTCCCTCATAGCCATTTTTCAATCCCACCAAGCCGTTCTAAAGTAATCTTCAGGTACTCCCCACTCCTCCCCACAGAAACCACCCTCAGGAGCTCCTCCACTCCCAGGGCTATTCCCACGAGCACGGCGGAGACTACGGGATCGGCGTACACAGGGCTCCCGCAGAGGGGCTTAACGAAGACGTTTATTTTGCCCTCCTCTTCAAAGACCTCGGCCGAACCCAGACCCAGTGCACTCAAAACAGACGCAACGGCAGACGAAGCGTACCCAAGTCCCGTTCCCGAAAGCTCACCCACGTTCTCCAGCGCATACTCCACCAGACCCCATCCTGGGGGAGGGCTTATTAACAGGCCGCTCTCCCTTTCGGAACCGGTCACGAAGACGGTGCCCTCACCGAATCTTCCCAAGCCAATCGTGAAATTCCGCGACCGGGGAAGAAAAAAAGCACCCTTCGGAAGATTCTCATAGGGAGGGATAACAATCGGATCCCCCTGGAGCTCCAAGTCCTTTTCTAGGGCGCCCAGAAATTCACAGGAAGGGCCACAGACCAGGGGGAGAACAGCGCTGTCCACGGCTCCATGAAGGGGAAGGGCAACGGAGACCAAACCGAGAATTATCGATCCTATCCCGAGGTTAACAAGGGAGACCGATCCCCCGGTTCCACCGTAGTACCAGAGGATTACCCCTGCCGCGATTAAAGCGCCCCCGATTATCCGCCCCATTTTAACACCGGGGATGAATAAACTTAAAAGGTTTTTATGCCTTATGGATGTGATAACGATGAGGAGCCTGTCACTTTTAATAATCTTGGTTATAATAATCGGTTCATTTCCAGCGGTGGCGGGTAAGGCCGTTGAAAACCCCACCCAGCGAGACGAGTTTTTGTACGACTACTTTTCTCACGTTCTTACAAAGTTTGAGTATTCACTAAAATACGCCCTGGAAAACGAGAACTATTCCCTAACCCTTGCAAACGCAACGTTTCAGGAGCTGGAACTTCTCCAAGAGGAAAGCATGTACTACCAGGACAGGGGCCTAAACCTAACGGTTATGCGGGTCATCCCCCCGTTCTATGAATTCTCCAAACAGCTAATACTCTTGGACCAGCTCACACTGCAGTTCCAGAACAATCCAAACCCAAAATTGGCCGCGGGAATACTCGGAACCGTGAAGGGCATGGAATCTCTGCTGGATGCCATAGACCCCATAAAACTGAGAGACGGAACTAAGATCCTCACGTTTAATACAGAGGGAGTCCGGAGGAGACTCGAAGAGGTAAAAAACCTAGCACTCAAGGTTCCTCCTGTGGGAGAGTTCACCCTGGGGGTCTCGGAGAGGACACCCATTCTCAACGAAACAGTCACGATATTCGGAACATGTCCGGAAAACAGAACAGTCACTATCGTTGTGACCAACGGCAGCTCAACGGTATTTCTAGCGATCAAACCAAAGGGGGGATTTTTCTCAATCGGGTACCGGTTCGAGTCCCTTGGAGCCTACCGGATATACGCCACCCAATCGGGCAGGAAATCAAACACGGTAAATGTTACGGTAAGAAAAATCCCCACACTCTTCATCGTAAGCGACACCTATTCCGCGTTCCTCGAGGGCACTATAAAGCTGAAGGGGAAGCTGGTGGACTACTACGGGCAGCCATTAGCGGGAAGAAACATAACGATCGGGGACAAAACTCTGATAACAGGAAGCGAGGGGGAGTTCTCGAAGGAGTACTTCTCGGACAGGGCAGAAAGCCTGAGGGTAGCCCTAGCCTTCGCTGGAGACAGACTTCACGGGGGAACTTCAAAAGAGGTCACCCTGATCTTCAAAAAGTACCCAGTATCAATAACCCTGAACGGTCCGGACGAAGCGAATCCTGGGGAGAAAGTCCGCTTTAAGGGCACAATCGATCCGCCCTTAGGCGCTCCCCTCACCGTATACGTCAACGACACTCCCTCGTTTACAGTTGTCCCATCAAACGGTACCTTTGCCTTCAACCTAACGCCTGAAAGGGCTGGAAGGCTAAAGGTTTACGTCGTATTCCCTGGAAGTGAAACCCACGAGAGGGCAATGTCCAACGCGGTCTCTCTGACGGTGGTTCCCCCCGAAAGCGCTGCCGTTAGATATCTGTCAATACTCATCCTTGCACTCATCCTGATGGGCATCTTCACGCTGGAGAAGAAACGGGCAGAATCAAAAGGACCAGCCAAACAGATTCCCCCGCTGCAAGTGGATAGATCCGGCTACCAAATTGAAGAACACGTTCATGTTCCGGAGGACGTTGGGGAGGCGTACAAACTGCTACGTGAAAAGCTCCATGAGGCGTTTGGAATAGACGAGAGCATGACGCCGAGGGAGGTCCTGAAAACCTTAAAGGGATGGGGGCTTTATCCAGTGCTGGAGAGGGTCACACTGCTCCACGAGAAGGCGGTTTATGGGGAGACCAGCCTGAGCGAGGAGGAACTCAGGGAATTCCACAGAGGCGTTAAACGGCTCCTGGGGGGTGTCACAGGATGAACAAAACTGTCAAATACCTGATACTCCTGCTTCTCATTTTCACGTTCATCACAATGCCCCTAACCGTTCCCCTCTTCAAAAGCTCAACGCCCTACAGCATGTTCAACTCCGACTGGGACGGCACCTCCAAGTTTGCAAAACTGGCGTATCACGAGGGCAAAAAAGTGATACCCCTCCTCGGCACATTTGACACAACAAACATCAGCAAACTAAACGGTGTTCTAATGATAATCGGCCCCAACATGACCTTTACCAGTGCAGAAACGGAACAGATAAGGCTTTTCCTTGAACGGGGGAACACCCTCCTGATAGCGGATGACTTCGGAACGGGAAACGAGCTACTCAAGGCCCTCAACGTGACGGCGAGGATATCCAAATACCCGCTCAGAGACTTCTTCTACGAAGGGGACGACAGGCTCATAGTCTCGGTCAGGATAGAGGATCCCTTCCTGGCCAGAAACGTGACGAAGATAGTGACTAACGACCCCTCGGCGATACTCGTGACTCGAAAGGGCGAGACGTACGCGAGCAAGATGGCGATGGTCAATTTCCACAGGAGAATGTTCCCCATCATGACCGAAGTGCGGTACGGTGAAGGAAAGATAATCATAATATCCGACCCGGACATACTAATAAACCAGCTTTACGACGAAAACGAGCCGTTCTTAAGGAACTTAATCGAATATCTCGGGGCGGATACCTTCTACTTCGATGAAGCACACCATCCGGACTTCAACCTGTACACCGCGGGCACGATTACGATAACCCGATTCCTGCCAAGAGAGAAAGCCTTAAAGCTAATACTGATTGTGGCAACCCTAATCCTTCTCCAGGAGATTGGGGTATTCACGGCACTCTGGAGGGTTATGTGGCGTTATCTTTCACGCTTCTTTAGGAAAACTGAAAGTCCCGAAGAACTCGCCCTGATCCTCGCTAAGGAGCGGGGCTGGGACAAAGGGGAGATTATGGAAATGCTCGAAAGAATGGGTGATTGAAAATGATACTGGAAAAGATACAGCGTGAAGTGGGGAAAGCTCTCGTGGGAATGGAGAAAACCGTCGAGCTGATGACAATAGCACTGATAGCCGGAGGACACATCCTGCTTGAGGGAGTGCCCGGCATAGCAAAGACTACCCTCAGCAGGAACTTCGCCAAGACACTCGGCCTGAAGTTCTCAAGGATACAGATGACCCCGGACCTTCTCCCGGCGGACATCATAGGACACACGTTCTACGACATGCGCAAGGGAGAATTCAAGATAAGAAAAGGCCCAATCTTTGCCAATGTTGTTTTAGTTGACGAGATAAACCGTGCATCTCCCAAGACCCAGAGCGCCCTCCTGGAGGCAATGGAAGAAAGACAGGTCAGCATGGAGGGCATACCGCTAAAGCTCCCAGAGCCGTTCATTGTGCTGGCCACGATGAACCCCGTCGAGATGGAAGGCGTCTACGAGCTTCCAACGGCTCAGGTAGACCGTTTCATGATGAAAATAGACCTAACGTACCTGCCCGAGGAAAGTGAGAAGGCAATGCTCAAAAGAAAAAACCTTGGTAAGTTCACCGAGGCAAATCAGGTAGTCCTGAGCAGTGAGCTGGTTCAGACAAGAAGGGAAGTCATGAAAATCCACGTAAGCGATGCCATAATAGACTATATCTACAGGATTCTCCAAGAGACCAGACTCGACGAGAGGGTAATCCTGGGTGCATCACCGAGGGCCGGGGAGCACCTTCTCTACGCAGCCAAGGCCAAGGCATACCTTGAGGGAAGGGGCTACGTTATCCCCGACGACGTTAAGGAACTGGCCATCCATATACTGTCCCACAGGATAGTCGTAAGACCGGAGTACGAGGTCGAGGGGACGAACGGGAAGGATATCGTCAGGGAAGCCCTGGAAAAGGTAGAGGTGCCAACGGGATGAAGAGAGCCGAGGTAGTACTCTCGCTGGCGGCCGTGACCGGAGCGGCCGCTTACCTAACCGGCAGTCCAGCTACGGCTGTGATGGCAGCATTGATAATGGGCCACTACGCCCTGGCCAGACTGGCGTTTAACCCCAAGGTAAGGATAACAAGGGAAGTACCCCCAAGGGGAATGGAGAAAGAGCCGCTTAAAGCCCAGGTAAGGGTCATCAATGAATCCAGCACAGCGGGAATCGTCCATGTGGAGGAAACCGCAAGGGACGTCTTTGCCAGAAAACTAAGTGTGGAACTCAAGCCGCGGGAGAGAAAGTATCTCACGCAGACCCTCATCCCCCAATCCAAAGGACACGTCAAACTCAGGGCAAAAGCCGTTTTTGAAGATTCCCTGGGCTTTTTCATGAGGGAATTCCCCGTTGAAGAGCAGGGAAAGATAACGGTCTTTCCCTCCCCAAGGAGCATACGCGAGGCCATGAGTGAAAAACACCAAGTGGATGCCCTGGCAGAAACGGAGAAGGCACTGGGAGTGGGCTCCGAAGTTCTTGACTTTGAGGAACTTAGGGAATTCCTGCCCGGAGACGACATAACCAAAATAGACTGGAAAGCAACCTCAAGACTCCAGACCCTTATAGTGAGGGTCTTCAAACGTGAGACCCTAAGTGATGTGTACCTCCTAGTCAACGTTGACAGAAAATTCCGGCGCGAGATCAAGCGGGGCAAAATAGACTATCTGGTTCTCATAATAACCCAGCTGACCGCATACTTCAAAAAACTCGGGCACACAGTTAAGGTCATCGCATATGACGACACTGGAGTCGTTCAGATGCTCGAACACGCAGAAGACCCGCTAATCGTCACATCGAAACTCAACCTTTCAGAGGAGAAAGGCCTGCCGCCGCTGAGGCCAGCATCACTCTCACCACAGTCCAACCTGGGAAAACTGGCGCTCAAAATAAAACGGGGCTCACCTGCACCGGGAATCGTAAAAGCCGCTATGAACGTCGAAACCGGCGCCTACGTGATTATCGTCGACGATCTCGGCCTTCATCCGGGAGAGGTTATAACCGCCTCCAAACTCCTGCGCAGGAAAGGAAGCAAAGCTGTCCTGCTGTATCCCAATCCGGTACTGTTCGCGAGCAAAAAAGAGCTCAGCGAGAAACAACTGGAAGCACTCTACACGGCATACCACGAAAGAAAAAGAACCATGAAGAAAGTGATGGGATGGGTCAAAGTAATCGAAGTCGGACCAAGCGACCTGCTCCCCAGGGTGGTGAGAAAACTATGATAGGGCTCATGGCATCAATACTCGCAGCGGTAACGCTGAGAAACCCCATGTTCCTGCTGATTATCCCAGCCTACGCCCTGAGGTTGAGGAGCCGAAACGCAGCCCTGATAGGATTTTACGCCTACACAATCGCCCTGGCCGCAACCCTGCCCAGCACGTCCATCTACGAGGGCGCTGGACTGAAGGTTGCAGTGATAACGGGATCATCCATACTTCTTGCCCTCGACGAAGTCCTGAGGGGAATTGAAGTGGAAAAAGAAACTCTAGCAGTATCGGGAGTTCTCACCGCCTCGGCGCTCAACGATTACACCTTCATAATCATCCTGGTGGGGGTGACACTCTACACCCTCCACAGGAATTTCGGGAAAGCTCTCGCGTACCTCGTGGGCTGGCTGGTCGGCTCAGTTCTTCTCCTGTACACGGGCAGGGAGAGACTGTCCGACCCCGCGGCACAGGCACTGGTCATACTGGGAGTGGGGCTCATCTTCCTGCTGTTAGCCGAGAGAAAAGAGGCGGAATTCTTAGAGGTGGCCCTGCGTGAGAAGGACTGAGGCCATAACAACAGCCGCCCTGATACTGACGGGCATCCTTTTTGTAATCTACAAAACCCCGTTCACCGTGTACATGGGGTTGCTCTACATATTAACCCTCAACACGGCAAAGAAAAATCCCCGCGGCAGAAGGGTTGAACTCAACTTCCAGACTATAGCCGGCATCGTGTTAATCATCACCGCACCGGTGTTTCTCATTGTGGGCCTCAGGGGGTACTCAAGCCCATCCACATTCCATGCATTTTTCCTCGCTGGTTTGTCCCTCCTGTTCCTTGAAACCAGCGAAAACAAGGTTCCGCTGGGAATTCTTGCACTCGAAGCGTTTACTGCTATAGCCGCCAAAACGGTATGGTTCAGAACCACTATTGGTGCCCTCAGCAACGTCTTCGTGGATGTAACCTCCGTTTTAGTCCGGGTTCTCATAGACCTCACCGGCATCCCCATAACAATGAACGGCAACACCGCAATGATAAATGACGGCATTATCATAATAGGCTTTGGCTGTTCGGGATTGGACGCGTTTGTTCTGTATGTCGTGGCATCTATTCTCCTGTCGTACCTAAGAGAATCAAGCAGAGAGGAAACCGCCCTGCTCCTCATAGGTGCGTTGGGGATAATACCCCTAAACGCCCTTAGGATATTCGTTCTCCTAGCAATAGGGCACTACAGTGGAATACCCTTCCTTGAACTTTTTCACTCACACTTGGGGGATTTAATGTTCGTTGTATACGTCCTCGCTTATTGGTGGTTGATTCTGAAACGTTCAAACTCAAAAGAAGGTTCAAACAAAAAAAGATGAACAGAGAACTCACTGCCTTCTGGAGAACCGCAGAACACCAAACACCACAAGGATGGTCAGTGCGGCCATTGAAACCCAACTGCTGAAGAATGGCACCGCCCCAACCCAGGATGCCGCATACAGCTCATTGAAATAGTCGTTGCCAGATTCCAGTGTGGTATCCGCAACCACAGTATTCCCGTGAATCTCTTGGATATTGTCCACGTACATCTGCCCCCCAACGGGCGAGGCGTTGTTCATATAGGCCGCCACCAGGTTCGCCGAAGCTACCCAGTTAACTGGGACACAGGGGATGTTCAGGTATCCCAACTGGACATCGTCATATTTAAAATACAGACATTGTCCGTAAGGCGAGCTGGGAACGAAGGTAATGTTATAAACATGCCAAGAATTGAAGAATTCAACGTCGTTGGGGATATCATAGCTACCTCCATATCCCTGCGAGGTATTACTGCCATTCCAGACCCCGTAGACCAAAGACACATTGTCAGTAGTAGCGTTAAAGATTATTCCCATAGCAGCGATCCAACCATTAGTGAAGTTAACAAGGAGTGGTGTGGCAACCATCGTGTACGCGGTATTGTTAAAGTACGCCTCCCACCGGATGGAGAAGTTGTCGCTGTATGCATCGTAACTGGTAATTGAGGTGTTGGATGCATACGCACCGCTCACATTTTCAATCTTAATCGCTGCACCCGAACCGACGGCGCTAACTGCCCCCGCCATTCCAACAAGCACAAGAACGCCCATAAACATAACCAGCATTCGTTCCAGTCTCATTAACTATCCCTCCATATTTCGCGAGAGACACTCCATAATAAATGCAGGTTAGTTCCTTGGGAATTCCCCAATACTTTGTCTGTTACGCATTTGGTCTATAAATACCTTTTGGCATATTACGTCTCAGATAAGACCTCCCGGGATAATACTGAAAAGTAACTCTCACGGATTAAAACAGGTATCGGCGAAGAAGGGAGTCATACAACCCACGAAAACCGTTTTAAATCCCCCGCTTTCACTCTACCCAGGTGATAAAATGAACCCCAGAAAACACTGGGATCTGCTGGCGGCCATCGCCCTCTCAATAATCCTCAACCTCCTCATATTCTATGCCCCCGACAGTCTTCTCAGGAAGGCTTTAGGGCTGGCCTTCGTCCTCTTCTTCCCAGGCTACGTATTCATAACCGCCCTCTTCCCCAACCGGCCAGAGCTGGACAACCTCGAACGGCTGGCCCTCAGCTTCGGTCTGAGCATAGCGATAGTCCCGCTTATAGGTCTTGGACTAAATTATACCCCCTGGGGTATAAGGCTCATCCCGATACTCATCAGCCTCACAATTTTCAACATCATCTTCGCCATCATAGCAATATACCGCCGTTCGAAGGCGTTTGAGCCGTGGATTCCCTGGATAACCATCGAGCGAATCAAGGAAGAACTCGAATGGGAGAACTCAAGCAAACTTGACAAGGCACTGACGGTCATCCTGATAATCGCCATAATCACATCCATCGGAACCTTGGCCTATGTGGTAACCCACCCCAAACCCGGTGAGGCCTTCACCGAGTTCTACATCCTCGGCCCGGATGGAATAGCCGACAACTACCCCACAGACCTTAAAGTGGGCCAGAACGGGACGGTAATAATCGGTATAGTCAACCATGAGCACCGCAACGTAACCTACTACGTCCAGATATGGCTGGTGAACCTAACGTGGGACAGCACGACCAACACAACGGTAATCCACGAGATGTACCCACTGCCCGGCTGGTTCAACGTGACGCTGCCGAGCGTTCCCGTGAACATCGAGGGCAACTGGACACCGCAGTTCGAGACCAACTACACCTTCAGCATAGGGGAGCCCGGCGAGTGGCAGGTGTGGTTCCTAATCTTCAAGGACGAACCGCCAGAACTTCCCCCTGCCCCTCCCGACGGCAACTACGCAGAAACCCCCGCGAGGGACCTCATTCTGAAGGCAGTTAACGGGACCATCCAGTCCCTTAAGCTCAACATCAACGTGAGGCCATGACCAATTTTACTATTTTTGAAGAAAATTTTATAAGCCCTCCCCACGTAAGCATCTCAGAATACCATTGAAGGTGGTGCAGATGAAACATGCAGGAGTTGTAGCAGTCGGAGTCCTCGCAGCGATCCTGGTGCTCGCCGGGCCGGCCAAGTCACTCTTCACCGACACCGCCCTCTCCGAGAACAATGGGATAAGCTCGGGGGAGTTTGACATAGCCATAAGTAAGGACGGGAGCAAGTTCTACAACGATGCCAAACTCTTTGAGTTCTCGGACCTGAAGCCGGGCGAAGAGAGAACCTTCAGCTTCTACGTTAAGAACAGGGGCGACGTCGACGTCTCAAGATTGACCATGACCCTGTACATCAGAGACCTTGAGGAGGGTACGATGAGCCCGGCGGAGAAGGCCGTGGACAACACGACAGACGTAGGGGAACTCAGCGGGTACCTGATAGTGAAGGAACTGAGGGTCTACCTCGGCCGGGTTTCATGGACAGTCGACTCTGTGAGGGGCAGGAGCCTGAAAGAACTCGGTGGAAAGGGGGTAAGCCTCATCGACAAACCCCTCAGAGAGGGAGAGAGACTTAGGGTCACGATGACGGTGGAGTTCTCAAAGGAAGCAGGCAACGAGTGCCAGACCGACAGGGTTCTCGTCAACATGAAGCTCAGCGCGGAGCAGTGAGCTTTTAAACCCTCTCTCCATTCTTTTTTCCATGCCGAGAAAAATCGCCCTCATCTTCGACATGGACGGTGTTCTGTACAGAGGAAACGAACCCATTGAGGGATCCAGGGAGCTGATAAACTTCCTGAAGGGGATGGGCGTTCCGTTCATATTCCTGACCAACAACTCCACCAAAGACCCCGCTATGTACCGCGAGAAGCTCCTCTCGATGGGCATCAACGTCCCGGAGGACGTCATAGTCACCTCGGGCCTCGCCACGAGGCTCTACATGGAAAAACACTTTGAACCAGGGAAGGTTTTTGTCATAGGGGGAGAGGGACTTCACAGGGAGATGGAGCGCCTCGGCTGGGGAATCGTTGGCGTCGATGAAGCCAGAAAAGGCGCCTGGAGGGAAGCAAAATACGTCGTCGTCGGCCTCGACCCCGGTTTAACCTACGAGAAGCTCAAGTACGCCACGCTGGCTGTAAGGAACGGCGCGAGGTTCATCGGCACCAACCCCGACACAACATATCCCGCCGAGGAGGGCATCTACCCCGGCGCGGGCTCGATAATAGCCGCGCTGAAAGCATCAACCGACGTTGAACCTCTGATAATAGGCAAACCCAACGAACCGGCCTACGAGGTAGCGAGAAGCAAGCTCAAAGCTGATGAAATCTGGATGGTGGGGGACAGACTCGACACCGACATAGCCTTCGCCAAGCGCTTCGGCATGAAGGCGGTGATGGTTCTAACCGGTGTGAACACACTGAATGATGTTGAAAAAACCGGCATAAAGCCCGACCTCGCCCTCCCCAGCGTTAAGGAGCTGCTAGATTACATGAAGACCCTCATGGAGGCCTCGGAATGAAGCTTCAGGAACTCCTAAAGAGGCTCATATGGCAGGAGAACGAACTCTACAACCTCCACAAGCTCGGTGAGACCTTCGCCACTTTCGAGAGACCCGAACTCGTGGAAACCTTCCAGCTGATGGCAGAGGAGGAGCTGAGGCACAGGAAAACGCTGGAGGGGATGCTCTCCGAGGGAACGCTGGAGGAAACCGCGGTTATAGACTACCTCGAATCCCTCTCCATCGAACCCATGCTGAGCGACGAGAGGGCGGAGCCAACGAGCCTTGAGGAGCTGATCCTTGAAGCCCTCGTGAGGGAGAAACATGCATATGAACTCTACACGAGGCTCTCCCAAATACTGGACGGCTCTTTAGGACACATCTTCAAAATGATGGCAGGGGAAGAGCTCAAACACGCCTACAGGCTCAAACTGGTCTACGAGGGGCTTTAACATTTGGATAACTTATCCGACATCTTCCTTTTCTATCCATTTACCCCGAAGGCAAAGTTCAGGGCATAAATTCGTCACCTCGGCAACCTGTAATGGGGTAAGGTATATGTAGGAGTGGCCGGCATAGAGTTCTGCTGATGCTTCTACTAATGGGGGCAACGATAAACAGCTGTACGTCAGGGGTGTTTATATGCCGGTTGAAAAAGTGATGAAAAGGGACGGCAGAATTGTTCCATTCGATAAAGACCGTATAAAATGGGCTATACAAAGGGCAATGCTCGAAGTAGGCGTCCGCGACGAGAAGCTCCTCAACAGGGTAGTCAGGAGGGTAGTCAGGAGAGTCAACGACCTGTACGATGGCCAGGTTCCCCACATAGAGAACATCCAGGATATAGTCGAGCTGGAACTTATGCGCGCCGGCCTCTTCGACGTCGCAAAAGCCTACATCCTCTACCGTAAGAAGAAGGCCGAGATCCGCGAGGAGAAGAAGAAAATCCTAAACAAGGACAAGCTGGACGAGATAGACAAGCGCTTCTCCATCAACGCCCTCCGCGTTCTGGCTTCACGCTACCTGATAAAGAACGAGAAGGGAGAGATAGTTGAGAGCCCCAGGGAGCTCTTCGAGCGCGTCGCGGTTCTCTCGGTCATCCCGGACCTGCTCTACGACGAGAGGATTTTTGATAGGGAGGGAAACCACGAGCAGGACCTGAGCAGGGTGGAGGAACACCTGAGAACCCTCGATGAGTACGACGGGAAGCTCTCCATCGGAAGGTTCAAGCTCAACAGGTACCACTTAGAGAGGCTCCTCAACCTCTACCGCGAGCTGGCCGAGAAGGGCCAGATGAAAGTCCCAATCGACGATGTAATAAAGATGCTCGAAAACGGCGCCTTCGACCGCTACGAGGACGAGGTAGAGGAGTACTTCAGGCTGATGACGAGCCAGATATTCATGCCGAACACACCGGCGCTCATCAACTCCGGCAGGCCGCTCGGCATGCTCTCGGCGTGCTTCGTCGTGCCGATAGAGGACGACATGGAGAGCATAATGAAGGCAGCGCACGACGTGGCCATGATACAAAAAATGGGTGGGGGTACTGGAGTTAATTTCTCCAAACTCCGTCCTGAGGGTGATTTCGTCGGCTCTACTGCCGGAGCTGCCTGCTTTACAGGAGACACAAGGATTCTTACGGAGAGGGGATTCATCCCCATCAAAGAAATAGTCAAAGGAGAGACGCCAAGAATCGTGACTCATGAAGGCTTAAAGGAAATCATCGAGGTCTATGACAACGGTGAAATGGAGGTTTTCAGGGTTGTTACCGAGGACGGTTACGAGCTAAAGGTAACGGACGACCATAAGTTCTTAGTCTTCGACGAGAACGGAAAACCCCTGCTAAAACCACTCAGAGAACTAAAAGTCGGGGACTACGTTTACATCCTCGCTCCAGAATGGGATGGCAGGGACTACGTTAAGCTGGACACCAGCGTTGAACCCAGGGCAAAAGGTTACGACGTAAACCTCCCAGGGGTACTGGACGAGAAGTTTGCGTATCTCCTCGGCATAATCCACGCGGACGGCCACGTGAGGCACCACTTCGAGAACGGGAAGAGAAAGAACTCCAAGATAGAAATCTACCTGAACGAGAGCGAAACGGCGATAAAGGAGAAAGTTAAAAGATACTTCGTTGAGCTGTTCGGACTTGAACCCAAGGAATTCCTGAACGAAGAAAGCCACAAGATAACACTCGTCATTCCCTCAACAAAGATAGTCAGGTTCCTCGAAGCAAACGGTCTTTCAAAGGACAAACCCGAAAACATACGCGTGCCGGAGGCCATCTTCAGGAGCCCACCGTCGGTTATGGCCTCTTTCCTTGCGGGATTCTTCGACGGGGATGGAGCCCTTGACCATAACTATAGAATAGCGCTCAAATCAATTTCCAGGGACTTCATAAAGGACGCCCAGCTCCTTTTCATGGCCCTGGGGATAGTCACAAGCATACAGGAATACAAACCTCCCCAGGAGAACCACAGAACAGTGTATACGCTTAGAGTTCAGACGAAGGATATGAAGATTATGGCCATAACTGCCCTGAAAGAATCCATCAAGCTATCAGAAATCGCGGAAAAAGCCATTGAGACACTGGAAGAAAACGGCAAGAACAAGAAGTTCTCGTTCCCGTTCAACGCGATTTACCGCATAAAGAGCCCCGAGGTAAGAGCAAAGATACAGAGAGACTACAAGCTCTTGTCCTACAACTCAAAGGTCACACACAGGGCATTCATAAGGAAAGTGCTCGAACTGAATGACGAGCTTGGACTCGACGAGGAAGAGATAGAGTACTTTGAAATGCTTTCGAAACTCTATCCAACAAGGATAACAAAGATAGAGCCCCTTGGAAAGCGCCATGTCTATGACCTCCAAGTCGAGGAAGTCCATCTACTCACTGGAAACGGAGTTTACACCTCCAACAGCGGACCCGTTTCCTTCATGCACCTCATCGACGCCGTCAGCGACGTCATCAAGCAGGGGGGAGTAAGAAGGGGCGCGAACATGGGAATCCTTGAGGTCTGGCACCCGGACATAGAGAAGTTCATCCACGCCAAGGAGCGCAACACCGGAACCAACGTGCTCAGCAACTTCAACATCAGCGTCGGCATCTGGGAGGACTTCTGGGAGGCTTTAAAGGAGGGCAGGCGCTATCCGCTCGTGAACCCGAGAACCGGCGAGAGAGTCAAGGAGATAGACCCCAAGAGCCTCTTTGAGGAACTCGCCTACATGGCGTGGGCAAAGGCGGACCCAGGTGTGGTGTTCTTCGACGTCATCAACAGGAGGAACGTTCTGGAGCCTGCAAAGGGCGAAAAAATCCGCGCGACCAATCCGTGTGTCGTCGGTGACACTAGAGTCCTGACCCCGGAGGGATATATAAGGGCCCAAGAGCTCTTCAGCATGGCAAAAGAACGCGGAAAGAAGGAAGCAGTTGCCGTTGAAGGAATAACCGAAGGAGGAGAACCCTACGCATATTCCATCGAAGTCCTGCTGCCAGGGGAAGAGAGGGTCGAGTACAGAACCGCCCATGGCGGCGAGCTTGTAATAGCCGACCCCGTGGCTCTTCCCGCGTACGTCTGGAAGGTCGGCAGGAAGACCGTCGCAAGGGTGAAGACAAAAGAGGGATACGAAATAACGGCAACCCTCGACCACAGGCTGATGACGCCGGAAGGCTGGAAAGAGGTCGGAGAGCTCAAGCAGGGGGACGAGATACTCCTGCCGAGATTTGAAGTTGGAGACGAGTTTGGAAGCGAGAGCATCGGTGAAGACTTGGCTTTCGTCCTCGGGTGGTTCATCGGAGACGGCTACCTCAACACGAACGACAAGAGGGCATGGTTCTACTTCAACGCCGAAAAAGAGGAGGATATAGCCGGGAGGGTCATGGAGATATTGGTCAAACACTTCGGAATCAAAGCCGAGCCTCACCGCTACGGCAACCAGATTAAGCTCGGCGTTAGAGGAAAAGCCTACGAGTGGATTGAGAGCATAGTCAAAACCAACGACAAGCGCGTTCCTGAAGTCGTCTTCAGGTTAAAGCCGAGGGAAATAGCGGCTTTCCTCAAGGGTCTCTTCAGCGCCGATGGTTATGTGGACAACGACAAGGCAATAAGGCTCACCTCCAAAGACCGCGAGCTACTCAGGGAAGTTCAGGACCTCCTGTTGCTCTTCGGGATACTATCCAAGCTCTACGAAAGGCCGTACCCGAGTGAGTTCAAATACACCACCAAGGACGGCGAGGAGAGGACTTACAAGAGCGAGGGCTACCACGAGCTGGTCATAGCCAACTACAGCAGAAAGCTCTTCGCGGAGAAGATTGGCTTTGAAGGCTACAAAATGAAGAAGCTCAGCCTCAAGAAGACCAAGAGAGACGAGCCCATCGTTACCGTTGAGAGCATTGAGGTGCTCGGAGAAGAGCTCGTTTACGACTTCACGGTTCCAGAAAAGCACAGCTACATAAGCAACGGCTTTATGAGCCACAACTGCGGGGAAGAGCCGCTCTACGACTACGAATCGTGCAATCTGGCCTCGATCAACCTCGCAAAGTTCGTGAAGTACGACGAGGAAGGCCAGCCGTACTTCGACTGGGACGAGTACGCCTATGTCATTCAGAAGGTCGCCAAGTACCTCGACAACGCCATCGACGTCAACAAGTTCCCTCTCCCCGAGATAGACCGGAACACCAAGCTCACGAGGAGAATAGGCGTCGGAATGATGGGTCTAGCGGACGCGCTTTTCAAGCTGGGCATAGCCTACAACAGCAAAGAGGGCTACGACTTCATGAGGAAGGCAACCGAGTACCTCACGTTCTACGCCTACAAATACTCCGTCGAGGCCGCCAAAAAGCGCGGGCCGTTCCCTCTCTACGAAAAGTCCGCCTACAAAGACGGTGAGCTCCCGGTCGAGGGCTTCTACCACCGCGAGATATGGAACCTGCCGTGGGACGAGCTGGCCGAGGAGGTCAAAAAGTTCGGGGTTAGGAACGGAATGACAACCACCTGCCCACCGACGGGAAGCGTCTCAATGATAGCGGACACCTCCAGCGGAATCGAACCGATATTCGCGTTAGTCTACAAGAAGAGCGTCACCGTCGGCGAGTTCTACTACGTTGACCCCGTCTTCGAGGCGGAGCTGAAGAAGCGCGGCCTCTGGAGCGACGAGATACTCAGGAAGATAAGCGACAACTACGGCTCGATCCAGGGGCTTGAGGAGATTCCAGAGGACATGCAGAGAATTTTCGTCACCTCGATGGACATCCACTGGCTCGACCACATACTGGCCCAGGCGAACATCCAGCTCTGGCTCACCGACAGCGCGAGCAAGACCATCAACATGCCCAACGATGCAACGGTGGAGGACGTCAAGGCGGCTTATCTGCTCGCCTACAAGCTCGGCTGTAAGGGCATAACCGTCTACCGCGACGGCTCGCTCTCGGTGCAGGTCTACAGCGTTGAGGGCGAGAAGAAGCAGCGCATCAAGGCCAAGCCGAGCAGGTACGCTGTCGAGAAGCTCAAGGCCGTCGTTGAGGCCGAGCCGTGGCTCTCAAAGTTCATCAACGTCGAGGCCATACTCAACGGCACCAACGGGAAGGAGAAAACCGAGAGTGCCGGCATGACCTTCTCAATAAGCGGGCCGGTTGCGGCAAAACCGATGCACGACCCCCCGCGCCACGCGGAGAAGCCCAACGTTCCAAAAGAGGCAACGGAGCTTCTCGGCGTTGCGTACTGCCCGGTCTGCTACGAAAGCGATGGCGAACTCGTCGAGCTGAGGATGGAGAGCGGCTGCGCAACCTGCCCGAGGTGCGGCTGGAGCAAGTGCGTGATAAGCTGACGCCGCTTCATCCCCCTTTTCTGTTCAACATTTTCCTGTCAACACATCCTTTTTAAGCCAAAGGTTTTAACTTCTGCCACTCAGACGAAAGCCTTAATTAGGTTTCACCCAAACACTGGGTATTCGGAGGTGTTGTCATGGACAAAGTCTATCTCACGTGGTGGCAGATTGACAGGGCCATCTTCGCGCTCGCAGACCGGCTGAGGGATTATAAACCAGACGTTATCGTCGGCGTCGCGAGGGGCGGACTCATTCCGGCCGTGAGGCTCAGCCACATCCTCGGCGACCTGGAGGTCAAGGTCATCGACGTCAAGTTCTACAAGGACATCGACGAAAGGATGGAGAAGCCGGTCGTAACGATACCCCTCCACGGCTCACTGGAGGGAAAAAAAGTGGTCATCGTCGACGACGTGAGCGACACGGGGAAGACCCTCGAAGTCGTCATCGAGGAGGTCAGGAAGGCCGGCGCGGAAGACGTTAGAATCGCCTGCCTCAGCATGAAGCCCTGGACAAAGGTGGTTCCCGACTTCTACGTTTTCCGCACCGACAAGTGGATAGTCTTCCCCTGGGAGGAGTTCCCGGTTGTTGTGAGGGAGTGAAGTTTTGTTTTCCCACACTTCCTTTGCATCGATATGCAACTCTTTTACTCAAGCTTCTTTTGAACGGTTCTAAAAGGAAAATATAAATTAGAATAAATTCATACTTAAAAAAAAAGAAAAGATAATTATAATTGGTAAAAGGAAAAGTTTATAAGAGATAAATTATCCAAATAGTAATGCGAAAACTATAAGGAGGTGAACCACTTGCGGTGGAGGCCACTATTAGCAGTCCTGTTGGGACTGCTGATGGTCGGGGTGACAGCGGCTGGAACAAATATATCCGCGAAAGGGGCAAAGGAATCTAACAAAGATACGTTGGACATTGAACTCCTTCCAATCCCAATGGGCAAAATGATGTACTTTTACGGGGAGGATGCAGTGAAAGCCCTGGCGGAGATGAATCACAAAAACCTGACGCTGAGAATAGTCCCCAGCCAGGGGTTATCTCAAGTAACGTTCGTGGGATTATACCGGGATACCAACGGTAGGACATATTACTACATAGTAGAGGGACCAGTAAAAAAGGAGACCGTCCTAAGGGACTTCATTAAACAAGCAAAGCACTTCTCGCAGAGGCCGGCACACAGGAAGATATCGATAATGGGACGAACCCGAGATTGGGCCGACATTGGGGCAGTCACATGGAAAAAGACCTCCGTTGGAACCACAATGGAGATGGGGATAACGGCAGAATTCAGCTACGTCCCCACGACATCGGGAATGAAATACTACCTTGTGGAAATCTATCAGTCAGGCAATCCCAAGAGGAGCGACATAGCCGTTGATGAGATGACCGTCGACATAAGTGTTCCGGACAGAATACCCCTTTCAGAAATATGGATAAGCAAGTGGCTACCAAAAATGGATGGGGGACCTAAAAAATACTACTCATACACTTCAACAATAAACGTGGAAGGAAACTTGCTAAGTTATTCCGCCTCTGCATCAACAAGTGAAGAAACCAACGACGGCATCACGTTTAGGTGGAAGGTTAAGAGTCGCGAGATTGGAAGGAACGTTGAGTTCATTCACTACGACTTTGTAAAGAAGATTGGAAGTGGACGCCTCTCAAGACCAGCTTATGGAATAATCCTCGATGCAAACCCCAGCGTTATCGTTGTCTCCAAGCCGAACACAGCCCGGCTATTCTTTGAGGCCAGTGCAAAGTTTAACATCGCCAATCGGATGATTATCCCTACAGGCACACTGAAATTCGGGGTCGAGTTTAATCCTAACGGCGTAAGAGAGCAGTAAGTTCCCAAAGGAGTAAGATTAACCAATGAGCATCCATTTTCTTCATTTTCATGATTTTAATCCTCGTGTACTCTGGCAATGCACTCACCCAGAACTGAGCGCTCAAAGATGCTGTGATTTCATTTGAAAGCCTTCGCCCTTCCGGGCGGGAGGGGGTCAGACTCCAACAGCAAACCTCAAGAAGGTGTTCAGGATTTCAAAGGCCATTTATCGGGAGTGGTATGGGACGGTGTAGAATCGAATCCAACGTACGGGTAACGAACACGAAAACCTCTTTAACCCCCTCCCCCAGCTTTTCTCAGGTGGTGATATGAGGGCGTTCATAGCCATTGAGGTTAGCGACGAAGTTCGCGACAACCTTCTGAAGGCACAGGAAAGGATAGGGGGCAAATCAGCAAAGATAAAGTTCGTCGAGCGCGAGAACTTCCACGTCACGCTCAAGTTCCTTGGGGAGATTGACGAGATAACGGCAGAAGAGGTCAAAAGGGCGCTGGAGGAGATAGCAAAGAAGCACAGGAAGCACCGCGTTAGGGTGAAGGGGATAGGCATCTTCCCGAACCCTAACTACGTCCGCGTCATCTGGGCTGGAATAGAGAACGACGAGGGCATAAAGGCGATAGCGAAGGACGTTGAGCGGGAGATGAGGCGGCTGGGCTTCAAGAAGGAGAAAGACTTTGTCGCCCACATAACCATCGGCCGCGTCAAGTTTGTGAGGGACAAACTGGAGCTGGCGATGGCGCTCAAAGACCTCGCCAACGAAGACTTCGGCGAGTTTGATGTTGAGGCCATAGAGCTGAAGAAGAGCACGCTGACGCCGAAAGGGCCGATCTACGAGACAGTTGCAAGGTTCGAGCTGGCCGAGTGAGGTGTGGAAATGGACGTCGAGGCCGTACTCCAGAAGGTTCTCCAGAGAATACGCCCGACGGACGAGGAGAGGGCCTTCGTGGAGGGCCTGATGAGGGAACTGGAGGACATAGCTGAAGAAACCATCGAAAGCCTGGGCCTCGACGTTAAGCCCTATTTCGTTGGCTCGCTCGCCAAGGACACATACCTGGCCGGAGACCACGACGTTGACCTCTTCTTAGCTTTCCCCCTCGATACCCCCCTGAAAGAGCTCAGGGAGAGGGGTCTGGAACTCGGCAGGGCCATCGCAGAGAGGCTCGGCTCCTACGAAATCGCCTACGCCGAACATCCCTACGTTAGGGCCCTGTACAGGGGCGTGAAGGTTGATCTCGTTCCATGCTACGACGTGGGGAGCTGGCGGGACGTGAAGACGGCCGTGGACCGTTCGATACTCCACAACCGCTGGGTCCTTGAGAACCTCAGGGGCAGGAACGACGAGGTGAGGCTCCTCAAGCGCTTTTTGAAGGGCATAAACGCCTACGGGAGCGAGATATACATCCGGGGCTTTTCGGGATACCTGGCCGAGATACTAGTCATCAAATACGGCTCCTTCCTCGAAGTTCTCAAAAATTCCGACTTCATGCTGAGGCAGAAGATAATAGATCCCGGAAACTGGCTCAAGCGGGAACATGAGACGGCCATGAAAACCGTCAGGCGTGAGGCCGAGGCCGACAGGCCCCTGATCGTCATCGACCCGGTTGACCCGAGGAGAAACGTCGCGGCAAACCTGGGCTGGGAGCGCTATGGCTTTTTCTACTTCAGGGCACGTCAGTTTCTGGAAAATCCGGCCGAGGAGTTCTTCTTCCCAAGAGGCAGGAAAAGAGGAAACTATCTCTCCGAGCTGAGGAGGAAGGGAAGCCACCTCGTGACGCTGGTCTTTGGGGCCCCAGACCTGGTGGATGACATCCTGCTCCCCCAGCTGGAAAGGAGTGCGCGGGGCTTTGAGAGGGCCCTCTCAAGGGAGGGTTTCAATATCCTTGGCTGGAACGTTGGGCATGAGGGCGGCAAAGCGTTCATAATGCTGGAGGTGGACAGGAGGGAAAGGGAGAGGGTGAGGATAAAGCCCGGACCCGAGTTCTTCACCGAGAGGGGCCTGGACTTCTACCGGAAGAACGAGAGGGTGTGGCTTGGGGGAAAGAGGCTCTTCGCAGAAAAAGCCGTCAGAGAGAGCATAATCGAAGTTATCCTCGAACTCTTGGGGAAGAACCAGGTTGCCCTGGGAAAAAGCGTTAGGGAAAACATCAGGGACGCCAGGATAATGCTAGACTACGTCCCGAAGGAGTTGGAGGACGAAGCCTACCTCTTCCTGAGCAGAGAGAAGTGGAATCTGAAGGGCTAGCAGGAGGGTCTTCTTCCCCACTCCCTTCTTCTCCGCGTCCTCAAGTATGCGCTTGAGCCTCAGGTACTCCTTCCCTCCAAGCTTCATCAGCACGGGGCCGATGATGAACAGCTCCTCCTCACGGCGTTTCTTCTCCTTCAACACCATCCCCTCCGCCTCCGGTCGTTTTTGTATAATGTCCCCCAAGTTTTAAAGGTTAGGTCAGCAAAATTAAATAACCAAATGTCCAGAAGAGAAGGGCGCATCATTCCCCATGCTCGCACCACTCGCGGTTCTCCCACTCCCCATGAGTCTCCCCCGGTATATGACCGGTGTCCGCAACGGCCCATTCGAGGCTGTAGTGCCGTATCAGGTTTCTGAGCTCGCCCCGCAGGTCGCGCTTTCCAACGTATAGAGCGGCCCTCGTAACGACGTTGTAACCGCTTCCCGGAACTTCAGGCTTAATGGCCTCGTTCCATGCATCCTCGCCCGTCTCCCATCCCTCCAGGGAGGGCATAGCGGAGAGGTTCCAGAGGTGGTAGAGGTTCTCGAAGTTGAGGAGTTTGAGGTACGCCTCCACGAAGAGGCTCTGGAGTTCATCACCGTCGAAGTACTCCATCAGCTCTATCAGGGCCTTCGCCATGACCGAGGCGTTGCCGAAGGCGACGCGCGTATCGAGGTTCTCCCAGAAGCGCGGGCAGGAGTGGTTGGCGAGGAGCATCAGGTAGTAAACTCTGCCGAGCCTTAAGGCCTCCCCCTCGCCGTTGGCAGGCTCAAGCACGTAATCGAGTGAGGTTTCCATGCCGAAGTGGTCGTAGTAGTCCCTGAAGAAAATCCTCGCGTAGCGGACGAGGAACTCCTCGGAATTGGCCTCAAGCTCTTCGAGGCCCTTCAGAACCCCCAGCCTGACGGTTCTGTTGAGCTCCTCAAAGAGCCTCGTGAAGGCAACCTTCCAGATCTGGGAGATTTTCCTGCCGTTCACCTCTCTCGCGAAAACCTTTCCATCGGCCCTCCTGTATCCCAGCCAGCGGGAATCGCTCGTCTTGCCGTCCGTGCTCAGGTCGAAGTAGTCGCTCCAGGCGGAGTAGTCCTTAACCCCCATCTCGAAGGAGCACTCGCCGTCCAAGCGCTTGAACTCGCCCGAGAGCTTCCTCCTCACGAACTCCATCGCCGAGACCCTCTCGACGCCGTTCCCCTCAAGTCCGTCCATCCAGGCGGTGAAGCGGTCGAGCTGTGCCGGATTGCCGAGCAGGCTCTCAAGGTCGCTGGCGGTGAATATCAGGTAGGGAACGCCCAGGTTCTCCTTGCGGTCGTCGCGGTAGGATAGGGTAGCCGAGATCAAACCTGGGACGTCAAGGGTGTTGAAGGCGAAGGCGTCGCTTATGCCCCACTCCCTCCCGAAGACGAAGGAGTTGCCGTAGCGGTTGCATGAGTGCTTCGCCTGGGGAAAGTCGTAGAGGAGCTGCCTCTCGTCGAGAAGAAAGACCAGCTTCCTGTCCGTTTGGGACTCGATTATCTGGGCCGTTCTTCTCGTTATCACCGCCTCGGGAAGCCAGTAGCCGATTACAGGCTTATCATCAATCAGCGGGGCGTAGAAGTCGAAGGAAACCCTCGCAAGGATTCTCTCCTCGAACTCGTCGAGGTGGGGAACTATCGGGTGAAATGGTGTTGTTGGAACGGCGTCAAACCTCCGTAGAAGCTCGACGGCATCATCAAAGGCGTTTCTGCGGTAGCGGAGGAGCATCAGAAACGTGAAGGGCTCTATGTCAATGCTAACCCCCTTCATGCGCGAGAGGGTGTCGGCTATGTGCTCGTAGGAATAGAGCATCGCCCTAGTCCAGTTCTCGCCCTTAACTTCTTCACCGCGGATTCTTATCGCGACGGGGCTCCTCCTTTCCTCGTACTCTATCGGCCCCGAGCCGTCGCCGTCTTTAACGTAAACTATGTCGCCGGGCTGATAGGCGTGGAAGTGATGGGCGTACTTCATCTGCATTGTCTCACCGAGAGTGATACATCACCGGCACTTATTTGGATTTCGGAAAAATTAAAGGGCATTTTTACCCATATGTGCCCGATAGATTAATAAACCTGTGCATTGAGATTCCAACGGTGGGAAGATGGAGCGCGAATTCAGGCTGATTCTCGGCGAAGACCTTGCCAACTACCTCGAACTCATAAGGGCAAAGTTAGCGTTTGCCGAGGAGCTGTACGGGATAAAGATGAACTACGTGCCCCTGATCACGGAGGGGGAGATAGTCATACTCGACAAGAACGACGGAAAAATCAAGTGGCTGAAGAACAAAAGACCGCTCACCCTTGAGGAGTTCAAGACACTGGCGGATAAAATAAAGGAGAACCTTGAGTCAGGCTACGTCGAGATGCTCCTGGCCATGAACATGTCCTGCGTCCACGGGCCCGGGGAGTGAGCCGCCGTAGACCACCGGGAGCACCTTGATTCTGTCGCCCTCCCTGAGGGGATGACTCTCTTCTACCCTCTTCTCGTTCACCAGGATGTGGTGCTCGTCCGTCCCTATTCCCAGCTCCCTTAGGAGTTCACCCACCCTTTTCCCTTCCTCGACCTCAAGCTCCCTCTGCGAGCCGTGTTTTAGAGCGTGCTCCCCGTAGAGTATCAGCGTTACCCTCATGAAGACCACCGTTCAGAGGCCGAGGCGCTCCCTTATGCGCTTCACCTCGCGCTTTGCCTCTCCAAGCCCGAGTTCCTCCAGAACTTCCTCCTTCGGAATCCCGTGCTCGTCGTAGCCAACCTGCTCGTAGTACTGGCGAACCTTCTCGCTTATCTCCTCCTTGGTGGGGGCCCTTCCCTTGACCGGCCCGGTCGGGAGGGGTTCGTAGAACCTCGGCGGGTTGTCGTCGTCCTTCCTCGGATCCCAGTGGACGTCCGGCCCTCCGAGGAGGAGCAGAATCCTCTGGAGGTGGATTATCCTCAGGCCGGTTTCGTTGAACCACTTCTCCGGCGTCAGTTCAAAGCCCGTAACCGCGTTTCCGAACTCAAGGATTCTCTCGAAGCCGGGCCTCGTCGTGAACATGCAGATAACGGCCGAGTCGTAGAAGGCATTGACGAGTTCGCCCTCGTAGCTCCTCGCTGGAAGGGCCGCTGTTGACGTGTGGTCGCCTCCCTGAACCGAGACGGCATAGCTTATGTCCCTAGTGTAGTCGAGGTCGCTCCTTATTCCGTGGGCACCGACTCCGATGCCCTTGACGTGGACTGCATATCTCATCGCATCGACGCCCTTCATCTCGGAGATTCTTCTCGCCGCGCGGTAGGTTCCCTCGGCCAGGATTTCTCCTATGCCCTCTCTGGCAACTATCAGCTCAAGGAGCTTTGCGAAGGTCTTTTCGTCGCCCCACTCAAGCTTGAAGCCGATGTCCTCCTCCGTCAGGATTCCGCGCTGGTAAAGCTCCGCCGTAAAGCCGAGGACGTTGCCCGCGTTTATGCCGTCCAGACCTAGCTCATCGACGAGGTATGAGAGATATACGACCTTCTCGGGGTCGAATATTCCGAGGTTGGTTCCCACGTAGGCCATCAGCTCGTAGTCCGGGGCGTCGGTTATCGAACCCTTGTACTCGCCGTAGCGGAGATAGGATATCTTCATGCAGTTCACGGGACAGCCGTAGTCGGCCCAGTACTTCTTTATCCAGGCCTTGAGCTCAAAGTTTACCACGCTTATCCTCTCGTCGTCGTGGTACTCCTCCTGCCAGTTCCTGACCGGCTGGCTTGAGCGGTCCTTGCCGACGCTGTAGCCTCCAGCCCCCGTTCCCCACTGGCGGAAGGTGGTAAGGGTTAGGAGTTCCCTCTGGAACTCCCTGAGAAGGGACCTGAACTTCTCTCTGTCATGGACTTCCGGCAGGGGGCCGTTACCTTTAACGAGCACCGCCTTGAGGTTCTTGCTTCCCATCACCGCACCGAAGCCGCCGTAGCCGGCGGCGTGCATCAGCTTGCTCATTATGGCAGCAAAGCGCACCTTCCTTTCCCCGCCCCTGCCGATGTACATCATCGCCGGCTCCTTCGGGACACCCCTCAGCCTGGCCCTCTTCCTCAGCTCGTCGTGAACTTCCTTCAGCAGGGTCTTGTGAAGCTCGACACCGCCCATGCCCCAGTACTTCGAGGCGTCCCTTATCTCAACCTCGTCGTCGTTGATGAAAAGATAGACCGGCTCCTTTGCCCTTCCACGGATTATTATTCCGTCGTAGCCGCTCGCCTTAAGCTCTATTCCCACCTCGCTGCTGAGGACGCTTCCCACTACCCCGTTGCTCTCGGGGGATTTGGCCACTACCGCCGTCTTTATCCCCGGGTAGTAGCCCGTCAGCGGGCCGGTGAGGATCAGAAGGAGGTTCTCCTCGCCTAGGGGGTCGACCCTTTCCCACTTCTCTCCGAGCTCCTTCCACAGGATGTACGTGCCAAGCCCTCTGCCGCCGTAGAAGCGGAGCATTTCCTCGTCCAGCTCGACGGTTTTCACGTTTCCTGTGCTCAAATCAACGTCCAGAAGCTTTCCAGCGTAGCCGTACATGGTATCACCCCAAAAACTCCTCCCCGTACATCTTCCTCGCCAGCTCGGTGCTCTTCTCAACCGGATCCTTGGCGAAGGTTCTGTACACCGAGCGGTACTGGCCTTTCACGAGAACCAGTGCATCGTGCCCGGCTTCATGACAGACCTCGACGCACTTCGGGCTTCCTCCGCAGAGGTCGCAGATTACCACGCTGCCCTTGCCAACCGGAATTCTCGGGACGTTGCCGGGGCACGCCAGAACACACGCCCCGCACTCGGTGCACTTCTCCTCGTTCACGAGCACGGCACCGGTTTTCTCATCGACGCTCAGTGCATCGAAGTTGCACGCCTTCACGCACGGGTAGTCTGGACACTGGACGCATGTGTGGGGGACGTTGACGCCGGGCAGAAGCTCGTATATCCTTATACGCGATGCCTCTGGCCATATTATTCCCTCGTGCTCCAGGGAGCAGGCGATTTCACACAGTCTGCAGCCGCTGCACTTGTCCGGGGTTATCAGAATCCACATCCGCTCTACCGCTTCGTCACCCATTTGGAACACCTAGTATTCTACTTGGAACTCAGCATATATAACCCTTATGAAACTATGATGAAAACGCACAGATGGGGGTTTATACGAAGGGAAGGTCTTATAAACGAGAGTGTGCTACAGAACGCGATGAACCGCTCCGAGCTCGTACTCCTCGGTATCACCGCGATATGGGGGTTTACCTTTCCGGCGATGAAGGTTAGCCTCGATTACCTGCCGCCGATTCTCTTCCTAGCCTACCGTTTCGGGATAGCGTCCATCCTAATGCTCATCCTTTTCCGCTCGAAGGTTCTCCGAAGGGAGACCTTTAGGGAGGGCTTCATTCTGGGAACGACCCTCTTCTTCGGCCACGGCTTCCAGATAGTTGGGCTCAAATACACCACGGCCTCGAACTCGGCTTTCATAACTTCGCTTTACGTTGTCTTCACGCCCTTCATAGCGTATTTCATTCTCAGGGAGGGGCTCAAGCTCAGGGATGCCGCCTCGCTCGCAATAGCCCTAACCGGCCTCTACCTCATCTCGGGGGCGAGCTTGAACTTCAATTACGGGGACATGCTCACCGTCCTCTGCGCCCTCAGCTTCGCCTTCCAGATAGTCCTCGTTCAGAAGTTCGGGGAAAAGGACTACCTAAGCTTAGCCTTCTGGCAGATAACCTGGAACTTCGTCTTTTCGCTGGTTTTTGCCCTCGTCGCCGAGCCGTTCACGTTCCCCACGGACCCCCTGCCATGGACAGGGGTGCTCTACACCTCGGTCTTCGCGACGGTGATAGCGTTCACACTCCAGGTGAAGCACCAGAGGAACACGAGGGCGCACAAGGCGGCGCTGATTTACTCCGCGGAGCCGATATTCGGCCACATAGCGGCGTTCATAACGATAGGGGAAATCCTCAGCGTCAAGGGCTACCTGGGCGCGGCGCTGATAATGGCCGGAATATGGAACGAGATTAGAAACCAGGGGTAGGGCTGGACTCGATGGACGGCACCTTACTGCCCCTTCCCCGGGAATTTATGCCGAGGCCAAGGGTCGCCTCCACGCGCTTGACGTCCACGAGCGTATTGATGCATCCGGCACGGAGGAGGGGCACGGCCTGGAGGGGAATCCTGAGATGGGAGAGCTTCTCGGCGGCCTCGGCAAGCTCCGGCCAGCAGGCGATTCCAACCGCCGCCCTGATTTCTCCCTTCGGAACCTTTGACTTGAGAATTTTCTTGACCAGGCTTCCGCCGGGGGCTATGTAGAACTGCTTATAGCCCAGCCTCTCACCGACTTCGATTATTGAGCCCACCGGACAGCGTCCGCACTTCGTGCATTCAAAGCCGTACTCCCCAAACTCCGCCGGACATTCGCGGAAGTTTCTGAGGCACTGAGGAATGAATACCGCCCTCTTCTCGGGAGGAACTTTTGCAAAATCCTCGGCGTAGGCCCTGTTTTTGAGTTCTACGTATATCTGATCAGCCAGCTCCTCATCCTCTCCCATTAGGGACAGAACCGCCCTGACGGCGCTCCTCGTGCTCAGGTCTGCACCGGAAGCGAGCAGTTTTGCAATCAGGTTTTCGATGCCCATTCCAGCTCCCGCCACACTCCTTTGTACTATTTCAATCTAAGCGTGAATATAAGCCTTTGGGAAGGATTTAGAAACAAAAAGTTAATAAATTCTTGAGGACAAATAATCTCCGGAGGTGGTGGCCATGGTGCACGCGTACATCAGGGAGAGAACCAGGGAGTTCTCGAAGGAGGAAAAGGAAAGGCGCTACAAGTACCTCGGAAAGGAAGTCATAGACGTCGGTGACCCCGGACTCGACAGCGTCCCAGAGTTCTACGGCATAGCCAACGCAATATGGCGCGACTGGAAGGAGGGAGAGATAGGAACCAAAACCGCACTCGGAAGGCTGGCCCTCCTCAAGCTGCTGACGTACAAGAGCAAGAACAGGAAGATTCAGGACATCCCAGAGGAGGATCTCGATGAGGTCAGGAAGTTCATAGACTACGTGATACAGGTCATCAAGAACGAGAGCAGGAGGAAGGGCGAGCCCGAGGAAGAGAGGCAGGTTTAAATCATCCTCACCTTAAACTCAACCGGCCCTCCCCCTCACGCCCCTGGGAGAAGTGACCTGGGGTCGGTCGGGGAGGGCACACCTCACCCAAAAACCTTATAAGGGAAGTTCCCAATTTTGCCCCGATGCCCATGAGGGGGGAGTGTTTTATCCTTCGCTTCGCCCGTTCCGCGGCCTGAGTCCCCCTGTTCTAGGGTAGTCCATCCTAAAGATCATTTCTGGAGGGTTTTGACATGATAAAGGAACCGGAGTTTAGGGAGTATACCCCAGGGAAGCTTGAGGAAAAGGTCGAGCGCTTTTGGGAGGAGAACAACACCTACGAGAAGGTGAAATCCCTGCGCCAGAACGGCCCGAAGTACTACTTCCTCGACGGGCCGCCCTACGTCAGCGGTGCAATACACCTCGGAACTGCCTGGAACAAGATAATCAAGGACATGGTGATAAGGTTCAGGACGATGCAGGGCTACAACGTCCGCAGACAGCCAGGCTTCGACATGCACGGCCTTCCGATAGAGGTCAAAGTCGAGCAGGCCCTCGGCCTGAAGACCAAGAAGGACATAGAGACCGAGATAGGCGTCGACAACTTCATACGCAAGTGTAAGGAGTTCGCCCTCAACAACCTCAAAGTGATGACCGGACAGTTCAGGCAGCTCGGCGTCTGGATGGACTGGGACAACCCCTACATGACCATAAAGAACGAGTACATCGAATCAGGCTGGTTCACGCTCAAGAGGGCCCACGAGAAGGGTCTGCTTGAGAAGGACAAGAGGGTTCTGCACTGGTGTCCGCGCTGTGAGACCGCCCTGGCCGAGCACGAGGTTCGCGGCGAGTACAAGATAAGGGAGGACCCGAGCATATACGTCAAGTTCCCGGTCGAGGGGAAGGAGAACGAGTACCTCCTCATCTGGACGACTACCCCCTGGACCCTTCCGGCCAACCTTGCAGTCACCGTTCACGCGGACTACGACTACGCCAAGGTCAGGGTCGAGACCGAGAAGGGCGAGGAGTACTGGATAATAGCGAAGGCCCTCGTTGAGAGGGTTCTGGGCGAAGCCGGCGTCAAGGGCGAGATAGTTGAGGAGTTCAAGGGCGAGGAGCTTGAGGGACTCCGCTACGTCCACGTCCTCATGGACGAGTATCCCATCCAGAAGGAGTTCCGCGAGAAGTACGAGTGGGCGCACCGCGTAATCCTCGGCGAGCACGTGACCCTCGGGGAGGGTACCGGTTTGGTTCACACCGCCCCCGGCCACGGTGAGGAGGACTTCGAGATAGGCAGGCAGTACGGCCTGCCGGTTTACAGCCCGGTCGACGACGAGGGCCGCTACACCGAGGGCCGCTGGAAGGGAACCTACGTCAAGGACGCAGACCCGGAGATAATAGAGCACCTCCGCGAGAAAGGCTACCTCGTGAAGGCCGGAACGATAGAACACAAGTACCCGCACTGCTGGCGCTGTAAGACCCCGCTCATATTCCGCGCCACAGACCAGTGGTTCCTCAAGGTGAGCAAGGTCAAAGACCTCATAATCAAGGAGAACGACGAGAAGGTCACCTGGTACCCCGACTGGGTCAAGGTCAGGTACGACAACGGCGTCATGAACTCGGGTGACTGGGTCATAAGCAGGCAGCGCTACTGGGGAATACCCCTCCCGATATGGGAGAGCGGGGACGGCGAGATACACGTCGTTGGAAGCTTTAAAGAGCTTGTGGAGCTCAGCGTTGCTATAGAGGTAAACGGTGAGAGAATAGAGCTTCCGGAGGACTACGAAGAGAAGCTCAGGGTGATAGAGGAGAAGCTCGGCCCGGAGGACCTCCACAGGCCCTACGTCGATGCCTTCATCATAAAGGTCAACGGCAAGGAGATGAAGCGCGTCAAGGACGTCGTTGACGTCTGGTTCGACAGCGGAATAGCGAGCTGGGCCTCCCTCGACTACCCGAGAACGGAGGAGAACTTCAGAAAGCTCTGGCCGGCCGACTTCGTAGTCGAAGGTGAGGATCAGGTTACCAAGTGGTTCTACTCCCAGCAGGCTGCCTCGGTTATAGCCTTCGACACAGTCCCCTACAGGCACGTGGCGATGCACGGCTATGTCTTGGACGAGAAGGGCGACAAGATGAGCAAGAGCCTCGGCAACATAATAAGGCCGGAGGAGGTCGTCCAGAAGGAGGGAAGGGATCCCTTCAGGTTCTACATGCTCTGGGCCACCAACCCGTGGGAGAACCTGCGCTTCAGCTGGAAGGGCCTTGAACAGGTCAAGAGGATGCTCAACATACTCTGGAACGTCTACGTTCTCAGCGCCACCTACATGAGCCTCGACAACTTCGACCCGACGAAGCTCAAGCCCGAGGAACTGCCGTTCCGCGAGGAGGACAGATGGATACTCAGCAGGGTCAACGGGCTGATAGGCGATGTCACCGAGGGTATAGAGACCTTCAGGCTCACGAGGGCCACCAGGGCGATATACCACTTCGTCGTTGAGGACCTGAGCCGCTGGTACGTGAGGCTCATCAGGAAGCGCATGTGGGTCGAGGGCGACGACCCGGACAAGCTGGCAGCCTACTACACCGTCTGGAAGGTCTTCGACGTCCTGCTGAGGCTCATGGCTCCCTTCACGCCATACATAGCGGAGGAGATATACCAGAACATGCTCAGGCCGTTCGTCGGTGTGGAGAGCGTCCACATGCTCGACTGGCCGGAGGTCGACGAGGAGGCAAGGGACGAGGAGCTTGAGAGGGAGATGGAATACGTCAGGAGGATAGTCGAGGCGGGCTCTTCAGCAAGGCAGAGGGCCAAGATAAAGCTCCGCTACCCGGTCAGGAGGATAATAGTGGAGACCGAGGACGAGACCGTTGCAAAAGCCGTCGAGAGGCTCAACAGAATCCTGCGCGACCAGCTCAATGCCAAGGAGATCGTCGTCGGCAAGGTCGAGCGCGAGCTCGTCATCAAGCCCAACTTCGCCAAGGTCGGGCCCGAGTTCAAGGGCGACGCCAGGCTCGTCTCCCAGTGGATAGCCGAACACGGCAGGGAGCTCTACGAGAGGGGAGAGATGGACGTCGAGCTCGAAGGAAAGACCTTCCACCTCACGAGGGAGCACCTTAGCATAGAGGAGAAGCTGCCGGACTTCTTCGTTGCCGAGGACTTCGAGGGCGGAAGGGTCTTCGTGGACAAGACCCTCACGAGGGAGCTCCTCGCGGAAGGCCTCGCCAGAGAGTTCGTCAGAAGGATACAGGAAATGAGGAAGAGGCTCGACCTCGACGTCAACGACAGGATAGTCGTCACCATAGAGACCACCGACGAGAACCGCGAGTTGCTCAGCGAGAACCTCGACTACGTGGAGAAGGAGACGAGGGCAACGGAGGTTATCTTCGGCGAGACGAAAGGCTACGTCGTTGAATGGCCCGAGGTGCAGGCGAAGATAGGGATTGAGAAGGTGGAGGGCTGAAGCCCCCATTTTTCCAAAATTTTCACCTTTAGCCCGTATTCTTTAAAGCGCTCAAAATCGCTATCGTAGGCAAAAAGTTCTAATGTGAATATCTCAATCGGAGCACGGAACCCACTCATTCATCCATTCCTCAATTTCTTTCAGCGTTTTTCTGAACCTCTCAACTTCTTCCTCAGTCATACTTCCAAACGCAATCATCAGAACATCAATGTTACCTTTCTTCTCCCACCTTGAAGAACTCTCTCCGTCCGCCATATTCAAAATAAGAATTTCCAGTTACTTAACTTTTCCCGTTACCCAAAAACAATCCTCCACGCAATCCACAGCTGAAGGACCACGATGATTGTCAGCGCCAGCGCCGTCAGCTTTCTGCTCTTCCTCGGCCCGTAGAGGCCGGTTATACCGAACAGGAAGTTTAGCCCAGAAAGCTCAAGGAGCAAGCTTACCAATTCCGTGTTCCTCCCAAAGTCCATCAGTTTCCCTATGGGGTCATCGCCAGATGGATAGCCGGAGTGGAGCGCTATGAGCCTGACCGCGATAAGGATTGCCGTGCAGACAAGGTTCTGTCTCATCAGCTCAATCAGGAAGTCCCTGTTGAGTTCTCTCCCGGTAAAGAGCTTGTAGAGGGCAAAGGGAAATGCCATAATCCAGATAACCATCGAGACTAAAAGAACAAAGAAGGCGAAGATTTCAGCAAATATAGCGACTCCGTTGAGAAGCCCCCTCAACGGATTTTCCGTCATCACAACGGCCGTGGCAACGAATCCCCAGAATATCAACGCTCTGGCCACAGTGTCAAAGACCTCCTTCGGAAGGTAGAGCCTCCCGTGGGTTTTCTCGATTATCTCGGGCAGTCTTCTGATGTCCTTCCGCGAGTAGCCGTAGCGTTCGAGGGTCTTTCCAACGAAGTGAAACGCCACGAGGAGGAATGGGGCGAGGAGAAGGAAGGCAACGAAAACGTTCACGGCGTTAAGACCTTCCTTCGTTGGGGGAACGAGAAGCCAGAGGGCGAGCCAAAACCCCACCGCCAGCAACCACGGGAAAAGATAGTCCTTGATGAAGGCCCGCATGGCGGTTAATATTCCCGGGGGTAAATAACCCTTTCGAAACCCTTATAACTTATGCCCCCGTAAGTTACTTACGGTGGCGTAAGTGCTGTTCGACCTGAAGCCAAAGAGCAGGAGAGAGGAGATATTTGACAGGGAAAAGGAGTTCAAAGAATTGGAAAAAAGCATTGAGAGATATCCGCTGACGCTTCTCCTCGGGATAAGACGCGTGGGGAAGAGTTCCATCCTCAAGGCTTATCTCAACGAGAATCCCGGAATTCTGATAGATTGCCGGGAACTCTACGCCGAAAGCGGACACATAACCCGGGACGACCTCATCCGGGAACTCCAGTCGAAAGGAAGTATCCTCCAGAGAATCGCCTCAAAGTTTAAGGTAAAACTGAACCTGAAGTTCCTCCAGATTGAACCCCGGGATGCTTCCCTCAGGGAGATATTCAGGGAGCTAAACGAACTCGGAGAAAAAACCGGGAAGTTCGTCATAGCCTTCGATGAGGCCCAGTACCTCAGGTTCTACGGCTCGCGGGGCGGAAAGGAGCTCTTGGCATTATTCGCCCACGCCTACGACAGCCTGCCCAACCTACGGATCATACTGACGGGCTCGGAGGTTGGACTTCTGCACGACTTTCTTGGCATAGACGACTACGAGAGCCCTCTCTACGGGAGGGTTGGAGGAGAGATTTATGTAAAGCCCTTCGACGGCGAGACATCAAGGGCATTTCTGCGGGCAGGATTTAAAGAGGCAGGGGTTGAGGTACCAGCGGAATATATTGACAAGGCTGTCTCCACACTCGACGGCATACCCGGCTGGCTCGTCCTCTTCGGGTCGAAATACATCGAAACTCAGGACTTTCAGAGGGCTATGGAGTCAACCCTCAGCATCGCCAAAGGCCTCCTCCTTGGCGAGCTCTCGGAGCTTGAAAGACGGAGCAGGCGGTACGTTGGAATTTTAAAGGCAATATCACTGGGCTACAACAGGTGGAGCCTGATACGGGACTACTTAGAACTCAAGAAAATGAGGACCCCCGAACCGAGACTTCATGAGCTTCTGAAGAACCTGAAGAAGATGGGCTGGATTGAGGAAGAAAATGGGGAGTACCACCTCACTGACCCGCTTGCAAAGCTCGCTCTCAGGTGAGTTAAGGCAGCGGAACCCTCTCGACCTCAAGCCTGTCGAAGGTCGGGTACTCCTCGACGATGAAGAACCTCACGTCGCCCTCTATCGCCTCCGCCAGCTCAAGA
Organism: Thermococcus sp. 21S7; assembly: GCF_012027615.1. Lineage (NCBI taxonomy): Archaea > Methanobacteriati > Methanobacteriota > Thermococci > Thermococcales > Thermococcaceae > Thermococcus > Thermococcus sp. 21S7. The sequence continues at coordinate 149,751 of NZ_SNUT01000006.1, forward strand.
GCAACCTCCTCCGGCATCTCAATCCTGCCCTTCTCCCTGTTGATGTAGAGCCACTCGGGTGGAACCTCCGCGTCATTAACGAGGAGCTCGTAAAGCTCGTCAAGGTCGTCGTATTCGGCAATACCAAACCGGAGCGTCCCGTCCTCGGTTACCTCCATGTAGGGCCTGGCCACGTTTTTGGCCATCCTCCCCAGCCTGTTCTTGAGCTGGACTGCGTCCTTCAGCCTGGCCGTGCAGAGGTGGTAACTCAGGGAAGTGTTCTCCTCGCCCCATTCGAGGAGCTTCAGACCCAGCTCAAGGGAACCCTTTATGGCGGCGCTCTCGTCGCTTATCGGCCTGTAGCCCCTGTCGAGGATAGCCCTCAGGTTCGTCTCGCTGAACTCAAGCTCGTTCACGTTGAGGAACTTCGCGCCGAGGTTGTCGAGGAACTCAGCGTACCACCTCATCATCTCGAAGTGCCCCGGAATCGATGGAATCTCGCCGCCGACGTCCCAGTCGAAGTCGAAGGCGTTCCTAATGTTCTCGATTTCAACTTTGAAGAGCTTCGAGTTCGGGTTGAACAGATCGGGGTGGAATCGTATCTCGTCCAGACCGGCATCGTATAGCTTTTCGAGGTTCTTCTTGGTGGCCAAGGCGCCCGTCGTATACAGATGAACGTGGAAATTTTCGCCAAAGGCCTCCTTGAGGGCGCGGATATACTCAGCCGTTCTGTCGAGCCTCGCCAGAGGGTCGCCGCCGGTAACGCCGGTCCCCCTGGCTTCCATCAAAAGGGCCTCCTCGATCACGTCGTCCAGGCTTTTGACGGGCCTCTCGTTGGCGTAAATCACATCGCCCATTCTGTGCTCGCTCAGCGGGCAGTAGAAGCAGTCCCTCGGGCAGACCCCGGTTGTGAAGAGGACGAGCTTCTCACCCCTAACGCAGAGCTGGCAGCCCTTGGGGAGCTCTCTCACAGCGTACGAAAAGTAAGGCGTCTCCCAGACCATCGACTCACCTCGCTAACCCTAAACGCGGGGGAGAGCTTAAAAAGGTTGGCGGGCAAAGTTGTGCAGATGCCTATGAGGGAGAAGCCGAAGTACCTGCCGCCCACCCTGAGGGACAAGCACCGCTACATAGCCTTTCAGGTCATCGGAGAGAGGCCGTTTAAGAAGGATGAGATAAAGAGGGCCATATGGGACGCGAGCCTCTCAACGCTGGGAACCCTCGGCTCGGCGAGGGCAAAGCCCTGGTTCATCAAGTTCGACGAGAGGAGCCAGACCGGAATCGTCAGAGTCGACAGGAAGCATGTGGAGGAGCTTCGCTTCGCTCTGACGCTGGTCACCCATATAAACGGCTCAAGGGCTATTTTCAGAACCCTCGGCGTCTCTGGAACGATAAAAAGGCTGAAAAAGAAATTTTTGGCCGAGTACGGCTGGCGTTAGCGGAGGAACGGAACGGCCCTGTCAACGGCCCCCTCGTAAACCCTCATGTATCTCCTGCAGGCGTTCTCCCACGTGAAGTCGTTTCTGGCACGTCTCTTTCCGTTTTTCCTGAGCCTGCGCAGGGTCGTATCGTCCAGCTCCTTGGCGAGAACCATCGCTCTGGCCAGCGAGAAGGCATCCCTCGGGGGAACCAGCAGGCCGGTGGCGTTCTCCGGGTCTGAACTGAGGTCTATCACGGTATCCTTTATTCCCCCGACGGCACTTCCTATCGGAATCGCGCCGAGACACATGGCCTCAAGCTGCACCAGACCGAAGGGCTCGAAGTACGACGGAATTATCACGAAGTCCACCGAACCGTAGAGCTCCCTGACGGTTTCCCTGCTGAGGAGTTCGGTGACAACCCTAACGTTCTCGGGGAAGCGGTTCTGAACCGCCTTCGCCCACGCCTCCAGCTCCGGATGGCCCTTGCCGATTATGATGAACCTCATCTCCCTAAAGGCGGGATCCGCCGAGAGAATCTCTATCGCCCGGAGAAGGGTGTCGACTCCCTTCTGAGCTTTGTCAAAGCGCCCTATGAACATGAAGGCCTTGCCATCGCTCAGGCCGAAGCGCTCCAGAACGAGCTTCCTCCTCTCCTCTCTGGGAAGATCCTTCGTCTCCATGAGTTCCTCGTTCCAGAAGGAGCAGTCTATGCCGTTGAAGACGTGCGTAACCTTGCCCTCAAAGTGCTTGAAGAACCCCCACTCCTCCCACAGATAGCTCCTGCTGACGGTCGTTACGGCGTCCGCTATGTACCCGGCGGTGTGCTCGGGGTCTATGTCGGGGTATGGTGCAAGCTCCCCCAGGTTTGCTTCACCGAAGTATTGGGCCGGAATTTTCGCCTTGTTGAGCCTGTGAACCGTGAAAACGCTCCTTATCCCGAAGTACTTCTTCAAGAGCCCAAGGGCAAAGACCGTGTGCCAGTCGTGGGCGTGAATCACGTCCGGCTTGAAGGTTTCAATAAGCCCGTTCATCAGTCCAACGCTCGCTTTTCCGAAGAGGACCGTTTTCCTGAGCAGACCATCCCAGCTCGGGCCGTAAACATCGGCCTCACTGAGGAGTCCGCCGCCGAGGGAATAGACAACCACCCCGTTCTGCTCCCTCTTCCGGACGGTTATATGAACTGACTCCCCGAATGCTGAGACATCAAAGGAACCAGCGACTTCGCCGAGGTTCTTTCCGTGATCGGGGGTAAAAACGATGACCTCGTTTCCCAGTTCAGCCAGTCCTTCGGCTATGCTTGTTATGGCTTCCGCAAGTCCGCCAACCTTTACGGGCAGGTACTCAAACCCAAGGACGAGAATTCTCATCCATACACCTCCAGACGTTTTAATCGAATACAATCCCAATGCCGGAACTACAATGGCTCACCCACTGCAAACCTAACGTCGGTGCTCTCGTAATCCTCAACAACGGCAAACATTCCTCCAATCTTTACTATGCCCTCATCCGTCTCCACATGGATGTTGTTAATAGCCTCCTTGAGTGAAAACGTATACCCCACCACAAGCCCGTTAATCGTCTCATTTTTTCTCGTTTCAATGTGTCTGCCCCTGACCGTGGCCATAATATGCTTGTCTTTCAAGTATCTGCTGACAAAATCAACCGCATGGAACATGGCAAAAAACCGGAGGTCACCGGGATTGTTGATAACTTCCACCCTCAGTGACGACTCCTTGAAGATTTCTATTATGAGGCTGTACTGGGAAAATATTATCTCCGGATACGTTGACCTGAAAGCGGGAGGGTTTTTTGAGTTGAAAGCAGCGTTCTGGACCGCTATGACCTCCTTCCCGTCAACCATTCCTATGATGTGGTTAAGCTTGTAAAACTCCCTCACAAACAGGTTTCCTCTTCCCTGGAATTTTGAAAGGTCCGGAATTTTGTCGGTGTACACCGACAGGGTCACGCCCCTCTTAAACGTCCTCAGTAAGTCCTCCTCCACATGTCCAAAGAACTCGCTGGGAATGACGACGATGACCTCATTCTCAGCGGAATCAATGGCCTCCCGAAACATTTCGAGGGCCTCATCGAGGCTCCTGCTTCTCCATATTGCGGGCCTGTGATCCTCCCGCTGCACATCATTCAGTGCCTGTTCCAACTGCTCCACTATTGTTTCGAGTTCCTTCTTGAATCGGAGAAAAGCTATTCTGGGAGAGTAAGCAGCATAGACTTTAGGATTGCCCTCTATTTCGGTGACAAATCCTCTCTCCTTTAGGGAAGATACCGTATCGTAGACCCGGTTATAGGGCACCCCGCTTTTTGTGGATATTTCTCTCGCAGTGCTGGGCCCGTAGACGAGGAGTGTCCAGTACGTCATAACCTCATACTTCGTGAAGCCTATCTCGCTCAGCGCCTGCGAGAGATGGGATGGAATCTCCATTGCCACCACCTTTACAGTTGAAAATTAAACTAGGGTCTAAAAGAGTTTAGGATGTCAAGGTATCTCTCAAGATGCCTTGTTATAACGAAGTTCTCCCTGACACGCTCTTTCGCCCTCTCACCCATTCTCTCCGCGACCTCGGGGTGTTTGAGGAGGTAAAGCACCTTTTCTGCGGCCTCATCAACGTCCCTCACGAGGAAACCGGTTTCACCGTCAACTATCTGAAGCAGGATTCCCCCAACGGCCCTTCCGACCACTGGTTTCTCCTTCCACATAGCCTCTGTGACCGTCAGCCCAAAGCCCTCCCTTATGGACATCTGCAGGACAACATCGCTGGCCCTCTGGAAGGCGTTGACCTCCCTGGCATGGACCCCGTTGAGGTTTGTCAGCACTTTCACATCGTAGTCCTCGCCTATCTTTCTCAACGTCTTCTCAAAGTACACCCAGCCCTCCGGGTCGTCGTGGGCCATAACACCCACCAGAAGCAGCTGGACATCGGCGACTTTCTCCTTGACCTTCCGGTACACATCGATGATGTCAAAGATTCCCTTCCAGGGATCAAAGCGGGCAACCTGGGTGATTACTGGCCTCTCCGGATCAACGTCGAACCTTTCAAGTGTTTTAAGCACTTCGGTCTCGCTGAGCCCCATGTTCTTTTCGCTCAAGGGGTCGATTGACGGAGGCATTATCACGACTTTGCTCCCCTCAAGGTCTCCGCGCACGTAGTCCTCCATGTGGAATATGTATGTGTCATACTTCGCCACGAAGCCCCTGAGGAACTCCCAGAACTGCATGTTGGGGTCGCTTAGGTCTATGTGGCACCGCCAGATCCAGGGCTGTTTTTTCTTGTAAAAGTCTATGAGCGCCGCCGGCTGGGGGTCGTGGATGAGCACGTAGTCAAAGGCATCCAGATCAACGTCGAGGGAGTTCTTTCTGTTTGTCTCAATATAGAGGCGCTTCATCTCGTCCGTTAGCCGGAGCTCACTGTTCCCCTGAAGGGCGTTATGAAAGCCCTTGGTCACGTTGAAAAACTCATCGCTGCCTTCAATGACGAACCATCGGGCGTCCACTCCGACGTCCCTCATGAGCGGTATGAGGTTGTGGAGTATCTCCGCAACCCCCCCACCAAACGATGTCGAGTTCACGTTGGCAAAGGCCGCCCCTTCTACCAGCTCGGCCTTCTCCCGTATTCTGTTCAGGACGTCCTCACCGATTATTCCCTTGTAGTCCCGGAGCTTTTTTCCCTGTCCTCCAAATTCCGTTACTTCGAACATGCCACCACCTCACTCTCCTTTCAGGGCACCAGCGGTAAGTCCGCTGACTATGTACTTCTGGAAGATGAGCGCCAGTATGACCAGGGGGATTGTCGAAATCGCAGATGCGGCCATGATATTGCCCCACGGCACCTCTCCGTGAACACCCTGGAACAGAGCTATGCCGACGGGTACCGTCCTGGCCCGGTAATCGGTGGTGAAGAGCAGTGCAAACATGAACTCGTTGAAGGCTGCTATGAAGACTAGAAGAGCCGTTGAAAACAGGGCCGGAGCGGACAAGGGCAGTATGACCTTGTAAAGGGTCTGAATCCTCGACGCACCGTCTATCAGGGCGGCCTCATCGAGGTCTTTGGGAAGCTGGGCAAAATAGCTGAGAAGTATCCAGAGGGCCAGCGGCAGTGTCCACGCCACGTACGGAAAGAACAGGGCCTTGTAAGTGTTGATCCATCCAAGCTCTTCGATGAACTTGAACAGGTACCCTACGAGGCTTATCTGCGGGAACATCGAGACTCCCAAGACAAAAACCGGCACTATGAGTCTGCCCCTGAACCGTACCCTTGAGACTGCGTATGCCCCAAAGGCCGATATCATGACGGTTACCACCGTCACGACGGTGGCTATGATAAGGCTGTTCCTGAAATAGTCCATGAAGTGGAGGGTCGGGTCGCTCAGGACCGTTCTGTAGTTGTCCAGCGTGAACTCAAAACTGACGTAGGGGGAGCCCAAAAAGGTGGCGTCTTTTGTGAAGGAGATTATTATCATCCAGATGAAGGGAAAGAGGCACACCAATACCATTAAGACTGCCCCGACAACCAGCAGGATATTTTTAAGGAAGTTTTCGTTCATTTCAATCCCTCCTGGAACCTCCCTACCCTTAGATACACCACGGTAAAGCTCAGAACCGTTAGGAAGGTGAGTATTGAGATAGCGGAGCCAATGCCGTAGTCACCGAGGTTGTAGTAGTTAAACGCCATCAGGGACACGGAGGTGGTCGCCCCGCCGGGCCCTCCACCGGTGAGGACGTATATTATGTCAAACACCCTTAGAGCATCTATCGTCCTCAGGGTAACCGCAACTATCAGAACGGGTTTAAGCAGCGGGAGGGTTATGTGCCTAAATCTCTGGAACATGCTGGCCCCATCGATTATGGCGGCCTCATAAGTGTCCCCCGGTATGGCCTGAAGTCCCGCCAGGAGAAGAAGGGTCATGAAAGGTGTCGTCTTCCACACGTCCGCAAGAACCACCGCAAAAAATGCGCTCAGAGGGGTACCAAGCCAGTTGACGCCGCTCAGCCCAACTGCACTCAGCATCCAGTTAAAGAGGCCGTAGCTGTAGTTGTACATCAGCTCCCAGGTTCTGGCGGATATTATCGTGGGAACCGCCCACGGAATCAGCACTATCGCCCTCAAAATCCCCCTTCCCCTTATACCTTCGTTCAATATGAGGGCAAACGCCAGACCGAGTAAAGTTTCCAGGGTCACACTCACAAGTGAGAAAGACACAGTGACGAAGAGGGAGTACCAGAATTCTCGCTTTCCAAGCACGGTAATATAATTATTGAGTCCCACGAATTTAAAACCCTGAATAAAAGTTACATCCCGGTGTAAGCTTACCCAGAAGGTTCCAAGGACGGGCACTATAATAAAAAGCACCACAAATGCCAGCATGGGAAACAGCATACCGTAAGCAAACTTCTCCTCGGTGTACTTCACTCCGCCCATCGGCACCACCCGGTAGTGAAAGTCGTGAATTGGGCTGAAAAGAAAAAAGAGAGCGATCAGCCGTACTGCTTAACCAGTTCCTCCGCCTCTTTCTGGGCCTCATCAAGGGCCTTCTGCGGACTCATGCTGCCGGCAAGGGCCGCATTCACGTACTTCTGCAGAATCTGGCTGAGCTGCGGGTAGTAGGGAACGATGGGCCTCGGAACCGCGTTCTCAAAGACGCTCCTGAGGTCCTTCAGGTAAGGCGCGGCCTTCAGCACATCGGAATCGTCGTAGACATCGGTTCTTCCGGGGTTCCAGCCGAGTTTTATGGCGAAGTTCTTCTGCTGCTCATAGCTCTCAACGAACTTAACGAACGCCCAAGCGATCTCCTTGTTGTCCGAATACCTGTTTATACCTATGTGCCATCCGCCCAGAGTGGCAGCGCTCTTGTGTCCCGGGAAGTGCGGAAGGGGAGCTATCCCAACCTTGCCCCTGACAGGGGAGTCGTTGGCGTTGTGGAGTCCCCACGCGTACGGCCAGTTCCTCTCAAAGGCGGCGTTGCCCTGCTGGAACGTAAGTCTGACCGGCTCTTCGGTCATCTCGGTGTACGTGCTCGGCGGTGATATCTTGTACTTGTGTATCAAGTCCACCATAAACTGGAGGGCCTGAACGTTCTCGGGTTTGTTCAGCGTTGGAACCCACTTTCCATCCTTGAAGTATCCCAGCTCGCCGCCGTTACTGTATACGTACTCAACAAAGTCACAGACGAGGCCTTCGTACTGCTTACCCTGCCACACAAAACCCCAGAAGTTGGGGTTGTCCTTCCTCTCACCCTGCTGTATACTCTGGGCCATCTCAACGAGCTGATCCCATGTCTCCGGAGGCTTGTCATAACCGTACTTCTTGAGGAGATCCGTCCTGTAGTACAGCAGACCCGCATCAACGTAAACAGGGAGTGCCCAGAGATTGCCGTTCTGCTTGTCGGCCAGGTTGACGACGCTCTGGAAGAAAACGCTGAGGTCGTAGTTATCCTTTTGGACGTAGGAATCAAGGGGTTCCAGCCACCCCGATGATATGAACTGGCCAAGCCACGCGACGTCCATCAGAAAAACGTCGGGATCGCTGGATTTGGCCCTCAGTGCGTTTACCAGGTCAAGTCTCCTCTGATCCGTATCCGTAGCCTGTCTCTTGAGCTCAACAGTAACTCCAGGATATGCCTTTTCAAACTCGGTGATAACCTGTTTCCAGTACTCAATTTCGTTTGGGGCACCGCCGACCGCGAACACAATCTTTCCTTCAAGCTTGGCGCTCTGTGTGCCTGCCGTGGACTCGGTAGTTCCACCAATGCACCCACTGGCAACGACACCAAAAACCACCAGACCGACCAGAACTATCCCCCAGAGGGGCTTCCTTAATGCAGTACTCATTTAAGGCACCTCGAAAATTGTGTATACTAAAAGTATATATGCTTTGCGGTACTGACGTAGACATTAGAATCCCCAGAGGGACAATAGCAGAAGTATGGTTAAGTGCATCCGCCGATTGTAGAGTTACTAAAAGGGCAAATCATACACAACTCCCTGCACCTTAAGTTATGCGAAAAAACTAGGAACTGCCAAAAACATTGTTCGTACCACCATTATACCATAAGTATACATACTTTAAAGCAGAAGAAAGCAGAAGGGGAACAGGTCTCATTCAAGAAGGATGAACTTCTCCCCTTCGATGTCCTCAAAGTAGCTGCCGATGCCGCCGACCTTCCACTCCCTGCCGTCGGCTCTGGCCGTTACGTTGGCCATCAGCGGCGTGTACTCGTAGGCTGTAATCTCCCCGTCGAGTGTTATCGGCTCCTTGGTGTCAACGAGCCTTCCGACTATCTCAGCCTTCTTGGGAAGCTGAACGAACTTCAGGAGGGTTATCAGCGTCCTTATGTTCACGAGCGAGAGGGGCTTCGGCAGGGATTCGTAGTTGATGGTCTTAACAATCTCGCTGTTGTCGAAGTAGATGGTGTAGAACCAGTGCATGTAGTTCTGGATTATCTTGGGGCTCTTGGCCCAGAATGAGTAGAACTTCTCGCGCCTCTTGTCCCTCGGAAGGGCGCCGAAAAAGAGGGCGTAGTTTATATCGCCGATTATCCAGCTGGCCATGAGCCATGGGGCGCCGCCGGTTCTGGCGAGGATTATGTTGTCCCTCTTCAGCCAGTCGGGTATCTCCTCGAAGTTGCTTATGATGACGAAGATGATGTCCTTCCTTGCGCGTATCTCACTCTTGAGGAGCTTGAGAAACTCGAAGGGGGTGTTTATGAGAACCTCGTGCTTGGCGGTCCTTATGACGTACTCCGCCCGCTCAACGGTGTTATCGAATCCCTGAATAGTCCAGATCTCAGGCAGTTCTTCCCCGTGAACCTCGCGGTAGAGGTCGAGAAAAGCGACCTTAAGGTTCTCGATGTCCTCGATGAAGTCCTCCTTTATCTTCTCCAGAACCACCTCTGGGTTGACGGGCTTGTAGAGTCTCGGGGAGCCGTGCATGACGTCAACGAATCCCTTCCTGTGGAGGGAACTCAAGACGTCGTAAACCCTCGTGTGGGGAATGCCGCTCTCCTTCGTTATGTCGGTGGCCTTGCTCGGGCCGAGCTTGAGAAGGGTTATGTACGCCAGGCTCTCGTACTTGGTGAGACCGAGCTTCTGAAGTTTTTCAATGATTTCCTCTTCCTTCATATCGAAACCTCCAAATTTTTAAGCTTCACTCGCAATAGTTTATTCATCAGTAGTGATACTTGGGTGGGGAAAGTGTATAAAATTTTCGGGTTCAAACCGGACGACCGCTTCGGCAGGGTCGCCGAGGTGGAGTTCTCGGTACCCGCGAGGGGAAGCTACGCCTATCTCCTCGGCAGCTTCAACGCATTCAACGAGGGCAGCTTTAGGATGCGGCGGAAAAGGAACAGATGGAGCATAAAGCTGGGGCTCCCCGAGGGAATCTGGCATTACTGCTTTTCTCTGGACGGAGAGTTTTTGCTCGATCCCGAGAATCCAGAGAGGGAAACCTACAGACGCCTCTCATACAAATTCGAGAAGAAAGTGAGCGTGGCGAGGATAGTCGGGGAGGGGGAGTTCTTCCACAGACCGAGCGCCACCTACCTCTACTCCTTCGCAGGGAGAACCCACGTGGTTTTCCGCGCACTGAAGGGAAAGGCACAGAGGGTTGTCATACGAACAGGGAACGCGGAAACCAAGATGAGAGCCAAGGCGCACGATGAACTCTTTGAGTACTTCGAGGCGGTTCTGTCCGGCGAGGGGCCTCTGGAGTACTCCTTTGTTGTAGAATCAATGGGGAAAACCATCGAATACGGCCCATTTAATGCCGAACCCTATAAATTCCGGGCTCCTATGTGGGTTTTCGAACGTGTCTTCTATCAGATAATGCCCGATAGGTTCGACAGAGGCCTGCCAGGGACACCAATAGGGAGAGCGTTCAGGAGGGATGAGTTTCACGGCGGGGATTTAGCCGGGATAACAAAGAGGCTTGACCACCTCGAAGACCTCGGCGTAAACGCGCTCTACCTCACCCCGATATTCGAGTCCACGACGTACCACCGGTACGACGTCACCGACTACTTCAGGATCGACAGGAAGCTCGGAGGGTGGGGGGCCTTCAGGGAGCTGGTAAGGAAGCTCAAAGAGCGGGACATCAGAATCGTTCTCGACGGGGTTTTCCACCACACGAGCTTTTTCCACCCCTACTTCCAGGACGTAGTCATGAGGGGAAAGAACAGCAGATACGGGGATTTTTACAGGGTTATCAGCTTCCCAGTTGTCCCGGAGGAATTCATGGAGATTTTGAAATCTGACGAATCCTGGGGTGAGAGATACAAAAAGCTCAAGGGGCTAAACTGGAACTACGAGAGCTTTTACTCCGTCTGGCTGATGCCGAGGCTGAACCATGACAGCCCGGCGGTAAAGCGGTTCATCGAAGACGTTATGCTGTACTGGCTTGAGAAGGGCACAGATGGGTGGCGGCTGGACGTCGCCCACGGTGTTCCCCCCGGACTCTGGAGGGAGATAAGGAGGGCCATGCCGGAAAGGGCATACCTGGTGGGAGAAGTGATGGACGACGCGAGGCTCTGGACCTTCGACGTCTTTCACGGCACCATGAACTATCCCCTCTACGAACTCATTCTCCGGTTCTTTGTGGAAAGGGAAATCGATGCGGGGGAGTTTCTCAACGGCCTGGAGTTGCTGAGCGCCCACTTGGGTCCCGCTGAGTACGCGATGTACAACTTCCTCGACAACCACGACACAGAGCGCTTCATCGATTTAGTCGGCGATGAAAGAAAGTATCTCTGCGCGCTGGCGTTTCTGATGACGTACAAGGGCGTCCCTTCGATATTCTACGGCGATGAGATTGGCCTCAACGGCGGAGGTGAAGGTCTGAGCGCCGGGAGAACACCGATGAAGTGGAACGCTGAAGAGTGGAACCTCAACGTGCTGAAGGCCACCAAGGAACTGGTCAGACTCAGGCGGGAGAGCCGGGCACTCCAACTGGGTGAGTTCAGGCCCCGGGCTTTCAAAAAAGGACTCATCCTCTACGAGAGGACTTACGGCGGCGAAAGGGTTCTCGTGGGAATAAACTACTCGGAGGAAACGGCTGTGGTGAATGTGCCCAGGGAGTATGCCCCCGCGAAGGGTGGGGACAAACGCATGGAACTGGCACCCTGGTCGTTCATCGTGCTGACCAAATGAACCCACCTTTTCATTGGGGCCCCATCGTGGTCATGCCCCACATGGTTGAACAGAAAAGCGCAAGGTATATATATCACTGGCAATGATACTATATCACCCAAAATTTAGGCGGGTGAGAAGAATATGAAGAAGGGATTGTTTGCCCTGCTTTTGGTTGGAGTTTTGGTTTTAAGTGTCGTGGCCAGCGGCTGTATTTCCTCCGAGGGAGAGAGCCCGACCAGCACCACCACGGCCAGCCAGAGCAAAACAACCACGTCAAGCCCAAGCGGGACCGCGACCACAACGACCACGGCAACAACGCCGCCCGAAACCGAGTGCGGCAGTGGAAAGGTCGTCATATGGCACGCCATGCAGCCCAACGAGCTCCAGGTCTTCCAGAGCCTGGCGGAGGAGTACATGGCCATGTGCCCGGACGTCGAGATAGTCTTCGAGCAGAAGCCCAACCTTGAGGATGCCCTTAAGGCCGCAATCCCAACCGGCAAGGGCCCAGACCTGTTTATATGGGCTCACGACTGGATTGGAAAGTTCGCCGAGGCCGGGCTTCTCGAACCAATTGACGATTACGTTACTGATGACATCGTCAACGAGTTCGCCCCGATGGCCCAGGAGGCCATGCAGTACAAGGGGCACTTCTACGCCATGCCCTTCGCTGCCGAGACCGTTGCGATCATCTACAACAAGGACATGGTGAGCGAGCCGCCCAAGACCTTCGACGAGATGAAGGCCATAATGGAGAAGTACAGCGACCCCGATAACGAGAAGTACGGAATAGCCTACCCAATAAACGCCTACTTCGTTTCGGCCTTCGCCCAGGCCTTTGGAGGCTACTACTTTGACGACAAGACCGAGCAGCCGGGTCTCGACAAGCCCGAAACCATAGAGGGCTTTGAGTTCTTCTTCCAGAACATCTGGCCGTACATGGCCCCAACCTCCGACTACAACACCCAGCAGAGCATATTCCTTGAGGGCCGCGCCCCAATGATGGTCAACGGCCCGTGGAGCATAAACGACGTTAAAAAGGCGGGGATGAACTTCGGCGTCGTTCCGCTTCCGCCCATAACCAAGGATGGAAAGGAGTACTGGCCGAGGCCCTACGGTGGAGTCAAGGACATCTACTTCGCCGCGGGAATTAAGAACAAGGATGCCGCCTGGAAGTTCGTCAAGTGGTTCACGACCAGCCCGGAGGTCATCAAGGAGCTCTCAATCCAGCTTGGCTACATCCCGGTTCTCACGCCGGTGCTCAACGACCCGGACATCAAGAGCGACCCTGTCATCTACGGCTTCGGACAGGCCGTCCAGCACGCCTACCTCATGCCGAAGAGTCCGAAGATGGGCGCCGTCTGGGGCGGCGTTGACGGGGCCATCAACGATATACTCAAGGACCCGGCCACCGCTGACATACCTGCCATACTCAAGGAGTACCAGCAGGAGATTCTGAACAACATTGGGGGCTAAAGCCTTCTCCCTTTCCTACCTTTTTGGAGGGATGAGGATGAAAAAAACCACAATGATTGCCCTGTTTTTAATCCTGCCAGGAATAGCAGCGTTTCTGTTCTTCAACATGTGGCCGATACTGTACTCGATATACCTCGCCTTCACAAACGCCCAGCTCGGAAACTTTCCGATTCAGGCACCACAGGCACCGAAGCTGGCCTTCGTGGGACTCGACAACTTCAGATGGATACTGAGTGATGAGAAGTTCAGGAACGCCTTCCTCTGGACGTGGCTGTTTGTGCTGACTAGCGTCACCTTTAAGATCCTGGCAGGGATATTCCTCAGCCTGCTCTACAACAGCAAGTATGTGAAGGGCAAAATGATATATCGCTCGCTTTTGATAATCCCCTGGGCACTTCCCCTCCTGTTCTCCGTCACCGTGTGGAAGTTTATGTTCGACCCGATTTTCGGGCCAATAAACCAGATGCTCAAATCGCTGGGGGTTCAAACCCTTCCCAACTGGATTAACGATCCATTCTGGGCGTTTCTGGCCCTTAACATCATCGAGGTATGGCTGGCGTATCCGTTCATGATAACCGTCATAACCGCCGCCCTCCAGTCGGTTCCGGATACGCTGGTCGAGGCGGCGATAATAGACGGCGCCAGCTACTGGCAGAGGATAAGGCACGTGGTTCTGCCCATAGTCGGAAAACCGATAGCCTTCGCGACAATACTCACCAGCGCGGCCAGCTTCCAGTACTTCATGGTGCCCTACATCTACAACGCCGGCCTCTTCGAGGACAAGTTCATACTGCTCTACGGTTTCAGGAAGGCCTTCGGCTCAACGCCCCACTACGGGAGGGCAGCGGCGGTCATGGTAATAGCAACCCTTGTTCTGGCCGTGTACATGTACATCAACGTTAAGGTAACCAAGCTCCAGGAGGGTGCCAAAGGATGAGGGGCATGAGAAAGGGTGAGGCTCTGAGGAGCCTTGTGCTCACGGCACTGGCAGTGCTCGTGATGTTCATAATACTCTTCCCCGTCTACTACATCTTTGTTGTTTCAATAACGCCGGGCTCGACCCTTGCAACAACGGAGTTCAAGCTCATACCCCAGAACGTCAGCCTCGACTCCTACAGGGAGGTGCTCTTCGGTTTCAAGGGCAACAGAATAAGCGAGAACTTTACCGGAACCATCGAGGGCACCGCACACATTCAGGACGGAAAGCTCTACGTTATGAACGGCAAGCTCATCGGAAAGGTCAAGTACGGGCCTTTCACGGGGCTTACGTTTGAGATACCGCTGTCCAGTGCGGTCTTTGAGGTTTCTGCGGGCGAAAACGTGCAGGGACAGCTGAAAGGAACCGTTAAGGGACTGTTTGTACTCACCAAGGTCAACGACGACGGAAGCATCGGCTTTGGACTCGTCAGGAACCTTGAGATTACGAACGGCAAGCTTGAGGGGACGTCCTTCTCAGGAATACTCCTCCAGGGGCCGACCAGAAGGGACTACATCGTAGTCAGGAACTCCGGAAAGGCCACCTTCACACGCATAGGAATGTTCGTCAATTCACTGTTCTTCGGCTACCTCAAGAACAGCCTCATCATAGCCGGCCTAGCGGTGCTGCTGACCCTCATCTTCGTCGTCCCTGCGGCGTATGCCTTCTCGCGCATGAAGTTCTTCGGAAGGGACCATGTGCTGTACTTCTACCTGATGTTCACCCAGGTCGCCGGAGGTCTCGGCATAGCAGGATTGATAGCGCTCTACGGTATGATCGTTAAGCTCGGTCTCTACGACAAGCTGCCGGTGCTGTCCTTCATCTACGCCGCTGGAAGCGTCCCATTCAACACCTGGCTCCTGAAGGGCTACATAGACTCCATAAGCCCTGACTTCGACGAGGCAGCCCTGGTCGACGGCGCCAGCTACCTCCAGATAATACGGCACGTGCTCCTCCCCATGGCACTGCCAGGAATAGCGACCGTTGCAATATTCGCATTCATAGGAGGCTGGACAGAGTTCATCCTGGCAAGCCTCCTCCTAACGGAGAAGAACCAGCCCCTTTCAGTGTGGATATACCTGCTCATGAGCGGCATAGGCAGGGGAATAGACTGGAGCTACTTCGCCGCGGCTGCACTGCTCTTCGCCCTGCCGGTGTTCGTAATGTTCATGCTTGCGCAGAACTACATAAGGAGCGGCCTCACCATCGGAGGTCTGAAGGAATGAGGTGATATCATGAGGCGGGTGGTTGCCCTCTTTATTGCAATTTTGATGCTTGGAAGCATCGTTGGAGCGAACGTTAAGAGCGTTGGCGCGGCGGAGCCAAAGCCGCTCAACGTCATAATAGTCTGGCACCAGCACCAGCCCTACTACTACGACCCTGTCCAGGACGTCTACACCAGGCCCTGGGTCAGACTCCACGCGGCGAACAACTACTGGAAGATGGCCCACTACCTGAGCCAGTACCCGGAGGTTCACGCCACCATTGACCTCTCGGGTTCGCTCATAGCCCAGCTTGCCGACTACATGAACGGCAAGAAGGACACCTACCAGATAATCACCGAGAAGATAGCCAACGGGGAACCCCTCACCGTCGACGAGAAGTGGTTCATGCTCCAGGCACCGGGAGGGTTCTTCGACAACACCATCCCCTGGAACGGTGAACCGATAACCGACCCCAACGGCAACCCGATAAGGGACTTCTGGGACCGCTACACGGAGCTGAAGAACAAGATGCTCCAGGCAAAGGCCAAGTACGCCAACCTTCCGCTCGATGAGCAGAAGGTCGCTGTGACGAACGAGTTCACAGAGCAGGACTACATAGACCTAGCGGTTCTCTTCAATCTCGCCTGGATTGACTACAATTACATCACGACGCACCCGAAGCTCAACGCCCTCTACGACAAGGTTGACGAGGGCGGCTATACAAGGGCGGACGTCAAAACCGTTCTCGACGCCCAGATCTGGCTTCTCAACCACACCTTCGAGGAGCACGAGAAGATAAACCTCCTCCTCGGAAACGGCAACGTCGAGGTCACGGTCGTTCCCTACGCCCACCCGATAGGCCCGATACTCAACGACTTCGGCTGGGAGAGCGACTTCAACGACCAGGTCAAGAAGGCCGACGAACTGTACAAGCGGTACCTCGGCGGCGGCACCGCGGTTCCAAAAGGAGGATGGGCGGCTGAGAGCGCCCTCAATGACAAAACTCTGGAGATCCTCGCCGAGAACGGCTGGGAGTGGGTCATGACCGACCATATGGTTCTCGGAAAGCTCGGCATTGAGGGAACCGTCGAGAACTACCACAAGCCCTGGGTGGCCGAGTTCAACGGAAAGAAGATATACCTCTTCCCGCGCGACCACGCCCTCAGCGACCGCGTTGGCTTTACCTACGCCGGAATGAACCAGCACCAGGCCGTTGAGGACTTCGTCAACGAGCTCCTCAAGCTCCAGAAGCAGAACTACGACGGCTCGCTGGTTTACGTGGTCACCCTCGACGGCGAGAACCCGTGGGAGAACTACCCCTACGACGGGGAGCTCTTCCTCACCGAACTCTACAAGAAGCTGACCGAACTCCAGGAGCAGGGTCTCATAAGAACCCTCACCCCGAGCGAGTACATCCAGCTCTACGGCGACAAGGCCAACAAGCTCACACCTCGGATGATGGAGCGCCTTGACCTCACCGGAGACAACGTTAACGCCCTCCTCAAGGCCCAGAGCCTCGGCGAACTCTACGACATGACCGGCGTTAAGGGGGAGATGCAGTGGCCCGAGAGCAGCTGGATAGACGGAACCCTCTCCACGTGGATAGGCGAGCCCCAGGAGAACTACGGCTGGTACTGGCTCTACATGGCCAGGAAGGCCCTTATGGAGAACAAGGATAAAATGAGCCGGGCGGACTGGGAGAAGGCCCACGAGTACCTGCTGAGGGCTGAGGCAAGCGACTGGTTCTGGTGGTACGGAAGCGACCAGGACAGCGGCCAGGACTACACCTTCGACCGCTACCTGAAGACCTACCTCTACGAGATGTACAAGCTGGCAGGAGTCGAGCCGCCGAGCTACCTCTTCGGCAACTACTTCCCGGACGGAGAGCCCTACACCACGAGGGGCCTGGTCGGACTCAAGGACGGCGAGATGAAGAACTTCTCCAGCATGTCCCCGCTGGCAAAGGGCGTGAGCGTCTATTTCGACGGCGAGGGGATACACTTCGTAGTGAAAGGGAACCTGGACAGGTTCGAGGTGAGCATCTGGGAGAAGGATGAGCGCGTTGGCAACACGTTCACCCGCCTCCAGGAGAAGCCGGACGAGTTGAGCTATTCCATGTTCCCATTCTCAAGGGACAGCGTTGGTCTCCTCATAACCAAGCACGTCGTGTACGAGAACGGAAAGGCCGAGATATACGGCGCCACCGACTACGAGAAGAGCGAGAAGCTTGGGGAAGCCACCGTCAAGAACACGAGCGAAGGAATCGAAGTCGTCCTTCCCTTTGACTACATAGAAAACCCCTCCGACTTCTACTTCGCTGTCTCGACGGTCAAAGATGGAGACCTTGAGGTGATAAGCACTCCTGTGGAGCTCAAGCTCCCGACCGAGGTCAAGGGAGTCGTCATAGCCGATATAACCGACCCAGAAGGCGACGACCACGGGCCCGGAAACTACACTTATCCCACGGACAAGGTCTTCAAGCCCGGTGTTTTCGACCTCCTCCGCTTCAGGATGCTCGAACAGACGGAGAGCTACGTCATGGAGTTCTACTTCAAGGACCTAGGTGGTAACCCGTGGAACGGACCCAACGGCTTCAGCCTCCAGATAATCGAGGTCTACCTCGACTTCAAGGACGGTGGAAACAGTTCGGCCATTAAGATGTTCCCCGACGGACCGGGAGCCAACGTCAACCTCGACCCCGAGCATCCATGGGACGTTGCCTTCAGGATAGCGGGCTGGGACTACGGAAACCTCATCATCCTGCCGAACGGAACGGCCATCCAGGGCGAGATGCAGATTTCCGCAGATCCGGTTAAGAACGCCATAATAGTCAAGGTTCCAAAGAAGTACATCGCCATAAACGAGGACTACGGCCTCTGGGGAGACGTCCTCGTCGGCTCGCAGGACGGCTACGGCCCGGACAAGTGGAGAACGGCGGCAGTGGATGCGGAGCAGTGGAAGCTTGGAGGTGCGGACCCGCAGGCAGTCATAAACGGCGTGGCCCCGCGCGTCATTGATGAGCTGGTTCCGCAGGGCTTTGAACCGACCCAGGAGGACCAGCTGAGCAGCTACAATGCAAACGACATGAAGCTCGCCACTGTCAAGGCGCTGCCGCTCCTCAAGCAGGGCATCGTTGTGACCGACCCGGAGGGAGACGACCACGGGCCGGGAACGTACACCTATCCGACGGACAAAGTTTTCAAGCCCGGTGTTTTCGACCTCCTCAAGTTCAAGGTGACCGAGGGAAGCGACGACTGGACGCTGGAGTTCCACTTCAAAGACCTCGGTGGAAACCCGTGGAACGGGCCGAACGGCTTCAGCCTGCAGATAATCGAGGTATACTTCGACTTCAAGGAGGGCGGGAACGTCTCGGCCATTAAGATGTTCCCGGATGGGCCCGGAAGCAACGTCCGTCTTGATCCAAATCACCCATGGGACCTGGCGCTTAGGATAGCCGGCTGGGACTACGGAAACCTGATAATTCTGCCCGACGGAACCGCCTACCAAGGCGAGATGCAGATTTCCGCAGATCCGGTTAAGAACGCCATAATAGTCAAGGTTCCAAAGAAGTACCTGAACATATCCGACTACGGACTCTACACCGCCGTCATCGTGGGTTCCCAAGACGGGTACGGCCCGGACAAGTGGAGGCCCGTGGCCGCTGAGGCCGAGCAGTGGAAGCTCGGAGGCGCAGACCCCCAGGCGGTCATAGACAACCTCGTACCAAGGGTCGTTGATGAACTCGTGCCGGAGGGCTTCAAGCCAACGCAGGAGGAGCAGCTGAGCAGCTACGACCTTGAGAAGAAGACTCTGGCGACGGTGCTCATGGTACCGCTCGTCAAGGGGACCGGCGGCGAGGAACCAACGCCGACGGAGAGCCCAACGGAAACGACGACAACCACACCCAGCGAAACAACCACCACAACTTCAACGACCACCGGCCCAAGCTCAACGACCACCAGCACACCCGGCGGAGGAATCTGCGGCCCAGGCATTATAGCGGGCCTGGCCCTGATACCGCTCCTCCTCAAGAGGAGGAGCTGACCCCCATTTTCCATTATTGGAGGTGAGAACATGGCGGAAGTAAAGCTCATCGGTGTGTGGAAAGAGTTCGGGGATTTTACTGCGGTTAAGGATATGAACCTTGAAGTTAAGGACGGGGAGTTCATGATTCTCCTCGGACCGAGCGGCTGCGGAAAAACTACGACGCTCAGAATGATTTCAGGCCTGGAAGAGCCAACAAGAGGCCAGATTTACATTGGGGATAAACTCGTCGCAGACCCCGAAAAAGGCATTTTCATAGCCCCCAAGGACAGAGACATAGCCATGGTCTTTCAGAGTTACGCATTATACCCCCACATGACAGTCTACGACAACATCGCCTTCCCATTAAAGCTCAGGAAAGTACCGAAACAGGAGATTGATCAAAGAGTAAGAGAAGTCGCCGAAATGCTCGGCTTAACCGAACTCCTCAAGAGAAAACCTAAAGAATTAAGCGGCGGTCAAAGGCAGAGAGTCGCTCTGGGGAGGGCAATCGTCAGAAAACCCCACGTCTTCCTCATGGACGAGCCATTGAGCAACCTCGACGCGAAACTCAGAGTAAAAATGCGCGCGGAATTGAAGAGACTCCAAAAGCAACTCGGAGTCACGACCATTTACGTCACCCACGATCAAGTGGAGGCAATGACGATGGGCGATAGAATTGCCGTGATAAACGCCGGAGTCCTCCAGCAGGTCGGAACGCCGGAGGAAGTTTACGACAAACCGGCGAACACTTTCGTTGCAGGCTTTATTGGCTCACCACCCATGAACTTCATGGACGCGACAATCACCGAGGATGGTTTTGCAGACTTCGGAGAATTCAAACTCAAACTCCTCCCGGACCAAGTTGAGGTTTTGGAAGAGGAAGGCCTGATCGGGAAGGAGGTTATCTTCGGAATCCGCCCGGAGGACATTTACGACGCAATGTTCGCCCAAGTGAAGATTCCGGGAGAGAACATGAGCAGGGCAACGGTTGACATCATCGAGAACCTGGGAAGCGAGAAGATTGTCCACCTGCACGTTGGGGAAGTGACGTTCCTGGGCGCATTCAGGTCAGAATCAAAAGTAAGGGAAGGGCACGAGATTGACGTAGTCTTCGATATGAACAAAGCCCACATCTTCAAAAAAGACACAGGAAAAGCGGTGTTCTGAATTTTTTATTTTAAATTATTACCCGCCCGCTGCGAGCATTGCACAATATTTTTAAGGTATGAACCCATAGAACATGAGAGCACAGGAATAAAACGCTTGTGAAGCAGGCGTTTTCCAGCTCACGTCCGGATTTTGGCTTCTGCCAAAACTTCGGATGATTTTGAAGCTATTGTAGTAATACGGAGGGTACTTCATGGACACTGCATGGGAGGTAAAAACAAACAGTTTACATGAAATGTGCCGTTTTTTGAATACCCTGTGCGTTGGCAGGCCATATTGGGGTTATCACGGGAACGATTATGAATACTGGATGAATTTACGGGGCAACAACAAGAGTACGATTATTCCGAGTCTTCCAGGAACTTATCGTCCGCATGCATGAAACGGAAGGCTCACGGTGTGAAGCAATACGGAATAAAGGGGTGGAAACATCGTGAAAACCCCAAAGCCTGCAAATCCCTGGAAGTTTTTTGCTCTAGCCCTTGGCATTTCATGGTTTTTCTGGATGTGGGTTATATTGCTAGACTGGGATGTTTTTACATTCCCGGCAATAATTCTCGGTGCCCTCGGATTGTTTGGCCCCCCAATCGCGGAAATCATTCTAATCTTCCGCACTCACGATAAAGAAGAATGGCGGGATTACTGGCAGCGGGTGTTTGATATACGACGGATTGGTAAAAGATGGCACCTGGTTATCTGGCTCACATTTCCTGTGCTGAACACTCTTGCCCTTCTGTTAAGTGTCCTTACAGGCTCCCCGTGGCCAGAGTTCGAAACGGCCAGAAATCTGCTGGCTGAACCCTGGAGAACCCTTCCTTTTGCCGTTTTTATCCTGCTCTATGGTCCGTTACCGGAAGAACTGGGCTGGCGTGGTTATGCCCTGGACGGGCTTCAGGCGAGATACAATGCCCTTTTCTCAAGCCTTATCCTTGGCGCTGTATGGGCCTTGTGGCATTTTCCCCTTTTCTCCATGAAAGGACAATGGCAGCACGACGTGTTAAAATTTGGAACATTGGATTTCTGGATGTTTATTTTTAGCCCAATCTTTCTTTCAATTTTATTCACATGGATTTATAACAACACCAACCGCAGCACCTTATCCGCTATCCTCTTCCATTTTATGTGCAATTTCAGCGGGAACCTCATTCCACTGACAGAGCAGGGCAGGCTGTATAGTCTGATTTTAACCATCATCTTGTCAATAACAGTAACACTCATTTTTGGACCGAAAACCTTGACCCGAAACGGGAGGGGCCACCAAATGGAATCAGCGGAGAGGGGAACCCTAAAGCGTTTCTTCGGCGGCGGAGTTTGTCCATATCAGCTCTCATTTATCTTGGACTCTCCTTTTAGAAGGCTCATCCTTTCGCCTCAGAGACTGGCTGATCGTCTCCATCTCAAAGAAGATTCAAGAGTGCTTGAAATAGGACCCGGTTCTGGCTACTTCAGCGTTGAGGTTGCACGGCGCATTCCGCACGGACATCTAGAACTGTTTGATATACAGCAAAAGATGCTCGAAAAGGCACATCACAAGATTGAGTCAGCAGGACTTAATAATGTTGGATTTACCCAAGGAGATGCCGTTTATCTCCCCTTTGACGAGGGCGAATTCGATGTCGTCTTTCTTGTCGCAGTCTTGGGTGAAGTTTCAGACCCGGAAGCGTGTCTTCGGAGCATCTATAAAGTTCTCCGCCCCTCCGGCCTCCTATCAATCACTGAACAGCCTGGAGACCCCGATTTTCTGCCCCAGCGGACTGTCATCGCAATGGCTGAAAGGCAGGGATTTAAATTCGTCGAAAGTTACGGCGGAAAAAGGAATTACACCGCCAATTTCAGAAAACCTATTTCAAGGATGGAAACGGGGAAGTCCGATATGCCCGCGTCCTGAAGGGGAGGGTTTCGGAGGAAAAGCCATAGGCTCTCCGCATCAACAACCCTTTTAAATCCCCTCCCGTACCCCAAGTCATGCCTATCGAAGATTTTGCAGAGTTTCTGGCCCTGAACGTGCCAAGAGGAAAAATAATCGAACTGGGTATAGGCTTTCAGTTCAAGGTAGCACTCAGACTTAAGGACCTCGGATACGACGTTCTGGCGGTAGACTGGAATCCCGAGTCGGTTAAGAAGGCCAGGGATCTGGGTATAAACGCGGTTCGCGACGACCTGTTCAACCCGAGGCCTGAACTCTACAGGAGCGCTAACGCTCTCTATTCAGTCAGACCCACCCCCGAGATAGTGAGGCCCATCCTGAACCTCGGGAAAAATCTCGGACTCCCCGTCTACATACTCCCCCTTGCGGGGGACACCATGCCGAGGACGATGAGGCTCACCAACTTCAGGGGGCTGGCGATATACTCCGCTAAAGGTATTTAAACCGCCCCCCAATTAAGCACGGTGGTGTTATGAAGCTCTTCGGTACCGCTGGAATTAGGGGCACCCTGTGGGAGAAGGTCACCCCGAATCTCGCGATGGACATCGGAAAGGCAGTGGGAACGTACATCGGGGGAGAAACCGTCGTTGCGAGGGACGGAAGGACATCCAGCGTGATGCTCAAGAACGCCCTCATCTCCGGCCTCCTCTCGACGGGAACAGAGGTTCTTGATGCGGATTTAATCCCAACACCGGCTTTAGCTTGGGCGACCAAGGAAAACGGCGACGCGGGCGTGATGATTACGGCGAGCCACAACCCCCCAACAGACAACGGGATAAAGGTCTTCAACGGCGATGGAACGGAGTTCTACGTCGAGCAGGAGAGAGAACTGGAGGAACTAGTGTTCTCCGGAAACTTCAGGAAGGCCGCATGGAACGAGATAAAGACCGTAAAAGCCCTCGATGTAATCGATGAGTACATAGGGGCCGTTCTCGAATTCGTGAACCACGAGACTGAGCTCAAAGTTCTCTACGACGGCGCCAACGGCGCGGGAAGCGTTCTTGCCCCCTATCTGCTCCGTGAGATGGGAGCGAAAGTGATGAGCGTGAACGCCCACGTTGACGGCCACTTCCCAGGAAGGAAGCCAGAACCGAGGTACGAGAACATAGCCTACCTCGGCGAGCTGGCGAGGGAGCTTGGAGCTGACCTCGTGGTCGCCCAGGACGGAGACGCCGACAGGATAGCGGTCTTCGATGAGAAGGGCCAGTACGTGAACGAGGACACCGTCATAGCCCTTTTCGCGAAGCTCTACGTGGAGGAGCACGGCGGGGGAACGGTCGTCGTCTCCATAGACACGGGCTCAAGGATAGACCACGTCGTTGAGAACGCCGGCGGAAGGGTCGTCAGGGTTCCCCTCGGTCAGCCGCACGATGGGATAAAGAGGTATGGAGCCATATTCGCGGCGGAGCCGTGGAAGCTCGTCCATCCGAAGTTTGGGCCGTGGATAGACAGCTTCGTCACCATGGGACTGCTCATAAAGCTCATAGACGAACGCGGAAAGCCGCTGTCCCAGATAATCCAGGAGGAGATACCGGCCTACTACCTCACCAAGAAGAACGTGAAGTGCCCGGACGAGTTCAAGAACGCCACCCTTGAGAGGGCCTACAGAATCCTCGAAGAGAGGCTGGGGGAAGAAGTGAAGGAGGTCCTCACGATTTCAGGCTACCGCTTCCAGCTGAGGGACGGCTCGTGGGTTCTCGTGAGGCCTAGCGGAACGGAGCCGAAGATTCGCGTTGTTGTCGAGGCCCCCAGCGAGAAAAGGCGCGATGAGCTGTTCGAGCTGGCCTATGAAACGGTCAGAAAGGCAGTTGAAGAAGCTGTGAAGAAGAACTGAACCCCATCTTTTCACTTTTAGATCATTAGATCACAGTCCCGAGCAACCAGCCGGCCGTTCCAGCGAGGAGTATCAATCCCAAATCCCGGACGAGAACCCAAGGCCCGGGCCTCTTTCCGGTTCCCCTCAGATAGAGCCAGTAGACGAGCAGGGGAACCATGAGATCGAGTGACAGACGAAACCCCCCAAAGAACAGATTGAGCAGAAAGGAGAAAGCCGAAACCGATGAAAGGGCCCTTCCGCTCATCGAAACCCCTCAGACAAACCTCGCTGGCCTCAGAGTCCTCACGGATATCTCATTCTTTTCCACCATGACCTTGAAGCCCTCTTTGGCGACGTAGGTTTTGACACCGGTGACGGTCTCGATGTACTTGGCCTCCTTGTATGGGTTCGCAAAGTGCATCTTCATGCCGATGTGGCTCATGACCAGCGTCTCTGGCTTCTCCCCCATCTTCTTGAGCATCATGACAACGTCATCGGTGCTGAGGTGATAGGGAATGCCCATGTCCCTGGGCCGGGTCACTGCGGCGATGATGAGTCTCGAACCGTCATGCCACTCAAGGAGCTCGTCGAAGTACGCGGTGTCCGGAATGTAGGATACATCTCCGTATCGGGTCTTCATGCGGAAGCCTATCGTGGTAGGGTCCGAATGTGCCGTTGGGGTTATTATGAGCTCCTCGTCGCCTATGGCTATCTTGCTCCCAGGTTCGGGAATGTGTATGCTCTCAAGGACGTCCATGTGGTACTTGCTGACCGCGGGAGTATGAGTCTCATCGCCGTAGACGACGCTCTTCGATGCTATCAGCATGCCACGCTTTTTGAGTGCGCCGCCCGTCATGGCCTCGATCAGGACTTCGACGTCGTTGCAGTGGTCAACGTGTCTGTGGGAGACGAATATTGCATCGAGCTTTCTGGGGTCGAGCTTGTAGCGCCAGGAACGAACCAGAGCCCCGGGTCCAGGATCAACGTAGATGTTCCTGCTGGCACGGATGTGGAAGCCCCCGGTGGAGCGGAACTGAGTTATCGTGATGAACCTGCCGCCCCCACTGCCGAGGAAGGTTATCTCAATCACCCATACACCCCCACTTTCTTTTACAGACGTAGGGGTATCACAGTGAGGGTATATAAGACATTACCCTCTGCCCCGGTGAAATTAACATGAATTTTTTGACACATAAGTGAGATTCAGATGAGCACATTATAACATCTAGTCAAAAGGTGTACATGATTACATTCATTTGCATAACAATAAGTTACAGACTTATGACAAATATTTCGTAGAATTTGTAAAAATAGAGATTTAGCAAAACATTTTTAACAGCGGGAGTGTTTAATTACTACGCCACCATTCGGGAGGTGTAAGTTATGGGGCTAAAACCATATATCCCACCTGAGAAATCACTACCGGAGTACACTGTTAAGGCTTTTATTTTGGGTATAGTTCTTTCGATAGTAATGGGCGCAGCGAACGCCTACCTTGGAATGTATGCAGGAATGACGGTAAGTGCCAGTATTCCAGCGGCGGTCATTTCGATGGCCATACTCTTCGCATTCAAGGACAGAAACATCCTGGAGAACAACATGGTTCAGACCGCAGCGTCCGCCGGTGAGTCGCTCGCCGCGGGAGTCATATTCACCTTCCCGGCGCTGATCGTTCTCGGTTACTACACGACCTTCCCGTACTATATCGTGACGCTGATAGCGGCGCTCGGCGGTTCCCTCGGTGCACTCTTCACGATTGTGCTGAGGAGGGCATTCATCGTCGAGGAGAGGCTCCCATACCCAGAGGGTACCGCCTGTGCCGAGGTTCTCATAGCCGGTGACAAGGGCGGAAGCCACGCCAAGCCGATACTCTACGGTGGAATCTTCGGCGGTCTCTTCAAGCTCCTCGGAAGCTCAGGCCTCTGGGCCGGAACCGTTGAAGCCGCAAAGGCCGTTGGCTCCCGCGTCTACTACATCGGAAGCGACCTCTCCGCGGCCCTCGTGGCGGTTGGCTACATCGTTGGCCTCAACATAGCGTTCCTCGTCTT
Source organism: Thermococcus sp. 21S7 (assembly GCF_012027615.1). NCBI lineage: Archaea > Methanobacteriati > Methanobacteriota > Thermococci > Thermococcales > Thermococcaceae > Thermococcus > Thermococcus sp. 21S7. The sequence goes on from NZ_SNUT01000006.1 coordinate 175,927, forward strand.
CCTCGGCGGCGCCATAGCCTGGTTCATAGCCATCCCCCTCTACGCCGGCCAGATCGACCACGGCAACATGAGTGCCCTTGACCTCGCGTGGACAATCTGGAGCACCAAGATCCGCTACATGGGTGTCGGCGCGATGGTCGTCGGTGGTCTCTGGAGCCTCATCAAGCTCAGGAACCCGATAAAGAGGGGTATCAAGGCCGGCCTTGAGGTTGCAAAGAGGAAGCAGTCCGGCGAGGCAATCCTCAGGACCGAGGAGGACCTTCCGCTCAACTACGTGATGATGCTCATAGCTGCCTTCGTCGTTCCGCTGTTCCTGCTCTACTTCCACATCATCGGTTCGGTGGGAATCGCGGCAATAATGGCGGTGATACTCCTCATCGTCGGCTTCCTTGGAAGCTCAATAGCAGGCTACCTGGCGGGTGTCGTTGGTTCATCCAACAACCCGGTCTCGGGAATCACCATCATGAGCCTGCTCTTCACCGCCTTCGTGCTCAAGGCCCTCGGCCTCAGCGGAATGGAGGGCATGGCGGCAACAATCCTCGTCGCGGCAGTCATATGTACCGCTGCAGCCATAGCCGGTGACACCATGCAGGACCTCGCCACCGGTTACTTCGTCGGAGCAACGCCGAAGAGACAGCAGGTATTCGAGATAGTCGGAACGTTCTTCGCCGCCCTCGTTATGGCCCCGGTGCTCAACCTGCTCATCCAGGCCTACGGTATAGCAGGAACCCCGACGGCGAAGGAGAACGCGTTGGCGGCTCCGCAGGCGTTCCTCATGGCCAAGGTCACCGAGGGCGTCTTCACCGGCAACCTTGAGTGGAACATGATATACATCGGCGCTGGAATAGCAATAGCACTCATAATCCTCGATGAGATACTCGCCATGAAGGGCTCCAAGTTCAGGACCCCGGTCATGCCGGTCGCGGTCGGTATCTACCTGCCGCTCAGCCTCGGCGTCCCGATATTCATCGGTGGTCTAATCAAGCACTTCGCCGGCAAGGCCAGGGGCAGCGACGAGGAGAACCCGACCGACCCCGGAGTCCTCGGTGCCGCGGGACTCATCGCGGGCGAGGCCCTCATGGGCATATTCTTTGCCGCCCTCATAGTGGCCAACGTCGCACCGAGCTTTGGCTTCAGCAGCAACATCCTCGGTGTCATCCTCCTGGCCGGAATAGCGGTCTGGCTCTACATGACCGGCAAGAAGAAGTGATTTCTTCTTTTTCCTTTCCCAACCTTTAAATTTTGAACGCCGGAGGAATGAACATGGAGGAATACATGAACCTTGTGCCAGTGCGCAACGAGAAGGTCGAGCTGAAGAGGATCGAAGGGAAGTACTACCTTCTCATACCAATGGAATCCAAGCTTGATTTTCTGGCGAGGAAGCTCCACGGCGAGCACAGAAGGATAGAGCTTGACGAGATAGGGGCCTACACCTGGGAGCTCTGCGACGGTCGGAGAACCGTCAGGGAGATAGGAAAGGCCCTGAAGGCGCGCTTTGGGGATGAAGTTGAGCCCCTTTACGAGCGTCTGGTAACGTTTCTTTTCGAACTGGGGAAAAGGTACCTAGTTGAGTTTAAAAACGGAAACGAGCTAATCTACGGTGGTGATATGAATGACAGAGCTTGAAAAAATCTCAAAGGAGATTGAAAAGCTCCAGGACGAGATGGTGGAAACCCTCGTGGAACTGATTAAAATCCCGGCCATAAGCCCGGACTATGGCTACGAGGGCGAATACGACAAGGCGCAGAAGCTGCTTGAGATGATAAAGGACTGGCCCTTCGACAGGGTCGAGGTCTACAACGCACCCGATGAGCGGGCCAAGAACGGAGTGAGACCGAGCATTCTGGCCTACTACTACGGGCAGGACGGCGAGAAGAGTCCAAGGATATGGATCCTCACCCACATTGATGTGGTTCCGCCCGGAGACATGAGCAAATGGACGGTCACCGAGCCCTTCAAGCCCGTCGTCAAGGACGGAAAGATATACGGGCGCGGAAGCGAGGACAACGGGCAGAGCCTTGTGGCTTCGCTCTATGCGGTAAAGGCCATGATGAACCTTGGGATAAGGCCGAAGAGGACCGTTGTCTTAGCCTTCGTCAGCGACGAGGAAACGGGAAGCAAGTACGGCGTCGAGTGGCTGATGAGGGAGCACCCAGAGCTGTTCAGGAAGGACGACCTGGTTCTCGTCCCGGACGGTGGAAACGAGGAGGGCACCTTTATCGAAGTCGCCGAGAAGAGCATCCTCTGGCTCAGGGTGAAGGTCAGGGGTAAGCAGGTCCACGCCAGCATGCCGGACAAAGGACTCAACGCCCACCGCGTCGCCCTCGACTTCGCCTACCACCTCGACAAACTCCTCCACGAGAAGTACGGCGAGGGGGACGAGCTGTTCGACCCGCCGGAGAGCACCTTCGAGCCGACGATGGTTCACGGCCCGGCCGACAGCCCGAACATAGCCCCCGGCGAGCACGAAGTGGTTTTCGACTGCAGGATTCTGCCGAGGTACGGCATAGACGACATCCTCGCCGACGCCAAGGCCCTTGCCGAGGAGGTCAAGGAGAAATACCGGAAGGAGTTCGACGGAGAGGTTCTGCCGGAGATAGAGTTCGAGGTTCTCCAGCGCATGGACGCCCCGGCTCCAACCGACCCGAACAGCGAGATAGTGAAGCTCCTCCAGGAGGCGCTCAGGAAGCTCCGCGGAAAGGAAGCCAAGGTCGGAGGAATAGGAGGCGGAACCTTCGCGGCCTACTTCAGGAAGCTCGGAATTCCGGCCGTCGTCTGGGCGACGCTCGACGAGACCGCCCACCAGCCCAACGAGTACGCCTGGATAAAGAACCTGGTGGAAGATGCCAAGGTTATGGCGGCCCTGGCCCTTCTCTGACCCCCTTCCCATTTTGTTTCAAACTCGATTGAAACTATCGCTATGTATTTATATTTTCCCGCCGAGAGTAATTCGGTGACGGGAATGAGGCGGCTTTTGGCGCTTGCACTCGTCTTTGTGGTCATCGCGTCAGGCTGCATAGCCAATAACGAAGGGACGCCAACCGCCCCCCAGAACCCCTCAAGCGAGACGCCCATCCCTCCAATGACAGGGAACGACGTTCTCGATCCGACCCAGACCGAGGAAGCCATGGACGTTGTCGGAGCCAGCAACCTCTTCGGCATTGAACTCTACCGCGAGCTGTCGAGGGAGAACGGGAACCTCTTCATCTCGCCCTTCAGCGTCTTCACGGCGATGACAATGGCCTACGAGGGCGCACGCGGCGAGACCGCCGGGGAGATGGCAAAGGTTCTCCACATTCCCGAGAACGAAACCCTGCGCAGGGAAGCGTTCAGGACACTCCTGCTCGACGCCGGGAGACCCTCCGGGATAGAGCTTAGGATAGCCAATGCCCTCTGGGTTCAGAAGGACTATCCCGTGCGGGAGGAGTACCTCGACACCATAAGGCGGTACTATCTGGGCGATGTGGAAGAGCTTGACTTCAGGGGTGACCCGGAGGGGGCGGAGAGAACGATCAACGAATGGGCGGAGGAGAAAACCAACGGCAGGATAAAGAACCTCGTGAGCGGCCTGACACCGGACACGAGACTGATAATAACCAACGCCGTATACTTCAAGGCCAACTGGACGCTCCGCTTCAGTCCGGACGCCACGAAGAACGACACCTTTACCCTGCCCACCGGTGAAAGGGTAACGGTTCCAATGATGAACAGGGTTGGAAAGTTCAACTACGCTGAGACCGACGAGATTCAGGCCCTTGAGATGCCCTACGAGGGCTCCAGGTTCAGCAACTTCAGCATGGTGATAATCCTCCCAAAGAAGAGGGACGGCCTAAACGAAATAGAGGAAAAGCTGAGCCCGCGGTTCCTGCAGGGGCTCCTCAGCTCTCTCAAGCCGGAGGAAGTTGACGTGACGGTACCGAAGTTCAGGTTCGAGGGCGAATACCAGCTGGGCGAGACACTCAGGGGAATGGGCATGAGAAAAGCCTTCACTGACCGTGCGGACTTCTCGGGCATCTCAGAGGAGCCCATCGCCATAAGCGAGGTCGTCCACAAGACCTTCATAAGCGTTGCCGAGAACGGCACCGAGGCGGCCGCGGCGACGGCGGTGATATTCACGGCGGTTTCGGCCCCCGGAGAAACCCCGGAGTACAAGGTCTTCAGGGCAGACCATCCCTTCCTGTTCCTCATAGTCGACAGGGACAGCGGGCTCGTGCTCTTCATCGGCAGGCTGGTTGACCCGAGGGGATGAGCTTTTAAGCCCCTCCCCCAACTCTTTTTATGCCCCTCTGGAAGGATGGAAAGCTAGGACTGCCGGTAAAAGAGGCCGTGAAGCTCTTTCCGGAGCTGAACGACTACCTCGACGGGCGCGGGAGGCTCGACTTCTCGAACAGGGAAGCGAGAATACTCTACAACAAAGCCATAGCGAAGGCCCTCTTCGGGCTGGAGATAGAATACCACCCGCGCGGGCTCGTGACCACCCCCGTTTCGCGCTACCTATTCCTCAAGACCTTCCTGCGCGGGGACGAGAGGGTTCTGGAAATCGGAACCGGACACACCGCGATGATGGCGCTAATGGCGGAGAAGCTCTTCAAGTGCGACGTTACCGCGACGGAGCTCGACGAGGAGTTCTTCGAGTATGCCAGGAAGAACATCGAGCGGAACGGCGCCGGAGTTAAGCTCATCAGGAGCAACGGGGGGATAATCAGGGGGGTAATTCCCAAAGGCGAGCGCTTTGACGTGATTTTTTCAGCCCCGCCGTACTACGAGAGGCCGACAAGGAGCGTTCTGACGGAGAGGGAAGGCGTTGGAGGAGGCGAACACGGCGAGGCCTTCTCGGTGAGGCTCATCGAGGAGGCGCTGGATCATTTGAAGCCCGGCGGCAGGGTTGCCCTCTTCCTTCCGGACAAAAAGCCTCTGATAAAGGCCATAGAAGAAAAGGGAAAAGGGCTGGGCTACTCCGTGAGGGACGTGAAGTTCAAGGTCGGGACGAGGTGGAGGCACAGTTTGATAATGAAAAAATGAAAGGTCAGGCCACGATGAGGCCTATCACCTGGCCCTGCGCCACCTCCTCGTTCTCCTTCACCAGAATCTTAAGCCTCCCGCTCGCCGGGGCCTTAACGTGCACGGTAACCTTTTCTATCATGACCTCCGCTATTTCTTCACCCTCCTCGACGGGGTCGCCGTCGTTTTTGTACCAGCTCAGCAGGACGCCGGTCTTTTCCTCCTTCGTCGTCCGGGGTACCTTGACCTCCGCCTCCATTCTGCCGCTCACCCGACCATGTCCTTCACTGTCTTCACTATCTTCTCCCTGTCCGGAAGGACGAACCTCTCCAGCACCCTGCTGTACGGAACCGGAACGTCCGGGTAGGCTATCCTCCTCGGCAGGGCTTTGAGCTCGCTGCCTATCCTCTCGACGACGGTGGCTATTATCTCGCCGCTCATCCCGTAGCTCATGTAATCCTCGTCCACGACGAGAAGCCTTCCGGTCTTCCTGACGGAGTCTATGAGGGTCTCCTTATCGAGGGGAACGAGGGTTCTCAGGTCAATGACCTCGGCGCTTATCCCGTCCTTTTCGAGCTCTTCGGCCGCCCACAGGGCCTCGTAGACCATGCGAGATACCGTCGCTATGGTCACATCGTCGCCCTCCCTCACGACCTTGGCCTCGCCGATTGGGACGGTATATGGCTCCTCGGGCACTTCAACCGCGGCTTCCTCCGGGGAGGGCATCCATCCGAGCCCCATGAGTCCCTTGTGGAAGAAGTACATGACCGGGTTGTCGTCCCGTATGGAGGATATCATAAGTCCCTTGGCGTCGTAGGAGTTGGAGGGGATTACTATCTTGAGTCCCGGAACGTGGGCGAACAGACCGTAGAGGCACTGGGAGTGCTGGGCCGCATCGCTGTAGCCTCCGCCGATGGCTGTGGTTATGACTATGGGCATCTTAACCTGTTCGCCCGACATGTAGTGCGCCTTGGCGATGTGGTTGTATATCTGATCCATCGCCACGCCGAAGAAGTCAACGAACATCAGCTCGACTATCGGCCTCATGCCCTTCGATGCGGCCCCGAGGGCGGCGCCTATGAAAGCCGACTCGCTTATGGGCGTATCTCTAACCCTCTCAGGGCCGAACTTCTCAAGGAGTCCGTTCGTGGCACCGAAGATTCCACCGTAGGCACCGATGTCCTCGCCCATGACGAAGACGTTCTCATCGCGCTCCATTTCCTGCGCTATCGCTTCGGCTATCGCCTTGTACATGGGGAGCTTCCTCGCCATTTCAATCACCCCCCGCAAAAACACCCTTCAGAGCTTCTTCCGGCTCAGGATACGGGCTGTTGAGGGCGAAGTCTATGGCCTCCTGAACTTTCCTCTCGTTTTCTTCCTCGATTCTCGCCAGCTCTTCCTCCGTGGCGATGTCCTTCTCAAGCAGCAGCTTCCTGAAGTTGTCCAGCGGGTCCTTCTCCTTCGCCAGTTCGAAGTCCTCCTTCGGTCTGTAGAGCTGCGGGTCACCTTCGAAGTGCCCCCTGAGCCTGTACGTTCTGACCTCTATGAGGCTCGGCCCCTCTCCGCGCCTCGCCCTTTCAACGGCTTCCTTGGCGACTTCATAGACCGCTATAACGTCGGCGCCGTCAACGCTGACCCCGGGAATGCCGTAGGCCTTAGCCCTCTCGCTGTTCTTGGCGACGGCCGTTGACTTGTCCTTTGGAACGGAGATGGCCCAGCCGTTGTCCTCTATCAGAAATACAACCGGCAGCTTCCAGACGGCTGCAAGGTTGAGCGCCTCGTGGAAAGTTCCCTGGTTGGCCGCTCCGTCACCGCCGACGGCGACTGCCACGTAGTCTTCGCCCTTCAGCTTGGCCGCGATGCCAACCCCAACGGCCTGCGGGAAGCTCGCACCAACGATACCGCTGCAGCTGAAGTTTTTGGCCGCGTCGAAGAGGTGCATGTGGCCGCCCTTGCCCCCGGAAAGACCGGTGGCCCTGCCGAATATCTCGGCCGTCATCTTCTTCAGGTCGACCCCCTTCGCTATCGCGAAGTGGTGGGCCCTGTGGGTTCCTATAACCGCATCTTCGTCCCTAAGGTGTATGCACACACCAACGGCGGCTGACTCCTGACCCGAGGACAGGTGCAGCTCTCCTGGAATCGGACCGGCGGATATGTCAAAGCGCGGGCTCTTTCCCTCGTAGTACCACTTCGCAAGTGTCTCCTCGTACGTCCTAATCCGATGCATTGTCCCGTATAGTTCCAACAGGGTTTCCTTCGGTATCTCCTCAACTCCCATTCTCCCACCTGCCTTTTCCGTTGATTTTAGTCGAACGTGAGCAAAAAAAGAAAGGTCACTCCTTCAGCACTATCCGAACCGGAGTTGCGTTTATCAGGTTGTCAGTGACCGGACAGCGCTCTTCCGCTTCCTTCAAGAGCTCCCCAATCTTTTCCCTGGGGGCGTCAGCCTTCAGGTAAACCGAGACCGTCACCTCGGTGAAGCCCGCGCGCCCCTCCCCCGAGAGACCCTGGAACTTCTCAGGGTTCAGCTTTCCGGCGATGGCCATCTCAAGCGACTCCACAGGTATTCCTTTCTCCTCCGCGATTCCCCTGATGGTAACGTTCAGACAGCCGGCCAGCGCCACGAGGAGGTACTCCACAGGGTTTGGGGCCTCGTTGGTTCCTCCTATCTCCCCGGGCTCGTCAACGAGAACCTCGAAATCCCTGACCCTCGCGAGCAGCTTAGTTCCCGAGAGGGATTTTCCGGTTACGTAGAACGTCCATTCCTCCAAGACAATCACCCGAAAATACCGTCTCCGCTCTTTCCATCCAGACCTGGATGAACGTCGAACCTCACAACCCCCACCGGAACCTTCCCCTCAACGGCCTCAACGATTCTGGCCACACCGATATGACCAAAACCTCCGCACAGCTCTATCGCCGCGATTCCATCCTCAACGAGCTTTTTTGCAACTTCACAGGCCTCATCGTAGTTTTTGACGCCGACGACATGGAGTTCCACCATCGGGGTTCTGACGATTGCCCTGTGCCCCGCGGGGTCTGCTTCCGGTGCAACGAACATGAAAGCGGCCTTCAGCATGTTTCCACCTCCAAAAAAAAGAGGTCAGAGAACCTCCCTGACCGCGTTCTCTATTCTTTCCGTGCAGGGTATCCACTCGTTTTCGAGGGCGGGACTGAAGGGAACAGGTGTCGCCGGCGGTGTGATTATCTTGACCGGCGCCTTCAGGCGCTCAAAGGCCCTGCTGGCGGCGAGCGCCGCTATGTCCGTCGCAAAGCTTGCCCTCGGGTAGCCCTCGTCAACGACGACCAGCCTTCCGGTCTTCTTGATGGAGTTCAGGATCGTGTCGGCGTCTAGGGGTACGAGCGACCGCGAGTCAACGACCTCGACGCTCACACCCTCCTTCGCCAGCTTCTCCGCCACTTCCAAGGACTTGAGAACCATTGCGGCCGTTGCGACTATCGTTACGTCCTTTCCCTCCCTCTTAACGTCCGCCTCGCCGAGGGGTATCGAGTAGGGCTCCTCCGGAACCGGCCCTTTAACCGCGTAGAGCCCCTTGTGCTCTATGAAGATCACCGGGTCGTCGTCCTCTATCGCCGAGATCAGCAGTCCCTTTGCATCGTAGGGCGTGGACGGCATGACAACCTTGAGTCCAGGAACATGGATGAAGATGGCGTGGAGCGACTGGGAGTGCTGGGCGGCGGCTGAAAAGCCGGCACCGCACGTTGTTCTGAGAACCATGGGTATCCTCGCCTTCCCGCCGAACATGTACCTCATCTTTGCGGCCTGGTTGTATATCTGGTCGTAGGCGACTCCGAGGAAGTCTATGAACATCAGCTCCACGACCGGCTTCAGCAGGCCCGTCGCCGCGGCGCCAACCGCGGTGCCCACGAAGCCGCTCTCCGCTATCGGCGTATCCCTGACCCTCTCGGGCCCGTACTTCTCGTAGAGCCCAGCCGTCACCCCGTAGATTCCCCCGTAGAGTCCGACGTCCTCGCCCATCACGACGACCTTTTCATCCTTTTCCATCTCGTAGTCCAGCGCCTCGTTGAGCGCCTGAGCGAAGGTTATCTCCCTCACCACTGCCATACGAGCACCCCCTTGGTGGGCGTGGAGAAGACGTCTTCGAGGAGCTCCTCCTTCGACGGCCACGGGCTTTCTTCGGCGAACTTAACCGCCTCCTCGATTTCCTCCCGGGCCTTCTCCCAGATTGCATCGAGCTCTTCCCGGGTGGCTATTCCTTTGGCTAGAAGCTTCTCCTCGAAGAGCTTTATCGGGTCCTTGTTCTTCTTCCACCACTCTATCTCCTCCTTTGACCTGTAGACCTGCGGGTCACCTTCGAAGTGCCCCCTGAACCTGTAGGTCTTGGCCTCTATCAGAGTGGGGCCCTCGCCCCTTCTGGCGCGTTCGATGGCTTCCTTCGCCACCTCGTAGACCGCCAGAACGTCCTGTCCGTCAACGCTTACACCTGGGATTCCATAGGCCTTGGCCCTCTCGGCTACGCTCTTTATCGTCTGCTGTTTCTCGTAGGAGAGGGATATCTGGTACTGGTTGTTCTCACAGACGAATACAACCGGCAGCTTCCAGATGGCCGCGAGGTTTATTCCCTCGTGGAAGTTCTGCTGGTTCGAGGCACCGTCACCGAAGAAGGCAACGGCAACCCTGTCGAGGCCGTTGAGCTTTATTCCCAGGCCGGCGCCTACCGCGTGGGGAATGCCGCCCCCGACTATGCCATTGGCTCCCAGCTCACCGACGTCGAGGTCGGCTATGTGCATCGAACCGCCCTTTCCCTTCCCGCTTCCCGTCTTCTTTCCGAACAGCTCGGCCATCGAGGCCTTCACGTCCCCGCCCTTGGCTATGTAGTGGCCGTGCCCCCGGTGGGTGCTCGTTATGAAGTCCTCCCTCCGGAGGTTGGCCATCACGCCCACGGCGACGGCCTCTTCCCCGACGTATAGATGTACAAAGCCGGGTATCTTGCCCCGAGCAAAGAGTTCCGCGACCCTCTCCTCGTGAACCCTTATCCTAACCATGGCCTCGTACATCCACAGCAGGGTTTCCCTGGGTATTTCCTCAGCTGGCATGGCATCTCCTCCTCCAAAACCTAGATTTCTCACCATGTTATTTTCAAAAAGAGATTTGAACACTATACTAATGAAAAAACCTCTATATACGTATTTCGCAAGTATTATATAGGTTAATCCAGCTATTGCCCTTATAATTTGTGAATTTGGGGGACAGCATCATGAAAAAAGTAAACGTAATAATGCCGAAGCTCGGCATGACTATGAAGAAGGGAGAGATTGTGGAATGGAAAAAGAAAGCCGGGGAGCACGTCAAGAAAGGGGAGGTTATCGCGGTGGTTCAGTCCGAGAAGCTGACAGGTGAGATAGAGGCACCGGAAGACGGCCGCCTGGCGGAGATACTCCACGACGTGGGTGCGGAAGTGCCCGTCGGGGAGGTTATAGCCACAATAGAGGCGGAAGAGTGATCGCATGACGGACGAAGAGGTCAGGATGATAGCGGAGCAGTACGAGATAGACCTTTCGAAGCTTGAGGGCTCCGGGCCGGATGGCGAGGTAACCCTCGAAGACCTTGAGAGGTACATCAAGGAGCACTTCTACCCGAAGGTTCTGAGGGAGGTCAAGCTAATCGGAATAAGGAAGGTGATAGCGGGAAGACTCTCCGAGAGCTACCGAGAGGCAGTCCACGTCACAATCAACATGGAGGCGGAGATGGACGGGCTCGTTGAGATGAGGGAAAAACTGACTGAAAAGCTCGGGAGGAAGCCGTCCTACACCGTGCTCATGCTGAAGTGCACAGCAAAGGCAATCCGGGACTTCATAGACATGAACGCGACGATGGACGGGGACAGGATAACGGTCTACAACGACATCAACATAAACGTGGCCGTCGACAGCCCGATGGGGCTGATAACCCCGGTAATCAGGAACGTTGACGAGAAAAGCCTTGAGGAGCTTCTCGATGAGTACTCCAACCTCGTGGAGCGGACGAAAAAAGGCCTCCTGAAGGAAAAGGACTTCGTCGGGGGGACCTTCACGGTCACGAACCTGGGAATGCTGGGGGTTGACTCGTTCACTCCGATAATAAACCCGCCCCAGGTGGCGATTCTGGGCCTCAATAGAATAGCCGAAAAGCCGGTTGTAAGGAACGGAGAGATAAAAAAGGCCAGGGTCATGACCCTGTCCCTGAGCTTCGACCACAGGGCGATAGACGGTGCCCCAGCGGCGAGGTTCCTGGGACGGGTGAAGCACTACCTGGAAAACCCCGGAGAAGTCTTCGGAGACCCGTGAGGGCTGAAGGATGAAGAAAGGAGTCGTCGGGATAATAGCCAATCCGGAATCCGGAAGGGACATAAGGCGGCTGGTCGCCCACGCCAGCGTCTTCGACAACATGGAGAAGGTCAGTATAGTCGAGAGGCTCCTTCTGATACTCCAGGAGCTGGGGGTGGAGAGGGTAATCGGCATGCCCGAGACCTTCGGGATAATCCCCGGCGCAAAACGGGCCGTTGAGGAGCACCTGAACATAGAGGTTGATCTGCTGGACATGAAGATATTCGGGGACTGGCGCGACACCTACAAAGCGGCCGAAATCATGGGAAGGGAAGCCTCCGTCATTGTGGTGATAGGCGGAGATGGAACCAACAGGATAGTGGCGAAGGCCTGCGGGGACACGCCGATAATGCCCATCTCCACCGGAACCAACAACGTTTTCCCGTACATGATAGAGGCCACGATAGCCGGGGAAGCAGTGGCGGCGATTGCGACCGGAGTCGTAAAGCAGGAGGAAGGAACCTACAGGACGAAGAGGATAGAGCTCTTCGAAAACGGTGAGCTGAGGGACATAGCCCTTGTAGACGCCGCGGCAACAACCCATTCATTCGTCGGCTCAAAGGCGGTGTGGAAGCCGGAGTACATCAGGGAACTCGTTGTCAGCCGTTGTTCACCATCAAACATAGGACTCAGCTCCATCGCCGGAATCTTAGGGGAGGTAAAGGACGAGGACGATTTCGGGCTGTACCTGGAGGTAGGAAAGGGCAGGCCTGTAAAGGCCCCGATAGCGCCGGGGGTCTTCAAACGGGTTCTCATCGGGGAGGCCAGGGAGGTACCCCTCGGGGAGGAGATTGAGATACGCACCACTCCAACCCTCTTTGCCCTCGATGGCGAGAGGGAGGTCGAGATGGACGGCGAGATAACCGCCAGGCTCACGAGAAACGGGCCGATGGTGATAGACTACAGGAGAACCCTAAGGCTCGCGGCGGAGAGGGGCTTCTTCGAGGGTTAAAGGCCCAGACCTTCCAGTTCCTTCTCTACGTTTTTCTCAATACTCACCAAATGAGACAAGGGGAGCATGAGGTTCCATTCGTCGCGCGAGTACTTGAGGCGATGGAGAATCCCGGCAACGTCGAGCTCCTCCCCCGACGGTTCATCCAGGTAAGCGTCCTCCGAAAGCACCTTGGAATACCCGCGAATTAGAGCGTCCATGACATCACCCACATCGATGCCCCCAGCGAACTCAAGGAGGTTTGCCACGCGGTACTTCACGGGGTCAACGGAGGGCTTGAGTCTCTCCGGAGCCTTAAGCAGGGCCCGAAGTGTTATCAAATCCGCATCAACCAGAATGGAGCCGTGCAGAAAGAGAACGCCCCATCTGATGCTCGCGGCGGTTCCCGAAACCTTCCTTCCGTTCACGACAACGTCGTTCGCGTTCCTGAGGTAGGGGGAGAGACCCAGGGATTCGAGGGCAGTGAGCGTGCCCCGGAGGACGGTCTCATAGAGGTACGATATGGGAAACTCAACCTCCCTCTTCATGACGATGGAATAATTCACGCAACCCCTGTCGAGATACACGGTCCCCCCGCCGCTGAAGCGCCTGATGAGGGGAATTCCTTCCCGGTCTGCCACGTCGAGGTTGACGTCCTCTCCGGGGCTTCTGAAGTACCCAAGAACGACGGAGCATGATGTTCTCCAGAGACGAAGGGTGTCGGGAATCTTATCCCTAGCCCGTAACCTGGCCAAAGCTTCCTCAAAGGCCAGGTCGAACCTTGGGTCGCCGCTATCGAAGACCAACACCCGAAGGGACATGGTTAAGAATCGTCGGGGAACACTATAAAGTTGGGGGTGAAAAAGTCTTAATTGCCAACCCCCCAATCTTCAACGGCCGCGATGAAGATAATGCACCTCCTCTGAGACCGGCGTGAGTGCTGAGACGCCCACGGACGGAGCGGCTACTTCATATCCTCAACGTAGAGGAAGAGCGCCTTGAGGTACTCAGTGTCCTTTGAGGCCATCAGTATCGGGTGGTCCGGCGCCTGGGTTCTGTAGGGTTCAAGGAGCTTGAGGAACTTGCCTGCCTTGGCCGCGGCCGCTATCACCATGTCCTTGAAGGCCTGCATGTCGACGTGCTGGGAGCACGATGCGGTGACGAGTATGCCACCCTCCTTTACCAGCTGCAGGCCTGCGTAGTTCACGTTGAAATACGCCCTGAGCCCGCGTTTGAGGTCCTTTTCATGCTGAACGAAGGCAGGGGGATCGAGGATCACTATATCGAACTTTTCCCCCCTCTTTATCATCTCCTCCATAATTGGGAAGGCCGAGCCAACGACGTACTTCATCCTGTCGTCCACACCGTTGAGCCTGGCGTTCTCCTTCACCATGTTTATGGCCCAGGGGGACTTATCGACGGCGACAACTTCATCCGCCCCGGCGACGGCGGCGTGAATCGCGAAGCCGCCGGTGTATGTGAACACATCGAGAACCCTCATCCCGGGCTTGACGTACTTCTCCAAAGCGATGCGGTTCTCCCTCTGGTCGAGGAAGAAGCCGGTTTTTTGACCGCGCATATCAACGATGAACCTCGCTTTCCCCTCCTTGATTATCGTTCGGTACTTCTCCTTCCCGAGGAGGACGCGCTCTATCTCGGGTAAGCCCTCCCTCCGCCTGCTCCTCCCCGTGTTCTTCTCGAAGACGGTCTCGATTTCGGGTTCAGCCTCCATTATGGCCTCGGCCAGGTCGAGCTTAAACCTCTCCATCCCGACGCTCGAAATCTGGAGTGAGGCTATCTCGTTGAAGCGGTCAACTATAAGGCCCGGGAGGTAGTCAGCCTCGCCGTAAACCATGCGGTATGCCTCTTCATAACCGAGGACTTTTTTCCGGTACTCGTTGGCCTTTTTAATCCTCTCGCGGAAGAGTTCCTTGTTTATCTCAGTATCGCGGTCCTTGGTGACGAGTCTGACCATTATGTTGGAGTTGGGGTTGACGAAGCCCTTCCCAAGGAACTTGCCGCCCCGGGTGTACACCTCCACCACGTCGCCGGGTGAAAACTCGCCCTCGGCTCTCACGACACCCTTTTTGAAGACTATCATCGCGCCCTTACCTATCGCCCTCGCGGCCTGGGCGTCAACCACTACCTTCGCCATCTCTCACCACCGGTTGAAGTTCGGCGATAGGTATATAACCCTTAGCGTCCTATATTATGCCGGTGATTCTATGCACTTCGAGGTAGTGAAGGAGTTTCTCAAGGAAATAGGGGCGGATTGGATAGAGATTGACGGCGAAATCCACCTTGAGCCGGAGGTCTTCTACGAGGTCTGGAAATACGTCGGCCAGCCCGACCTCGGCATGTACACGATCGAGGACGAGGTCGTCGAGCCAGGTTCTTACGATCCGCCCGAGAAGAAGTACGTAAGTACTAAGAAGATCCGGGTCAAGAAGGCGTACTTCACTACGCTGGACGACAAGAGAATAGTAACGGACTACAACGAACTCCAGAGGATTCTGAAGGAGAAATCCCCCTGATTCCTCTTCTTATCCGATTATTATTTGGAGCATGAGAACCCCCATGCAGTTCGTTCTTTTGACGCCGAGGGTCACCGCCAGCAGTCCTATCATGGCTCCCCCCGCGAGGACGAGGAGTCCCAGGAGGCCGTCAAAGTACAGGGAGAGGAGCAGGAGGACGATTGCAACCCCACCGTTCAGAGGTCTGTAGGGCACGTGAGTCAGTGATTTGAGTACGATGCCCGCCAGGGGCTCGCCGTAGCTCAGAACCAGAAGGGAGACGAAGAGGGCCGCCAGAGCGTAGTACGGCAGGAATCCCGAGGCGTCGGGAGCCATGAGCGCCACGATGCCGTTTCTCACCCTCCCGGTTTCCAGGAAGTTCACGAAAGAGAACAGAAAGTTTGCGGTATTGACGGAAAAAACGACCGTCAAAAAAGAGCGCTCGTCCTTGGAGAGGAAGGAGCCCATCAGGGCCGCCTGCGAGGCGGTGAAGGCCGGAACCAGCGAGGCCACCATCCCGAGGAAGGTTCCCAGGAAGGAGAAGCCCAGGAAGCGTTTCAAGTCCATTCTGATTTTCCCATCGCCCCCCGCCAGGTTCCCGCTTCCTCCCAGAATCGCGGTGACGAGCACGGGCAAGCCGAAGAGCCCGGTAAACAGGTGATAGTACGGCTGCATTAGGGGAAGCCGAAAAGCCAGAACTCCCAGGAGGCCGGAGAGGAGGAACACCAGCGCCGCGTGGAGCTTTTTCGGGCCCCTCTCGGTGAAAATCAGGAGAAGGGCCAGAAAGCATACGACCGCCCTCCCAATTTTCGGGGTGTACGCGTCCGCCAGCACGGGATAGAGGGGGGATAGGAGGATCGTCATGAGAACCGCCAGAAAACTCGCCCACAGTGCTATCCTAACGACCTCCATGGCCCTTCCACGAAGAACGAGCCTGTGAGCCGGCAGGATTCCAAGGGCGGTTCCCTCGTCGGGGACGCCGAGAAAAGCCGAGGGAACGACGTCCAGGAACGTATGGGTTAACCCCATCGAGAACAGCAGGAGGTTCCCGCCCGTCCTCGCGGTTGCCAGGAAGGCCCCAAGGGTGTTCACATGGATTCCCGGGAGGAGGCCGCTGAGGCTTCCCGCGAGGATTCCGCTCAGCAGTTCCCGGAGCAAAGGTCATCACCCGAAGCAACTTCGAAGGCGGGCATGCCGCGGTAGGTCGTGAAGAAGCCGTAGGCCGTTACGGTGCTGTTAACCTCCAGGGAGGCGTTGAGCGACTTCCGGAGTTTAAGGAGAACCCAGCAGTCCCCGTCCGTGACGTTCGCCAGTCCGAAACCGTTCCTGTAGGCCCTGACCCATTCAACCCTCCCGGATATCCTTGCAAACGCCCCATCCGAGAAGGAGCATATCCCGTTGGGCAGCCCCTCCCTGGGACCGATGACCCTGCACTCCAGGCAGTAGAGTGAAGACCTCCTCATGACGGCCTCGAAGTGAACCCTATCGCCGACCCTGGCCCGGAAGTTGCGGAGCCTCAATCCGGTGCAGTCGAGCTTAAGGGAGCGACCGGCCCCGATTACGGTGCAGTTACCGACGGCGATGTCCCCGATGGATGCCTCTGAAACCGGAACCTGCTCCGCGCGGCCCGTTACGACAACATCATCGGGCGAATCAACGATGAGGGAGAGCTTTGAGTAGAACCTGGCTATTCCCACCACCCTCACGCGCTTCCCAATTTTGAGACTCGTGCCGTAGGGAAGGTAGAGAACAACCTCCTCGCTCCCGTTCCAGAGCACGGTTCTTGGGCCGTCGTAAATCACGGTTCCCTCAACGGCCCATGGCATGCCGTTCCTGGGCTTCCCCGGAAACCCCAGAACCCTGTATCTGACGGGGTAGAAACGGTCCCGGTGCCAGACCCCCTCCGCCCTCACGATTCGACCCTTTTCCACCGGAAGGGCGACCGCCAGCCTCACCCTCTCAGGCGTCAATATGTAGGGACCGGATGACGGCCAGTAAGCGCCCTTCACAGTGGAGAGGGGAAAGTTCGGCTCGGCGGGCTCTACACGGGCATTCCTGAACCTTGCTCCGGAGGTCGTGTTGTAGGATCTCCCCACGACCCTGTAAACCCCTCCCTCTCGGAGGGACGCGTACACCCCCACAGTAGTCCTCCCGTCGCTCAGGAGCGAAAAGGAACCCGATGAATACACGCAGACGCCGGTGAACTCGTCAGGGCCCCCGGTGGTTGCGCCGATGTGGGCCATAGCCAGCAGAACCACTAACGAACCAATCAACGGAACAACTACTAATCCTTTGTTTGTCACCATGGTTTATGGTAAGGAATACTTCTTAAAAACTTATCCCTCCTCCAAGGGGGGCGGGGAAAAGCTCAGTAAACCTCACCGCTTGGGTAGACTACGATGCCTTCCTCAGTGATTTCAAAGGGATACTTCTTCATCGAATGTTTGGTTTCACGCATCTTTCTGATCAAGAGATAGCGCTTCAGTTCAACCTCTTTTTCGACGAAGTCCAGAAGGACGACACCCCTGGCTATGTACTCCTCGATTCCGTAGCGGCTTATCTTTCCTCTGCTCGGATCGGGGGCCTCCGTGGTCAGGATGGACACAACACCCATCTCAAGGAGTATCGTGTTGAGCTGGAGGAGGATTTCCCTTATCTTTGACTCCTCCTGGAGTCTGAAGGCTATCGACGGTATGGAGTCGATGACGAGCCTTTTCGCATCTATGGCCTTGACAACGCGGTAGATGTAACGGAGAAAGTCCTCCGCATTGAGGTTACCCTCAAGAACGTACTGCTCCTCAGACGGAAGGCCGACCACGGCGCTGACGCCGTCGATGATCGCGAGTTTCCCTTCCCTCTCGTATCTTTCCATGTCCCAACCGAAGGCCATCATTTCTTTCCTGAGATCCTGTGCCCTCTCCTCCAGGGTAACTATCACCCCGGGTTCATTATAAAGCTCAACCCCTTTATACACGAACTGAACACCAAAAGTCGTTTTTCCGCTTCCGGTAGGACCAGTGACAAGAACCGTCGTTCCCTTGGGAAACCCGCCCTGGATTAAATCATCGAACCCAGGGATGCCGCTCTTCACCCGTTCAGTCTGATACACACCCATGGAGACCACCCTATTCCGGTATTATCATGAGATGTCTAAGGTTGATGGGAAACCCTAACGCCTTGTATAGCTATATGCTTGAATGTAATATAAAACTTTTGGATTGGGATTACATAATATCCAAATAACCGCGAACGCTCCTTAAAAGGAGTCAGAAGGGTTTTAAAAGCTTTGACGCATCAGATTTAAAATAGAAACAGGTGAGATATAACTATGCTCGACCCCTTCGGTGATGAGGCCAGGCGGCTCGTCAGGGATGAGTTCGGCGGAATAAGCGAACTGCTCTCAATCATTCCATCCTACGTGGGCA
The DNA here is from genome assembly GCF_012027615.1 of Thermococcus sp. 21S7. NCBI lineage: Archaea > Methanobacteriati > Methanobacteriota > Thermococci > Thermococcales > Thermococcaceae > Thermococcus > Thermococcus sp. 21S7. The sequence goes on from NZ_SNUT01000006.1 coordinate 194,145, forward strand.
TAGACCAGGCCATAGAGAGGGTCTCATGGGTGAAATCGGGTGAGATTCCGGAGGAGATTCTCGGACTTGGAGATGTTCAGGACCTGCTGACGTTCTACGCCCTTCTGGGCGCCCTAGCGTTCTCACCGTACGGCATAGAGATGGAGCTTGTGAAGGAGAGTAACACCAGGATATACTCCGAGAGACTGAGGCGGGCCGGGAGAATACGGGGAACCGCAATCGCCCTGGAGAGCGTGGATGCGGACGAGATACCCGCCAGGGACAGAACAATACTTGAGAGAACCCACCATCAGGAGCTTCCACCGGGGGAGAGGGAAAGGCTCAGACTGAGGTACAGAATACCCCTCGGAAAGCTTCTGGAGCTCTGGGACGGTGGTTTAAAGGAGGTGTACATCCGGAGGGGCTACGCCTACCTCACGGAGGAGCAGGGACTGAGGCTGTGGGAGAGGTCCTTCGAGAGGAACTTCGAGAGGGCGGTGAACCTGCTCTACGAGGTAAGGGACGAGCTTCCGGAGTACTACCTCAAACTCTACGAGAGACTCGGCGAGGTCGCGAGGGAGCACTTCAAGGAGAGGCTCGAAAGGATGGGCTCGGCGGAGGCCCAGCCGCTGCGCTTTGACCTGTTCCCTCCGTGTGTTAAAATCGCCCTCGGGGGCGTTCCATCCGGGCTGAGGAACTACGCCATAACGGTTCTCCTCACGAGCTTCCTGAGCTACGCGAGGCTGTGCCCCAATCCCCCCCGGAGGGACGTCAGAATAAGGGACTGCGTGAGCGACCTGAGCATCGTCGAGAAGGAGATACTCCCGGTAATAATCGAGGCGGGCAACCGCTGTTCCCCACCGCTCTTCGAGGACCAGCCCCACGAGATTAAGAACATCTGGTATCACCTCGGCTTCGGCCTGACGGACAGGCCAACCCTTGAAGACAGCGGAAACTCCACGTGGTACTTCCCGCCGAACTGCTCCAAGATACGGGCAAACGCCCCGGGGCTCTGCAAGCCTGACAGACACTGCAGAAACATCAAAAACCCGCTGACGTACTATCTGAGGCGTCTCTACATAGAAAACAGAGGAAAAGCCGGTGAAAATGGCGAGAAGAAAAGCGCCGGAGGCGGTGAGGGGAATGACTGAACTCTTCAGGGAGGCCACGCCGAAGGAGCGGAAGCTCTACTACTCGAAGGAATGGAGCCCCAAAAAACTCCCGGACTTCATAGTCGAAACCCTTGAGAACAGGGAGTTCGGCTTCGACCATACCGGTGAGGGGCCGAGCGACAGAAAGAACGTCTTCCTTGACGTTCGCGATCTGGGGGACTACATACGGGCAACGGCACCATACGCGATATACTCCAGCGTCGCCCTCTACGAGGAGCCCAAGGGCATGAGGGGCTGGCTGGGAGCCGAACTCGTCTTCGACATAGACGCGAAGGACCTGCCGCTGAGGAGGTGCTCCCACCTTCACGAGCACGGCCGGGTGTGCCCGGTATGCCTCGAAGACGCAAAGGAGCTGGCGAGGGACACACTGGTGGTTCTCAAAGAGGACTTCGGCTTTGAGGACGTCCACGTGGTATACTCCGGGAGGGGCTACCACATCCGCGTTCTGGACGACTGGGCGCTGAAGCTCGACGGCAAGGCCAGGGAAAAGGTTCTGGCCTACATCAGTGCCGCCGAGGAGATAACCTTCGATGATATCCAGAGCAGGAGGATAATGCTCTCCTCTGGCTATTACAGGGTTTTCCGCCTCAGATTCGGGTACTTCATAGGGAGAGTTAACGAAAACCACCTCCTCAACATAGGCCTGAAGAAGGGGCAGGTCGAGAGGGTTCTGGAAAACAGGGAGGGGATATACGAGGGCTTCGTGCGGAAGGGTCTTCTTACCGCGTTTCCAAGGGGGATAGGATACAAAACACTGACGAGGCTCTTCTCCCTGTCGAGTACGTTCTCAAAGGCATACTTTGACGGAAGGGTCACCGTTGACCTTAAAAGAATCCTCCGCCTCCCGTCGAGCCTCCATTCCAAAGTCGGCCTCGTGACGACCTACATCGGCCCGGATGAAAGAAAGCTCGAAAAGTTCAACCCCTTCGAGGATGCCGTTCCGGGATTCAGAAGGAAAGAGGTCAGTGAAGCCTACGGGAAGTGGCTGGAAGAGCACGGGGATGAACTGTGAACGGAAGGATAAAAATAGCCACGGCGATGTTGATATGGGGCAGCGTGGGAATATTCTCACGCTTTTCGAACCTATCCGGCCTAGGGGTCGCCTTCTTCAGGGTGTCCCTCGGCGCCCTCCTGCTCCTCGCCATCCTTATGGGAAAGGGGGAACCGCTGCAATCAGTTCTATCCCTCCTGCGGGCCAGATGGAAGCCCCTCCTGGCGCTGGGAGTTTCCCTGGCCCTGAACTGGGTCTTCCTCTTCACCGCGTTCAACTACACCACTATAGCCAACGCGGTTCTCGTCTACTACCTGGCCCCGATAATAGCGACGGTTATCTCGTGGCGCTTCCTGGGCGAGAGGCTGAGCCTGAAGAGCTGGCTCCTCATAGGCACCGCATTCATGGGACTTATCCTGATTATGAGCGGCCAGAACGTTGACCTGGGCGATAGGGACTTCATGGGGATTCTGCTCGCCCTGGCCGCGGCCTTCTTCTACGCCCTGATACCCAACCTTGGGAGATTCCTGCGCGGGATCGACGGCAAAACGCTGACTTTCCTCCAGCTTGCGATAGCATCGCTCGTGCTTGCCCCGTTTATGGCCCTCTCGGGCGCCGGAGAACCGACCTGGTGGGCGATTTTTGTTCTCGTTGCGGTTCACACAGTTCTGGCGCTGTTCCTCTACATGGACGGGCTCAAAGAGGTGGAAGTCAACGAGGCGGCCCTGCTGAGCTACCTGGACCCCATGAGCGCGATAGTCTACGCATTCCTAATATTCGGGGAGGTTCCGGGAATAAGAACCGCGATTGGTGGGGCCATAATACTCCTCGCATCCCTGCTGGACATCAGGGCGAGGGGGTCGTAGCCCGCCTTCTGTCTCAAGGGGACATTCGACTGAGCGGCCTACCACGGGGCTCCCACCGGGAATTCATCGCCCCTCCCTCGGCCTTGCACCCCGCGGGACGGCCGTTTCACCGATCCCCGACGGGTCGTCTGCGGGTTAGCTCGGGCGCCGTCGCCGGGCCCTTCGCCGCGTTCATCCCCATGCCCGCCGGGACGTGTCGTTTCTGCGCCGTTGCCCTCCCTCTCGGGAGGTGCCTTGCGGCACCGCGGCCCCGGTGCGGTGGGCGGAACTTCCTCGGGAGCGCCCCGAGAGTCCCCGACCCCCTCGCCGAGGAGAATTTAGAATGAAGGGATAAAAAAGTTTGGTATTCACCTCTTCTTGGGGAGTTCCCTGTTCTCCTTAAACTCCGGTTCTTTGGGCCTTTTGAACCTCCCGAGGGGCGAGCGCCTCTTCGGTCTGGGCCGGGTGCGTTTTCTGGGCCCCCCGCCCTCGCGGGTATAGTAGAATGCTCCCGCGGCGAGCAGAAGGAAGACCACGATAACGAGACCAGCCCACAGACCCCTGGAGGTTCCCGAGGAGGTTGTTGTCATGTTCAAAGCGGTGGTGGTAGTGGTTGTAGCAGTGGTCGTTGGGGGCGCCGGAGGTTGCAGATACAGCTCTCCTTTGGATGTACTGGTCTCGCCCATCGCACTCAGGGTAAACTCGTACTCCACGACCTTCCCCGCGGGCAACTCGAACTTCAGGGAAACCTCGTTGGCTCCGGGCGTGAGCCTGCTCTGGAGCGAATCCTTGTATAGGACGTTGCCATCGGCAGCGATTCTGTACCCAAATTCGCCCTGAACCTCCCCGCAGTTAGGGTTCTCGATCACGATTTTGAAGAGAACCTCCGTGTCGGAGACCCTCTCGTAGGTCACGTTGCGGATGACCGGCGGGGCATTGACCCTGTAGGAGACATTACCGATTCCGATGAGCCTCCCATCGAAGGTCAGCTTTATGACCGCGGTCAGGTTCCCGGGCGCATTGGTGGGAAGCTCCGCCTCGATAACGTCCGTACCGCCATTAACGGCAACAGGGGTCGTGATGTTCGAGATGATGCGTTCGTTTCTGTATGTTTCCACGGTCAGGTTGAGGCCGACGTTCCTCTCGGAGAGGAGGGTAAGGTAGGCCCTGTTTTTCTCACCAAGCCTCACCTCATCCGACTGGAGCGAGAAGCCAACGAGTTTAACCCCAAAACGGACAGGGATTTCACGGGAGTACCTGTAGCCCCCGTCCCCGTACTCAACGCGGTACTCCAGCCTGTACGTCCCCTCAGGAAGGTCATAGCCAACGGGAATCTCGAAACGTATCAGGTTGTCCCCGGGCTTCATCGTCAGCGTTTTGTTCTCAAAGAAGTAAATCCGACTCCCCTTGAAGAAAGAGGTGGTGGCCTCGACGGTAATGTTTGAATGACCGACGTTGTGGACGTGGGAGAACACCACGATGGTTTCCCCGTTGAGGACGTAGGAGGAGCCGGGCCTCTCCCTTACGTAGGTGTCGGCATCTTCAAACTCAAGCGCTTTTACTATCACGTGGAGGGGAACCTCCGCGTGGGCCAGATACATCGAGTTATCCGATGTCACCGCAAGGAAGAACAGGTAAAGCGTGTAGTTGCCGGGGGTAACATTGAGAGAACAGGAGATGTTGTATGAAAGGGAGAGCACCTTGTGAGACTTCCAGTCACTGAGCACAGTGGAGGAGACCGTCAGGTTGAAACCAGGAACCTCATTACCATTGGAATCCCTCACCCGAAAGCCCCGGTAACTGGCCACCTTCAAGTCAAAGTTTCCTGCGTTCATAAGCATCAGCGTCCCGCTGCTGTAGTCGCCGCGCAGCAGGGTTATCTCATCGTTCGTCGTGAAACTGACGAACTGGGCCGAGGAACTGGGAAGAAGCGCTATGACCAGCATCAAAAGGATAAACGTAACTACTGTCCTCCTCATGCGTTCCCACCACCAATAGTTGTGTTTTCACCCATATAAAGTCTACTCTCCATAGAGCAGAACAACGATACCCACAACCATCAAGCCAGCAAAGGCGACCATCATAAGCCGGTACCAGAGGAGCCTGGAGAAGTGGGGCCCTATAACGAGACCGAGAATGAGGAGCATAAAGCCATAGAATATCGCGAATACTCCAAGGGCGGTGTTAACGCTCACCCCAAGTATCAGAAGCACCCCCAGGAGCGCCCCTGCGAGCACCGTGACGTGGGGAACCGTAAAGGCCAGGTAGTCCCTTAGAACCCTGAGGTCTTCGTCCATACCCATCACTCCGTTATGAAGGCGTAGGTTGTTGTCGTCGGGAGGGCTTTTCTGATTTTCGGAAGGAGGTACCTTGGGTACAGTTCCTCGGCCTTCTCGGCCAGGATATCGTAGGTGCCGAGGATTTTGTCCATGACCTTAACCTCGATACTGCCCCTCACCCGAAAGTAGCCTCTGTAGAGGGTGCTTATCTCAAGCACTATGGGTACCCTGAGGCGCTCCTCCTCGCCCCTATCGAGGAGGGAACGGAGATATTCCAGCTCGGAGCGTTTGAAGTAGTGGTAGCTCCCGTCCCGCAGTCTAACCCTCGGCTCATTTTCGTTGAGCAGTTCTACCAGCGTGGGTCTTGTGGCGGGGAGGTGGAGGTTTACCCTGGCTATCTCCCTGGTGAGTATGTCCTCTGCCTTCGACATGTTCATGACTACTCGCGAATCCAATAAACCTTTGCTTGACATCAACATGTCTAAAATTGCCAGAGAGGACAAGTAAAATGACAGCTTCTTGTCAATCATTGGAAGGCCGGGCCACACCATCGTCATAATGACAAAAATCCAGTGAAAAGGCTTTTATTGGATTAATCGTTCAATGAAATGGCATTAATACTGAACATTTAAGCAATAATAGGTGATAAAGATGAACGGTTTGAGCACGTCCGGCGTGGGAGGCGGACTTGAATCGAAGAGGGTGGGATTCATCCAGCTCATTTTCGTGGACATCAACGGCGTTCCGAAGGGCATGGAGGTTCCAATAGGAAGATACGACGAGGCCATAGATGACGGCATAGCCTTCGACGGCTCCTCAATTCCAGGATTCGAAGGAATAGAGGACAGCGATTTAATTTTTAAAGCGGACCCCTCAACCTACGCCGAAATCCCCTGGGAAGGCACCTCCAGAGTCTATGGATATATCTACAAGGGGGAGAGGCCCTACCCCGCGGATCCCAGGGGCGTCCTCAGGAATACCCTTGAAGAGCTTGAAAAGGCAGGGTTCAAGGCTTACATAGGGCCAGAACCAGAGTTCTACCTATTCAAGAAAAACGGCTCCTGGGAACTTCAGATACCTGACAGCGGCGGCTACTTCGACCTGGTGACCCTTGACAAAGCCAGAGGCATACGCAGGGAGATAGCGCTCCACATGCCGGCCCTGGGACTCGTTCCGGAGGTTCTTCACCACGAGGTCGGGAAGGCCCAGCACGAGATAGACTTCCGCTATGACGAGGCGCTCAGGACGGCCGACAACATCATCAGCTTCAAGCACATAGTGAAGGCGACCGCCGAGGCCCACGGCCTCTACGCCACGTTCATGCCCAAGCCTCTCTACGGCTTCCCCGGCAACGGGATGCACCTTCACGTAAGCCTGTGGAAGGACGGGGAGAACGCATTCATCGGCGAGGACGGACTCAGCGAGACGGCGCTCCACTTCCTCGGCGGGGTACTCGCCCATGCGAAAGCCCTGACGGCAGTAACGAACCCGACGGTGAACAGCTACAAGCGCCTCGTTCCGGGCTATGAGGCCCCGGTTTACATAAGCTGGGGATACAGGAACAGGAGCGCACTGGTAAGGGTTCCGGCGTTCTGGGGCAACGGCGCCAGGATAGAGTACCGCTGCCCGGACCCCAGCGCAAACCCCTACCTGGCCTTTGCCGCGATACTGATGGCCGGGCTGGACGGTATAAAGAGAAGGATTGAGCCCGAAGCCTACGTGGAGGAGAACGTCTACGAGATGAACGACTCCAGGCGTAAAAGCCTCGGCATAGACACGCTCCCAGAAAGCCTCGGCGAGGCCCTGGAGTGGCTGAAGGAGGATAAAGCTGTCAAGGGGGCTCTGGGCGGGGCGTACAGGAACTTCATTGCATACAAGGAGCGCGAATGGGAGGAATACATTGAATACCTCGGCGCTAAAGGCCTCCCGGAGGGGACAAAGAAGGTAACCGAGTGGGAGCTGGAGAGGTACTTCCACATCTAGTGAACCTCCTCAAGAACCTCCTCAATGATCGTTTCCTCAGGCTTTTCTTTCTCCCTCAGGTGCACCAGCGTCGAACCGCCTATTATGAGGGCCGCTCCAATGAGCTGTTCAAGGGTGAGGGTCTCACCGAAGAGCAGGAACGCCAGGGTTATCGCAACCACCGGTTCAATCGTGGCAACTATGCTGGCCCTGCTGACCTCAACCTCCCTCAGCGCGTGGTTGTAGAGTATGTATCCTAGGAACGTCGGAAAGAACGCCAGGGCAAAGAGATACGGAACCGCGCCCGAGGGCACCGAGAAGTCAGTGAACGGCAGGAGGTACAGCATGCCGAAGAGGAGCGTGTAGAAGAGCGCCTTCTCTGGCTCGTCGTCCCTGACGGCGAACTTCGCAAGAACGCCGTAGAGCGCGTAGGTCAGGCCGGTCAGCAGTCCGAACATAAGCGCCTTGGTGGAGAACTGCATGTCCCCCCAGTTCACGAGGAGAACGCCAAGCATGACCATCGCCAGGGCGGCGATTTTCTCCCGCATCAGGGGCTCGTTGAAGGCCAGCCTGCCGAGGATTATCGAATACACTGGAGCGGTGTAGAGGAGCAGGACCGCAAAGGACACCGAGGATATCGTCACGGTGTAGAAGTACAGCGTGTAGAAGAGGAAGATGCTGAAGAAGCCGTAGAGGGCGTAGAACCTAAGGCGGGAGCGTTCAAGGGAGAATCCTATGCCCCTGATGCGAAGATAGGCCGCCAGCAGAACTAGGGCAAAGAAAACACGGTAGAACACCATGGTGAAGGGACTGAGGCCGAAGCCGTCGAGGTACTTGGCGAATATGCCCAGGGTTCCCCACATGGATGCGGCTAGAAAAACGAGAATGTAACCCCGTTTCATGGACTCACCTCAGAAGACGGGACCAACCGGAAGGCGCCTCTTGTGCTCGCTGCCCTTCACCAGCTTCTCGACGTATTCGACCCTCTCGATGCTTATTCCAAGCTCCCCCGCTATTTCAGCCTTCGGCATCTTCAGGTCAACCATGCGCCAGAGTATCTCGTCGAGGAGGCGGTAGCTTATCCCGAGCTCGTCCTCGTCCGTCTGCCCCTCCCACAGGCCGGCCGACGGCTTCTTTTCGATTATCCTCTCCGGAACCCCGAGGAGCTTTGCTACCTCCCAGACCTCGGTCTTGTAGAGGTTTATCAGCGGAGCGTAGTCGCTGGCACCGTCGCCCCATTTCGTGAAGTAGCCAGTGAGAACCTCGCTCCTGTTGCTGGTTCCGAGGACGAGGCAGTTTTTGGCGTTGGCGTGGGCGTACAGCAGAACCATCCTCGTTCTAGCCATGACGTTTCCCCTGCTCTTTGTGTCGAGTCCCCCAACGGCCCTCTCGAACTCATCCACGATGGGCTTTATGTTGACCACCCTGTAGTCAATTCCGAGACTCTCGCAGACGAGCCTGGCGTCGTCAAGGTCGCGGTTCTCGTAGTATGGCATTATCAGGCCAAGAACCTTCTCCTTTCCGAGGGCCTTCGCGGCGAGGTAGGCGACGGTGGCGCTGTCTATGCCCCCGCTTACACCAACGACGACGCCATCGGCGCCAGCTCCATCGACGCTCTCCCTTATGAACTCCGTTATCCTCTCAACGGCGGCGCCGTAATCGAGCTCCCTCATCTCCTACCCTCCTTCACATCCCTAAGCATCTGAGAGTACCCCAGGAACGCCATGACGACCCCCACCAGCATCAGCACGAAGGCGAGGAGAGAGTAGACCGCGTAGGGGTAGTCAACGGCGGTTGCACTGTAAGTATAATTCACGCTCCCGTTAAAAACATATATCACCGGTCTCCCCTTCGGGTGGAGTGTTATCTCGCGGTTCACCAGCGTGTAGTTCGTCATCTCTGCCCCCTGAAGGAGGGAGAGGTTCGCGTTGGAGGAATAAAGGACGAGGGTTCTGTTGTGGTACAGGTACTCACTCTCGAATTTATCGTCCCCCAGGTAGTGCATGCCCTCCCCGAGGATTCCGCTCGCGGAGTAGGACTTATTAACGCGGTAGAAACCGGCGATTGATATGAGCAGGGCAAGGATGAGCATTATCAGTCCGACCCTCAGAAGGGGATAGCTCATAGCGTCCCTGAGCGTTCCCATCGGCATCACCTAGAGAAAGAAAAGAAGGGGTCAGTACTTGCCAACGAGGTGGCACTCGGCGAAGTGGTTGTGCTCGTACTCGACGAGCTGCGGATGCTTGGTGTCGCAGAGTCCCTTCTGGGCGTAAATGCACCTCGGGTGGAAGCGGCATCCGGGCGGTATGTCAACGGCGTTGGGAACCTCACCCTTGATCGGCAGTTCCTTGATGATGTTCCTGCGCTCCGGTTTGGGCTCCGGAACGGCGGAGAGCAGTGCCCTGGTGTACGGGTGGAGCGGGTTGTCGATGACCTTCTCGACTGGACCCATCTCGACTATCTTACCGGCGTACATCACAGCAACCCTGTCGCTGATCTCAGCGAGGATGCTGAGGTCGTGGGTGATGAATATCATCGAGAGGCCGAGTTCCTTCTTCAGCTTCTTCATGAGGTTGA
>NZ_SNUT01000007.1 GCF_012027615.1 Thermococcus sp. 21S7
TATGAATATGGAGCCCCAAGCAAAGACTAGGAAAGCCAGAGCGCCTGCGTCCATCTTCATCACCTCAGACCTTTATGAGCACCTCGTTCTTTGCAAGCTCCTCGCCGTACTTCTTCTTGATGGCCATGTATGCCTCGATGGCACCGATGATGAGGATTATGAGGATCACTATCCTCGCCCTGGTGATGAGGCTGACGACCTCAGGTGTGTAGTCGTAGCCGAGAACCTGCGTAACGTAGGCCTCTGAGACGCTGAATGCACCCATCTTGGCGTAGTTCCAGGTGTTTCCTCCAAGGAGGAACAGCATGAAGAGCGGCGCTATGTAGACCATGATTGGCTTGTACCATTCCGGCACTTTCATGAAGGCACCCTTGTGGAGCTCCTCCCAGAAGTTGTCGGGCTTGAAGAGCCAGACTGCAACGATGACGTCGAAGAGACCGAGGATGACGAGGAAGTAGCTGCCGACCCACATGTCAAGCTCGCTGAGGTATGCGAGGGTGCTGTCAAGGGCAACCGGCAGTCCGAGCAGGAACAGGAATCCAAAGACCGCCCAGGTGCCTATCTTCCTGTCGAGGTGGATGTCCTCCTCCAGCATTGCCACGAGGTAGTTGTAGGTTGCGATGGCCGAAGTGAAGCCCGCGAACCAGAGGAGCAGGAACCACATTGCGCCGAATATCCTTCCACCAGCCATGTTCATGAAGACGTTCGGCAGGGCCATGTAGGCCAGACCGACACCGGCCTTGGTGGCGGCGTCCGGACCCATGTAGGCAAAGGCTATCGGGATGGCGAGCGAGCCACCGAGAATGACCTCAGCAAACTCGTTGAGTGAGACCGTTGCGAGACCGCTGAGGGCGACGTCATCCTCGGGACCGAGGTAGCTGGCGTAGTTGTGGATGATACCCATACCGAGGGACAGCGTGAAGAATATCTGTCCTGCCGCCGCCAGGCTGATCTTGAAGAAGTTCTGGCTTAGGGCTTGGAAGTTTGGCTTCCAGATGTACTCCAGACCTTTGAGGGCGCTCCACTCGGGCTTGACCGGTGAACCAAGGGTCAGGGCCCTGATCACGAGGAGTATAGCAAACACGTAGAGGAGCGGCATCATGACCTTGACCCAGCGCTCGATACCCTTGCTGACGCCCTGTCCGACCGCTATTCCGAGGAAGAGCATCGTCAATCCCCAGAAGAACAGCACTGACTTGGTGTCAGCGACGTAGTTGAGGAAGAACTGCACCGTGTCCTTGCCGAAGTAGGCCCCCGTAAGGCTGTAGTAGGTGTACGCTGCCGACCAACCGATGATCTGGTAGTAGTATGAGCTCAGCAGCGAAGCGACCGAGAACGCCAGCATTCCGCCGATAACGCCGAATATCAATGCGGTCTTGGGCTTGACGCTCTCCCTTGCCATGAGGTAGAACATTGGGCCAATTGTACCGTGACCGTACTTACCACCGTAGCGACCGGTGGTCCACTCAACCCACATCACAGGGATTCCCAGCAGTACGAGCGCCAGGAAATATGGTATCATGAACGCTCCGCCACCGTTGCTGGCGAGCTGGTACGGGAACCTCCAGAAGTTACCAAGACCGATGGCGTTACCTGCCATCGCTAAAATCAAACCAATCTTTGTAGCCCATTGATCTCTTTGTTCCACACAATTCACCCCCGTTCTTAAATGTATGGGCTTTAGCACCCCGTGTACTGCGGCGGGGCATTATGTATAAGACAAGGCATTCTATAAAAAGCTTTCTAATAGCTTTTTTCGACAAAAGACGATTTACTCAAGCGTTAAACCCTGGTAGTCACTCTCTCGTCATTTTTTTAATACGTTAAAAAAGCGTAAGCCCCTTCTTGGCATTGTGACAATTTAACGCCTAAAATGATGCAAAATGACGAATCTTCGCCCGTTCATAATCATCAAAGTATTTAACCAAAGGCGGTTACAGTTGTAACGGTGCCCGATGATTGGAACGAGAGTGATCTGAGGGGATGATGACCGACTTCTCGCTGAGGGCGCTCGTTTCAACATCCTTTCATGCATTTATATTCAATGGTGTTTTTTTATGTGCGTCAATGTATAAAAAATCTTGGATGTACAGCCCTGTTTTTGTCCCGAAATTTCGGGAGGATTTTTCTTTTCGTCGAAAATTTCCGTACATAACTTTTTGTTTGAAATCAACCGTTCTCCTGCCTCCTTTATCGAAAGGTTTATATATGCAAATGCCTAAGAGCCTATCGCAAATTACCGAAACCCGAGGTGGTAAAGATGGTCGAGATTGACCCGTTTGAGATGGCCGTTCAGCAGCTCGAGAGGGCTGCCCAGTTCATGGACATAAGTGAAGAGGCCCTTGAGTGGCTCAAGAAGCCCATGAGGATTGTTGAGGTCAGCGTTCCGCTTGAAATGGACGATGGTTCTGTTAAGGTTTTCACCGGTTTCCGCGTTCAGCACAACTGGGCCCGCGGTCCGACCAAGGGTGGTATCAGGTGGCACCCGGCCGAGACCCTCAGCACCGTTAAGGCCCTCGCCACCTGGATGACCTGGAAGGTCGCCGTTGTTGACCTCCCCTACGGTGGAGGTAAGGGCGGTATCATCGTCAACCCGAAGGAGCTCAGCGAGAGAGAGAAGGAGAGGCTCGCCAGGAACTACATAAGGGCCATCTACGACGTCATCAGCCCGTGGACCGACATTCCGGCCCCGGACGTTTACACCAACCCGCAGATCATGGCCTGGATGATGGATGAGTACGAGGTCATCAGCAGGAGGAAGGGCCCGAGCTTCGGTATCATCACCGGCAAGCCGCCCGGAGTTGGCGGTATCGTCGCCAGGATGGACGCCACCGCCAGGGGTGCCAGCTTCACCGTCAGGGAAGCCGCCAAGGCCCTCGGCATGGACCTCAAGGGCAAGACCATCGCCATCCAGGGTTACGGTAACGCCGGCTACTACATGGCCAAGATCATGAGCGAGGAGTACGGCATGAAGGTCGTCGCCGTCAGCGACAGCAAGGGCGGCATCTACAACCCGGACGGCCTCAACGCCGACGAGGTTCTCAAGTGGAAGCAGGAGCACGGCAGCGTTAAGGACTTCCCAGGCGCCCAGAACATCACCAACGAGGAGCTCCTTGAGCTTGAGGTCGACGTCCTCGCCCCGAGCGCCATCGAGGGTGTCATCACCAAGGACAACGCCGACAAGATCAAGGCCAAGATCGTCGCCGAGCTCGCCAACGGCCCGACCACCCCGGAGGCCGACGAGATCCTCCACGAGAAGGGCGTCCTCATCATACCGGACTTCCTCTGTAACGCCGGCGGTGTTACCGTCAGCTACTTTGAGTGGGTCCAGAACATCAACGGCTTCTACTGGACCGTCGAGGAGACCAGGAAGAGGCTCGACGACAAGATGACCAAGGCCTTCTGGGACGTCTACAACACCCACAAGGAGAAGAACATCCCGATGAGGGATGCCGCCTACGTTGTCTCCGTCCAGAGGGTCTACGACGCCATGAAGCACCGCGGATGGGTGAAGAAGTGATTTCTTCTCCCCCTTTTCTATTCGTTCCTGCTCTTCTAATGAAATGCTGGAGAACGTTCTAGAGCTTTTTGCCCCGTTCCTGGTAGAGCCTCGATATCGCCTGCATCGCGGCCGCGACCATTATTCCCGTCATTATCATTCCCAGTATCGGCAGTACGAAGGCGCAGAGGAGCTTTGATATCGGTGTTGTGGGGGTTATGTCCCCGTAGCCGACGGTGAAGGCGGAGATGAAGGCGAAGTAGATTCCGTTGCCAATTTTTAGGGACTCCTGAAATGCGAGCACCACGCCAAAAGTGACTATCAGGGTAAAGAGGCCGAGGAGAATGCTTTTGACGTAGTAAAGAACCTTCAAAAATTCGTGAAGGAAGGTGCGAAAGCCTATGAGCTCGATTTCGAGTCCTTCCTCCGTCTCCTTCTCCATTCCGTCACACCTTCGCCCAGTACTCCTTCTCCTCGACCATCGCCCTTATCATCTCGTCCTCGTCCTTGAACATCGTCCTCCGCGATGGGTTCTGCATGCCGTAGAACTCCATGAACGGGCTCGGGCGGCGCTTGAACGGGTAGTAGAGATATATTGCCGCCAGCGTCCTGTACGCCTCGGCCATCTCGCTGATAACGCCGGCGGAAACGCCTTCCGCGTAGTGGTAAACCGCTATGGCCTTGCTGACGTCGACGAGGTTGAAGTCCCTCTCTACGAGCTGGCGCCTCAGTATGTCCGTGGCCTGCTCTATGTCCCCCCTGTCGAGCTCCTCCACCTGTTCCCCATCCAGGAGGTGTTTGATTTTGATGCGCGTTATCGAGGGGTCTCTGTTGACCTGCGCGTCGTACTCTGCAACCACCCACCAGTCGTCCAGTGCCCCGGGATCGAGAACCGTGAAGTGCCCGCTCAGCTTGTTGTAGAAGTCCCTCACCCTGTGGTAGTACTCCTCCTCGTGGCCGGTCATCGGGTAGCTGAGATAAACCAGCGGCTTCTCGGCCTCGTGGAATATCAGGTCGAGGAAGACCTCGTAGGGGTGCCTTATGCCGAACTGGAGGATGTAGCGAACCTCGATGCCTTCTTTCTTCAGCTCGTGTATCAGGGTCTTGACGTGGTTTATGGCGTCCTCGCGCCACATGACGAGGGTGGTGAGCTTTATGTTCTCCTGGTTCTCGCCGAAGCGCTCGAACCATTCCGGGTCGTTGATGATGCGCCTCCTGACCGAGAGGACGTCATCGAGGACTATTATCACGCGGTTCGGCCTCAGAAGCTTCAGATTGCTGGTCGTGAAGCCTATAACGCTTCCGCTTCCCCAGCGGAAGAGGCTCGGCGTTGAAACGAGATGGAACTTTTCCTCGCTTTCATCTATCTCATTTCTTATTCTATTGAAAGCCTCGTCCCGTATCTCGTTCATCAAATCCTGGTGGTTTATGGCGAAGTCGAGAACGTTCTTCCTCGTTATCTTGACGCCCAGCTCCTTTCCGACCTCCCGGATGTAGTCGAAGACGTGGTAGTAGGCGTGGCTCTCTCCGTCGGCGAGTTTCAGCGCCTCGGTTATGTACTCATCGCGCCCGTTGAGCGGCGGCCCTGTGAGCAGGATAACTTCCTTCATCGTACCACCCCACTGCGTCTAAACGTAGGCTTCGGACGAAACCTTTAAATACTATTCCCCTAAACTGGCGTTGTAGAAGTTCTTCTATTCTAAAAACATACCAGCAGGGGTGTTGTAATTGGCTGAAAAGCTAAAGGGAACGACTACGGTCGGCATTGTATGTAAGGACGGCGTCGTCCTAGCGGCGGACAGGAGGGCATCGCTCGGCAACATGGTGCTTTCAGAGAGCGTTACCAAGGTCTTCCAGATAGACGACCATCTGGCCTTGGCCGGTGCTGGGAGCGTTGGAGACATACTCTCGCTCGTTAGGCTTCTGAGGGCTGAGGCCAAGCTGTACAGGGCGAAGGTTGGGTATGAAATGAGCGTGAAAGCCCTTGCTACGCTGACTTCTAACATCCTTCACGGCAACAGGTTCATGCCGTACTTCGGGTGGTTTCTCATAGCCGGCCACGACGAGAAGCCCGGACTGTACTCGATAGACATGGCCGGGGGTATTACCGAGGATAAGTTCACCGCCGCGGGCTCTGGGATGGAGTTTGCCTTCGCGGTACTGGAGGATAGCTACACCGAGGACATTAAGCTGGAAGAGGGCGTAAAACTTGCCCTCCGGGCGATAAAAGCCGCCACAAGGCGCGATGTTTTCACGGGGGATGGAATAACCCTTGTTACTGTGACAAAAGATGGCTACCGGGAGCTGAGCAAGGAGGAGATGAAGGCTCTTCTAAAGTGAGGTGGTGACTTTGATAAGGAGAGAAACTTTCGTTGATGACATCTTACGGGACATAAAGGCTGTGATAAGCCAGATGGTTCCCAGGGAGGCTAGGATAACCGACGTCGAGTTCGAAGGGCCGGAGCTGGTCATATACGTCAAGAACCCTGAGGCCATAATGCAGGACGGAGAGCTCATCAAGAACCTTGCCAAGGTGCTCAAGAAGCGCATCAGCGTTCGCCCTGACCCGGAGGTTCTTCTCCCTCCGGAGAGGGCCGAGGAGATGATAAAGCAGCTCGTTCCGCCTGAGGCAGAGATAACCAACGTTAGCTTTGACCCATCCGTTGGGGAGGTTCTCATAGAGGCCAAGAAGCCCGGCCTCGTCATAGGAAAGAACGGCGAAACCCTGAGACTCATAACCCAGAGGGTTCACTGGGCGCCGCGCGTCATAAGGACTCCCCCGCTCCAGAGCCAGACCATCTACTCCATAAGGCAGATACTCCAGGCCGAGGCGAAGGACAGGAGGAAGTTCCTCAGACAGGTTGGGAGGAACATCTACCGCAAGCCCGAGCTGAAGAGCGAGTGGATTAGAATTACCGGCCTTGGGGGCTTCCGCGAGGTTGGAAGGAGCGCGCTCCTTGTCCAAACCAACGAGAGCTATGTTCTGGTTGACTTCGGCGTTAACATAGCCGCGCTGAGGGACCCCAAGAAGGCTTTTCCACACTTTGAGGCGCCGGAGTTCAGGTACGTCCTCGATGCCGGCCTGCTCGACGCCATCATCATAACCCACGCTCACCTCGACCACAGCGGAATGCTGCCGTACCTCTTCCGCTACAAGCTCTTCGACGGGCCGATATACACCACCCCCCCGACCAGGGACCTGATGGTACTCCTCCAGCAGGACTTCATCGAGATACAGCAGATGAACGGTGTTGAGCCGTTGTACCGCCCGAGGGACATCAAGGAGGTCATCAAGCACACCATAACCCTAGACTACGGTGAGGTCAGGGACATAGCCCCGGACATGAGGCTTACCCTCCACAACGCCGGCCACATCCTCGGCTCGTCCATCGTCCACCTCCACATAGGCAACGGTCTCCACAACATAGCCATAACCGGCGACTTCAAGTTCATCCCAACGAGGCTCTTCGAGCCCGCTGTGAGCAGATTCCCGAGGCTTGAGACGCTCGTCATGGAGTCCACATACGGTGGAAGCAACGACTACCAGATGCCTCGCGAAGAAGCCGAGAAGCGCCTGATAGAAGTCATCCACCAGACGATAAGGAGAAAGGGCAAAGTCCTGATTCCGGCGATGGCGGTCGGTAGGGCACAGGAGATAATGATGGTCTTGGAGGAGTACGCCCGCGTTGGCGGCATAGAAGTGCCCATATACCTCGATGGAATGATATGGGAAGCTACTGCAATCCACACGGCCTACCCTGAGTACCTCAGCAAGCACCTGCGCGAGCAGATATTCCACGAGGGCTACAACCCGTTCCTCAACCCGATATTCAAGAGCGTCGCCAACAGCAGGGAGAGGCAGGACATTATAGACTCCGGCGAGCCGGCCATAATCATAGCGACCTCGGGCATGCTCGTCGGCGGTCCGAGCGTGGAGTACTTCAAACAGCTCGCCCCGGATCCGAAGAACAGCATGGTGTTCGTCAGCTACCAGGCCGAAGGAACCCTCGGAAGGCAGGTTCAGAGGGGACTCCGCGAGATACCGCTGGTCGGAGAGGGCGGAAAGACGGAGGTAGTCAAGGTCAACATGGAGGTACACACCATAGACGGCTTCTCCGGTCACGCCGACAGGCGGGAGCTGATAAGCTACATAGCGAGGCTGAGACCGAGGCCGGAGCGCGTCATAACGGTTCACGGCGAGCCCCACAAGTGCCTTGACCTGAGCACCAGCATCCACAAGAAGTTCGGCCTGTCGACGAGGGCTCCCAACAACCTCGACGCCATAAGGCTGAAGTGATGTCCGATGCAGGTTCGCTGTCCGAGCTGCGGGAGGCTCCACTCCTCCCTTATTCCCTTGACCTGCTCCTGCGGTGAACCCCTTGGAATAACCTACGACTACGAGGGTGTGAACGTTTCTGCCTGGAGGGACAGGAAACCCGGTGTCTGGAGGTATCGGGAGCTTCTTCCCGATGTAAAGCAGATCATCAGCCTGAACGAGGGCGGAACGCCCCTGCTGAGAGCCAAGCTCGGCGAGGAACTCGGTCTGAACGTGTTCATCAAGGACGAGACCCGGAACCCCACGGGCTCATTCCGCGACAGGCTCATCACCGTTGCCCTCTCTTACGGCCTCCCCCATGCCGAGAACGGTTTCGTGGTTGCGAGCAACGGGAACGCGGCAGCTTCCCTTGCCGCTTACTCCGCGAGGGCAGGGGTCGATGCCTACACGGTCGTGCCCAGGCTGATAGAGTCCGGAAAGCTCAACCAGATAGTGGCCTTCGGTGCCAAGGTTATACGCTACGGCGAGAGCGTTGATGAGGGCATAAGCTACGCGGAGGGACTGGCTGAGGGGAAGGGGCTCTACAACGTAACGCCCGAGAGCAACATCATTGGCCTTGAGGGGCAGAAAACGCTCGCCTTTGAACTCTGGGAGGAGCTGAATCCAACCCACGTGGTGGTCCCAACCGGCAGCGGAAGCAACCTCTACAGCATCTACAAGGGGTTCGTTGAGCTCATGGAGGTGGGCGCCATTGAGGAGATGCCCAGGCTCATAGCGGTGCAGGCCGAAAAGTGCTCCCCCATAGCGAGCGAAATCTTGGGCGTTGAGCCGAGGGCGGAGCCGACCAAGGCCCTGGCGCTCTACGTGAAGAACCCCGTGATGAAGGAGCTCGCACTTCGGGCCATACACGAGACCGGCGGAACCGCGGTGATGGTAGGCGAGGATGAACTCGACCTCGGGCAGAGACTGCTCGCCGGCGAGGGGGTCTTCGCGGAGTACGCTTCGGCGGTAATAGTTCCCGCCCTGCTCAAGCTGGCGGAGGAGAACTACTTTGAGAGGGACGACAGGATAGCGCTCATCGTGACCAGCTCGGGCCTCAAAGGGCACTACTCCGAAACCAGGGAGAAGTTCAGCATAGGCGGGACGAAGCTCGACATCCTGAGGCTCCTCAGCGGGAAGGTGATGTACGGCTACGAGATATGGGAGGCCCTTGAGAGGCCCCTGAAGTATCAGGCCGTATACCAGCACCTCCGCGAGCTTGAGAGCCTGGGTCTGATAGGTGAATCCCACAGAAAGGGCAGACGCGTCTACTACCGGCTGACGGATAAGGGCCGCAGGTTCCTGGAGACACTGTCCGGATAGCGGAAAGGTTTTAAAAGGTCTTTTTAAAGCTAAGCGTAGGTGAAGAACGTGGAGCTGGCAATTGAACATAAGTTTTCACTCTCAGTTTACCTGTGGGGACTCATCTGTGGGCTCGCGAGTGGCGTAGCCGCCGCGAAGTTTCAGTACGGTTGGATGATAGGTATTGCCATGTTCTTGGTCACCGATAAGGTAGTCATGGCCATCATAAAGGAGCTACCGCCCGACATTGAGGAAGAGCGTCTGATACTCAGGAAAGCCTTCTGGGGCTGGTTCATGTTCTGGCTGTACTTCACGATGTTCAGCTACACCCTGATGGTCAACTTCCAGCCCCAGTTCTATTCAAACCAGAGCCTGCTGTATCAGCTCACACAGAACGGAACGGTGATGGGGTGATCCCATGGAGGAGTTCAAAAGGGCCGTCGCGAGGGAGGCGCTGAAGTTCATCGAGGACGATATGATAGTCGGCCTCGGCACCGGCTCAACCACCGCCTACTTCATCGAGTACCTCGGCAAGCTCATCATGGAGGAGGAGCTTGAGATTTACGGTGTTCCCACCTCCTACCAGGCCAGACTCCTGGCC
This sequence comes from Thermococcus sp. 21S7, assembly GCF_012027615.1. Classification (NCBI taxonomy): domain Archaea; kingdom Methanobacteriati; phylum Methanobacteriota; class Thermococci; order Thermococcales; family Thermococcaceae; genus Thermococcus; species Thermococcus sp. 21S7. Next base: position 9,718 of record NZ_SNUT01000007.1, read on the forward strand.
ATTGAGAACGGTGTGCCCGTTGTCGGCCTGGACGAAGTCGATGCGATTGACATCGCCGTTGACGGCGCCGATGAGGTTGACCCGCACCTCAACCTCATCAAGGGCCGCGGTGCGGCGCTCACCATGGAGAAGATAATCGAGTACAGAGCAGGAACTTTCCTCGTCCTCGTTGACGAGAGCAAGCTTGTCGAGAGGCTCGGCCAGAAGATGCCGGTTCCCATCGAGGTCATCCCGGCAGCCTGGCGCGCCATAGCCGAGGAGATAGAGGTCTTCAACGCCACCGCTGAGCTGAGGATGGCGAGCAAGAAGGACGGGCCGGTTGTTACGGACAACGGCAACTTCATCCTCGACGCCAGGTTCCACCGCATAGACGACCCGCTCGACCTTGAGATAGAGCTCAACAACATCCCAGGCGTCGTTGAGAACGGCATCTTCGCGGACATAGCAGACATAGTCCTCGTCGGCACCAAGGACGGAGTTAAGAGGATGGAGCGGTGAATTTGCCTTTCTTCCCTTTGGATTTCCCTGAGTTAAATTTATAAGCCTGCCCTGGGTTACTATTCTCGAACATCCAGCGCGGGGGTTGCCGAGCCTGGTCAAAGGCGGTGGACTCAAGATAGGCTTTTTTCGCCGAATGAAGGCCTCTCCAGTCAGAATGACAACAAAGAAGAGCCACGCGCCGATAACGTTTTTACAGGAAAGGCTTTGATAGACTCAACGGCCAAGATCCATTATGGTCGTGATAGACAGAAATACGTCGAATGGGTGAAGCGGCGCACGCCGAGCATGGCCAGGAAGTACATTCCCATGCTGGATAAGTTCCTCTGGGGGAAGAAGGCCAATACTCCCGAAGAGCTTCGCCGGATTGTTGAGTCAATTCCTCCGACTAGGAACGGCCTTCCCAACCGGCACGCTTACCTCGCGATACGGAGTTACATCAACTTCTTGGTGGATACAGGGAAGATTAGGAAGAGTGAGGCCATTGACCTGCAATGAGTTAATGAGGCTGAAGTATTTACTGATGAGGTATCAGCCAATGGACGAGAGAACGCTGTCCTTAGCGGTTTATGCTGTCGGGATGCTTGTCGGATATCGGTGTTTTAAGTCCTGATTCTTCTCTTTTTCGTCGCTTGTCGTTCTAGGCGTCACGGTCCTGGTCGAGATCTCGAAAGGACCAGAGCAAAAAGAAGGCACGAGAAGGCTTTTTTAGTGCTCAAAAAAGAGCGTTACGACAGGCGTCGAGGCTTTAGCTTATCCCGTATTTCTCCCTGATGTGCTTCAGGAACTCTCCGGCAGTGAGAATGTAAAACCAGTGTCTCTTGAGGTTGAACCTGAGCGTCTTTTCATTCCTCAGGCTCACTAAGTGCTCCGTGTTCATACTGATTAGATAGCGAGCCTTGGAGGCGTAAACTACGTTGAGGAACTTGACGTCGTCCAAGTGGCCGACGGCCTTGACTATCTTAGGATCTTCCTCGAACTTCACGCGGGGAGAAACCTTCTTAGTGTGGTTTTGGACGAGGTTGTAAATGGCCTTGGCCTTCTCAGGTTTCCCAACAAGGAGTCCAATGATTGCAAGGGTTTCCTTCATCTCCCTCAGGGTCTCCTTTGAACCGTAATTTTGAAGGGTTGAGGCCCTAAGAAGCTCAAGAATCCTGATGGCTGGACTTCGAGAGGGGTCCTTGGTCTTCAGAGCACTGATTAGAATTGAGGTGTCGAGGACGACCTTGAGCTGGACCATTCAAATCACTCCGAGTTTTTTCAGCTTCCGCTCGATGCGGTGGAACTTTTTAAGCTCTCTCCTGGCCAGTTCAAGGAGTTCCATAGTGCTTAAGTTTGCGGTTCTTTTGTCTTTCAGGATTATCTTCCAGGCCTTTTCGTCGCTCATGGGTTTGTCCATTTCACTCATTAATTCTCTCACTTGAAAGAACCAGATGATGTCCTCTGGCTTTTCCTTCGTGGCCTTGGCGAGGCCGTCAATTACTGACTCGAAGACTCGCCTATCAACGGCTTTTACCGCCATGCTCTCACCGGGTTATAGTTCGTGAGGGGATAGATTAACTTTGTGGTGGTTTCTGGCCGATTCTCCAGGGTGTCGGGGGGAAGGGTTTTTAGGCCAAAAATTTATAAAGTCTGTTGGGTGTTTTCGTCATGGTAAAATCGGGTGGTGTGTACGTACACTCCCAAGCGATCGAGAAGGAGCAGGTCGGAGCAGGGAAGCGGAGGCGTCCGAGGCGCCTTTCCCCGCGTCTGTACATTACGCTACCGCCAGAAATCTATCGGAAGGCCAAGGAGCGCTGGGATAACGTGAGCCGAATCATTGCGAGCCTGCTTGAGGTGGCTTTGTCAGAGGATTTGACGGTCGAGGAGGTCGTGACGGCCGTAACGCTCCTTAGGAGTGGCGCTTTGGTGGTGAATTCGCCTGTTGGCGCGGGGGTTGCCGAGCCTGGTCAAAGGCGGTGGACTCAAGATCCACTCCCGCAGGGGTTCAGGGGTTCAAATCCCCTCCCCCGCACCAGAGACTCTGTTTTCCCGTATTTATAACTCGGGTCAATTGGTCCTTGTGAATTTTTTAGAATTTCTGGAGGGCTGAGAAAAATAATAAAAAATCGCCGCCATATCAAACCTTAATCGGCGCGCCGAAGGCCCTGTCGCCGGCGTCTCCAAGGCCGGGAAGGATGTACCCGTGGTCGTTGAGCTCCCTATCTATGGCCGCTACGAACATCTCGACGTCCGGGTGGGCTTCCTTTATCCTGCTTATTCCCTCCGGAGCCGCGAGAACGCCAACTATGACGTAGCGCTTGGCCTTCCCGTACTTCTTGACCTCTTCGAGAACCTTGATGAGCGTTGAGCCGGTTGCTATCATCGGGTCAGCTACGATGACGGTGTCCTCCTCCCTTATCTGCGGTACCTTGACGTACCTCATCTCTATCTCGAACTTCGGTGCCTTTCCGCGGGAGGCCGAAACGATGCCAACGCGGGCATGGTCGAGAACCTTGATGAGGCCCTCCATGAGGGGTATCGCCGCGCGGAGAACGGTGATTATGACGACGTTGCGCCTGTCCTTGACTATCGTTCCGGTGGTCTCCTCAAGCGGCGTCTTTATCGGAACCTTCTCGACCTCCATCGTCTTTGTCAGCTCGTAGGCCATGTAGCGGCCGAGCTTGACGAGACCCTTTCTGAAGGCTATCGGCCCCGTTCTCTCGTCCCTCAGCTCCGTCAGAATCTCCATGATGAACGGGGAGTCTTCAAAGGAGTAGACACCTTTCCACCGCTTGTCCTCTATCATCGCTCTCACCGGTGGTTGGTCTGGGGAAGGGTTTATTAGCCTTCCGGCTGTCAAGCCGTGGCCTTCTCGGGCTCGGTTTTTGCCTTCTCTTCGATTATCCGCCTCATCCACGTTCCGCGCAGGAACCAGGCGAGGGCGACTATCGCGGCTATAAAGTTGCTCATTCCCATGCCAAAGAACACTCCCCTGCTCGTGAAGTCGAAGAGTTCCGCGAGGGGAATTCTAACCGAGATGACCCTGTGGACAACAGGTACCATCATGGAGAAAGCCAGGGCTGGAATGTAGCCGAAGGCGTAGCTGAGCGGAATCCTCAGACCCCAGAGACGGAATATGCCGAGGGCCATGCTCTTCTTGGTGTGGCCGGCGGAGCTGAAGGTTCTGTTCACGACTATGAAGATACCGTTGAAGAACGGCACCGATATGAGGAAGTACTTCATAACGACTCCGCTCTCCTTAATAACGGCTGGATCGTTGAGGAACACGCGGAATATTTCGACGCGGAAGACCCCGATCAGCAGTATCGCGAGGCTCGCTATGGCGAAGTTTATGACCATCGTCCTCTCGGCTATCCTCTTGGCCCTTTCGTAGTTCTCCGCCCCAACGTTCTGGGCTATCATTGTGCCCATGGCCATGCTTATACCGCGCGAAATGCTCGTTAGGAAGTTCACCAGTCTGGTGGTTATAACGTAGGCGGCGTAGGTGACATCGCCGAAGCCGAAGATTATCCTCGTGAGGATGACGAACCCAAAGCTGTTCGCCGACTGGCCAATGCTCGAAGGCAGGCCCACCTTGAATATCCTCCGGTAGAACTCGAAGTCGGGCTTAAGGCTCTCAAGGCTCAAGCTCAGTCCAACCCTATCGGTGAACAGGAGGTAGAGTCCGATGAGGGCTCCCACTAAGTTGGCAAAAACCGTCGCTATGGCCGCTCCGGCGACGCCCAGCTCTGGGAAGCCGAGCCATCCGAATATGAGTATCGGGTCGAGGATTATGTTTACCGCCACCGTGAGGAGGGTTATCTTGACGGGCGTTTTCGTGTCTCCCGTCGCCCTTACGAGGGCTCCGAAGGCCATGAACGTAAAGGAGAACGGGATGCCGAGGAATATTATCGTCGCGTAGGTGAGCGAGTACGGATAGACGTTCTCGCTGACCTTCATGAAATGCAGGGCGTACGGCAGGAGGAGCGTCCCGATTACGGCAGTCGCCGTCGCGAAGAACAGCATGAGCGAGTAGAGGGCTCCGGCAGAGCGGTTGGCCTTCCCGTACTCCCCCGCCCCGATGTACTGCCCGACGAAGGCGAAGCCCGCCGTCGTGAAGCCCATACCCAGGGCCATGAGGGTTCCTATTATCGGCCAGGTGACGCCCGGGGCTGAGAGCGCTTCCCTCCCGAGTTTCCCGAGCCAGAAGGTGTCCGTGATGTTATAAACAACCTGGACTAGGTTGTTGACGATAAGCGGGCCCGCCAGAACGAGGAGTGTCTTTTCTATGGGCCCGTTCAGTATCTCCTCACGCATCCTCTGGATTTTCTCGTCCCTCATGTCCAATCAGACCGCAATCGAAACGGTGATATATAAAGCTACCCCTTCTCCTCTATGATGCGGCTCATCCAGCTCCCGGTCAGGAACCACGCGAGCGCGACAACCGCGCCGAGAACGTTGCTCAGACCCATTCCCAGCCACATCCCGGCCGTGTCCTTCACGAGGATTCCGAGGCCGTAGCTGAGGGGAAGTCTCAGCACCCATAGGCGGAGCATGCTCAGCACCATGCTCTTCTTGGTGTGGCCGGAGCTCTGAAAGACGTTGTTTACCGCCGAGAATATTCCGAAGAACGGCAGCGACGCGGAGAAGTACTTGACGACCTTTGCGCTTTCCGCTATTATCGCGGGGTCGTTGATGAAGAAGCTGAATATTTCCACACGGAAGAATGCGAAGAGGAGCGTTCCGACGCTCAGGATGGCGAAGTTTATCGCCATCGTCTTCTCGGCTATGGTTTTGGCCCTCTCGTAGAGCCTTGCCCCAACGGTCTGGCCGACCATCGTGCCCATAGCCATGCTTATTCCGTCCGAAAAGGCGAACATGAAGTTGGTGAGCCTGTTGGTTATCGAATACGTAGCGAAGGCCACATCCGCCTCGCCGAACTGACCGCCAAGGGTGAAGATTATCCTGGCGAGTATGACGAAACCAAGGGCGGTGGTCGATGAACCAACGCTTGAGGGTATGCCAACGCGGAAGATGCGCTTGTAAAAGGGCCAGTCCGGCTTCAGGCCCTCAACCGTGAGGTGTATTCCCACCTTCCCCTTGAAGAGGAGGTATCCGCCAACGAGTGAGCCAAGGCTGTTGGAGAGCATCGTGGCTACGGCAGCACCGACGACTCCGAGCTCCGGAAAGCCCGCCCAGCCAAAGATGAAGAACGGGTCCAGGACTAGGTTGAGGAGTACGGTGGCTATGTTTATCTTAACGGGCGTTTTGGTGTCTCCTATGGCCCTCAGGAGGAAGTTGAAGGCGAAGAGCGTGAAGGCGAAGGGTATCCCTGCGAAGATGACGCGGGTGTAGTCGAGTGCGTAGGGGTAAACGGTCTCGCTCACGTTCATGAACTGGAGGAGGTACGGGGCGGAGATAACGCCGAATATCCCAACGCCGATGGCGAAGAACATCATGAGGGAGTAGAGCGCCCCCGCGGCACGGTTTGCCTTTTCGTACTCCCTTGCCCCGACGTACTGGCTGACGAAGGCGAAGCCCGCCGTGGCGAACCCCATTCCAATGGCCATGAAGAACCAGACGAGGGGCCACGCCGTCCCAGGTGCCGCAAGCTCCTCCCTTCCAAGCTTTCCAAGCCAGTACGTGTCGGTGAGGTTGTATAGAACCTGCACGAGCTGATTTATGATTAAAGGATAGGCTAACAGGATGAGCGTTTTAACTATCGGCCCGTTGAGTATCTGTTCGCGCATGGCATCTACTTTCTCGCCCTTCATTGAGACGGCTATCGAAACGTTGGTATAAAAAGTTTATTGTGGATAAAAGAACCATCTCAGGGAAGAACGTGAACGTCGAGATTCAGGAAATGTCTATCAAATGTGTAGATTTCGTTGATGCCCAGTTCCTTCATCTTCAAATAAGCCAGGGCGTCGTTTACGCTGATTCTCCTCTTGGATGCCACGAGGGTGGCTTTTAAGTAGTCCTCCGGAGTGACTGAAAGAATATGAACGTTGTCCGCCGTGAGCAACTCTTCAATGAAAGCCAGTGCTGTGGATAGGTTTACTTTGGCTTCTATTATGTTGGCAACCTCACTTAGATGCACAACAGTGGTAGCTACCTCCTCCCCGTCTTCAATTCTCCTCAGGATCCTCATTGCCCGCGTTTTTCTTTCAAGAACCTCTTCTGGAAGGTTCGGCCTTGACCTCAACAGGGCGTACAGGAAGACGTTGGCGTCTATGAACCTCATCCTGACACCTCAGTAGAGGCTTTCCAGGAGCTCTTTTTCAACGTCGGTTCCTTTAATCTCGGCATCAATTATGTTAAAAAACTTGGAGAGCCTTGGTTTCTTCCGGGGGATTATCTCGATCCTGTCATCAAGCTCAATTAGAATGACCTCATTTCCCCACCTCTCACGCCAGCTCTTTGGCAGGACAAGTCTTCCCTGGGGATCAATTTTTTTGACTTCCACAGTGGTCATGTAATCACCATTAGCTTATACAAACTGGGACAAAATAAGGCTTTTGGTATGGAGGAAAACTTCAACCTCAAAAACGAATGAAGAGAAAAGGGAAGAAGGCTTCACTCGAAGAGGGCCTTCCTGGCGGCCTCAAGCCTGAGCCTGGCCTCTTCCCTGGCAACGGTCTTCCTGACAAGCTCGACGGCGTCCGGGTTGGCGCTGACGCTGTCGATGCCGAGCCTGACGAGGAGCTTGACCATCCTCGGGTCGCTGCCGGCCTGGCCGCAGATGCTGGTCTCGACGCCGTACTTCTTGCAGGTCTTGATGACGTTCTCGATGAGCTTGAGCACTGCCGGGTGCTTCTCGTCGTAGAGCTTAAACACTCTCTCGTTGTCCCTGTCGATGGCGAGGGTGTACTGGGTGAGGTCGTTGGTACCGAAGCTGATGAAGTCGATGCCCTCCTTGATGAGGTCCTCGATGATGAGGGCGCTGGCCGGGGTCTCGATCATGACGCCCCACTCGACGTCCTTGTGCGGAACGAGGCCGACCTCAAGGGCGATCTCCTTGGCCTTCCTAATCTGCTCCGGGTGGCTGACGAGCGGGAGCATGACGCCGATGTTGTCGTAGCCCTCGTCGACGAGCCTCTTGATGGCCTTGAACTCGGCCCTGAGGAGCTCCGGCTGGTCGAGACCGCGCCTGATGCCTCTCCAGCCGAGCATCGGGTTCCTCTCGTCCGGCTCCTCCTCTCCGCCCGGAAGCTCGCGGAACTCGTTGGTTGGGGCGTCGAGGGTCCTGTACCAGACGCGCCTCGGGTAGAAGGCCTCGACGACGGTCCTGATGCCCTCGACGAGCTTCTCGACGAGCTCCTCCTCCTTGCCCTCCCTGATGAACTTGATCGGGTGGGCACCGATGCCGAGGATCATGTGCTCGGCCCTGAGGAGACCGACACCGTCGGCGCCGGTGGCTGCAGCGCGCTCAGCGACCTCCGGCATGGAGACGTTGACCTTGACCTCGGTGGCGGTGACGAGCGGGGCACCGGCAACGACGACCTGGCCTCCGGCCTTCTCTTCCTCCTCCTTCTTGACGAGGCTCTTGACTATGCCCTCGTAGACGACACCCCTGGTACCGTCGACGGTGACGAGCATGCCGTCCTTGAGGAGCTTGGTGGCCTCCTTGGTACCGACGACGGCCGGGATGCCGAGCTCCCTACTAACGATGGCGGCGTGGCAGGTCCTTCCGCCCTCGTCGGTGACGATTGCGCTGGCCCTCTTCATGGCCGGAACCATGTCCGGGTTGGTCATGGTGGTGACGAGAACGTCGCCCTCCTTGACCTTGTCGATCTCGCTTGCCTCGAATATGACGACAACCTTACCGGCACCAACGCCGGGTGAAGCTCCAAGACCCTTGAGAAGGACGTTCATCTCCTCGGTCATCTCAGCCTCCTCCGTCTTGACCTCCTCCTTAAGGGTGGTGATCGGCCTGCTCTGAACGATGTAGAGCTTGCCGTCGTCCTTGTCGTAGGCCCACTCGATGTCCTGCGGCCAGCCGTAGTGCTCCTCGATCTTGGCACCGATCTTGGCAACCTCGATGATCTGCTCCTCGGTGAGAACCTGCTTCTCAACCCACTCCGGGCCGAGGAAGTCGGCGACCTTGACGTAGATGGTGCCCTTGCCGGTCTCCGGGTTGCGGACGACCATGACCTCCTTCTTGGCGATGTACTTCTCCTTTATCTTCCAGGTGCCCTTCTCGACGATGTACTCGTCCGGGGAAACGCTGCCGCTGACGACGGCCTCACCGAGGCCCCAAGCGGCGTTGATCATTATCTCGCTCCTGTCGTTGGTGACCGGGTTGGCGGTGAACATGACACCGCTGGTCTCACTGTTGACCATCTTCTGGACGACGGCGCTGAGGTAGACCTTGCTGTGGTCGAAGCCCTGCTTGGCCCTGTAGAAGGTGGCTCTAGCCGTCCAGAGGCTGGCCCAGCACTTCTTGACCTTGTCTATAACGTCGTCAACACCGTAGACGTCGAGGTAGGTCTCCTGCTGGCCGGCGAAGCTGGCCTCGGGGAGGTCCTCAGCGGTGGCAGAAGAGCGAACGGCAACGTAAACGGCATCCTTGCTGAACCTCTGGGAAAGCTCCTTGTAAGCCTTCTCAATCTCTTCGGCGATCTCCGGGAGCATCGGAAGCTCGATTATCTTCTGTCTGATCTTAGCGGTGTTCTCCTGGAGCTGTTTGGAGTCATCAACGTTGGTCTCGGCGATGACGCCCATAATCCACTCCTGGAGGGTCTTACCATCCTCAAGCTTGACGTTCTCAACGAAGTACTTGTATGCCTCGGCGGTAACACAGAAGCCGGGCGGAACCGGAATACCGGCGTTGGTCATTTCCCCAAGGTTGGCACCCTTTCCGCCAACAAGAGCGACGTCGCCCTTTCCGAGTTCCTCAAACCATCTTATAAATTTGTATTCGCTCATGCGAATCCCTCCACAATCTTTTACTGCGGGTGATATATCGAGGGTTCATATTTAAAATTAACTATCCAAGGCTGTTCTCTGGCGTACATGAATGAAAAAGAAGGCAAATGTGTCCATTAGTAGAATAAGGTTACCCTAAAACTTTCTGACATAAACAATAAAGTTCCCGTTTTGGAATTCCTTTGCAATCCGATAGTTGCCGCTGCTCTCTATGTTGAGTTCTGGATCAGATTTCACGCGGACTATGACATCATAGCGGCCCTCTGAGATGCGCTCCCGCACCTGCGGGACGTCCATTATCACCTGAATGGTGGCGTCCGGATAGTAGAGGCCTGCCATTGTGTACATCTTCTGCGAGACGAGCAGCCAGTCCGCGGGATAGTTCTTGGAGGCGTACTCAAAAACCTCCACGTAGATTGCTCCCTGCTTGTCCCAATCGTCCTTGAGGGCCGAGGCGTCCCCCCAGATGGGCACTAGGAAGAGCACTAGGAGCAGGACGGCAACGTGCTTTTTGTATTCCCCTGCTCTGGTGGCTTCTGAGAGGACATTTGAGATTCCCCACAGCCCATGGGCAGCCAGGAGCGCCAGCGCAGGCGAGAGGAATGTTATGAACCTCTCCTCCTTGTGGGTCACAGTCATTATGCCGAGCAGGCCCACGAAGAGCCAGCTAATCAGGAGCCAGCCCTCTTCGTCTTTCTTGAGCAGGACGAAGCCTATGGCCGCAAGGAGGGCGATTACTCCTATGGTGTTGATGAGCATCCCGATATAGTCAAAGGCCGATACGGGGGGTGCGTTGGTCACGTACTGGGTTGCAACGCTGAAGGGTTTGAAGGCTCCGCCGTAGTGGATGTGTCCCATGTACAGCCAGGGAAGGAGCGTTATCGCCAGCAGGGCGAAGCCGATGGGGTACTCCCTCTTCTTTACCCATTCCCAGTGCTCGGTCAGGTACAGGTACGCCACCGTAACCCCGATTATTGACAGACCGGTGTACCTGGTGAGTATCGCTATTCCCGCCACGATGAAGGAGAGGTATAACCTCCAGGTGGAACCGTTTTTCCTGCCGGTGTACAGGAGGTAGATGGACAGGGTGTAGAAGAAGGTGAACTCGCTGTGGACGAGTTCCCTGGTTCCCATAGCGAACGCCAGGGGGTTGAAGATGTAGAGTGCAGCCGCCAGAATGGCCTTCACTTCATCGTTCCACATCCTGAGGGCGAAGAGGTAGGTGAGGCCGGCCGTAAGCGAGTAGAAAACTGCCGACACCAGCCGGGCGAGGGTCACGTGATGTTCCGGCGAGAAAAACCTGAAGAGTACGGTGAGGGTGTAGACGTAAACGGGCGGGCGGTACATCATGTAAACGCCCTGGTACGTGTAGTTTGTTATTCCGTGGAGGAGGTTTCTGGCAATGTCGATGTAGAGTGCTCCGTCGTAGGTTATGGTCTTTGAGGGGAGCGCTATAACTGCCAGAATTAGGGTGAAGAGTGATATCCCTGCGCTTACTAAAAACTCTCGGTTTCCCGAAATTCTCCTCATGTCAACCCCTGTTACTCATACGGGTGTTGCTATTTAAACATTTCGAAATTTAAAAAGTTAAAAGGATCAGTTAAACCTCGGCATGGGGTGGGCACTGAGGAGTTCGTTCAGCATGTCTATAGCGTCCTCCTTCCCGTAGGCGTAGCCGAAGTAGCGGTACATTGTGAGCACCGCGTCAAGGGGATGAACCTCCCTGTTGGGGTCGAACGTATCCTCAATGAACCTGAGCGTCTTCTCTTCGGCTTCCGTGAGTCCGGCCACGTGGTAGATGTAAACCATCTGAGCGTAGGTCGCCCTGGAATACGCGTATTCGTATTTCTCTGCCTTGAGCTTTCCGTTCTCCTCCTGCTCTCCAGTCATCCACTGGGCTGCCTTTTTAACGGAGTCCAGAACGCTTTCGTTGCCCGTCAGCTGATAGTACCTCGCCAGGCTGGAGGCGACCGCTATGGTTGTGCCGAGGTTGTCGTTCCAGCTCCCGTCCCCCCTCTGCTCCTTCAGCAGCTGGTTGACGATGTTCTTCTCCGTCGTGGCGTTCAATATGCCGAGATCCTTGTAAACTGGAAGCATGAGGGCGTTCGTTACCATTCCCCCGTGCTGGTCCTTGGGGGTCGTCATAAAGAAGTCTCCGCGTTCCCTGTCCTTCAGCAGCTTGAGCGACCTCTCCTTTCCGTCGAAGTTAACGTCCTTCAGGGGTTCGAGGGTGTACGAGGTGTACAGCGTGAAGTCGTTGGGTGGAACCCCCCAGGGGAACGCTCCGTTCTCCATCTCCTTGTACGAAAGCCAGCGAAGGAGCCAGTCCCTTCTTGCCTTGAAGCTCTCATCGCCGGTCTTCTTGTAAAGGCGCGAGTACAGGTCAACCATCCACGCGTTGAGGTTGAAGTACGCCTTGTATCTGCTGTCGAAGTCCGCGTAGTTGTAACCGGTCCAGAACTTCTCCAAGAAGTTCACCAGCGGGGAGTATTCGCCTGTGTAGTTAACTGGAAGCGGCTGCTCGATCCGTAGATCCGGCTCCGGGATGAAGCGGTATATAACGGAATTTCCGTTGCAGAACTCCAGCTTGAAGTGGGTGTCGTAGGGGGCGTACTCCATGAGGCCGTAGCGGATGAGGCCGTATGAATAGCGCCTCCTATCAACGAAGATGTAGCTCACGTTGTATTTTTTCATGAGGTAGTACGCCCATTCCCTCTGGTTTGAGCTGAACATCACGACGTGGTCAAAGTACGCCTGTGTGGCCTCCCGCACCGTCGGAGCCTCGCCGAAGAAGCCCTGGTAGACCTTCTTCCAGATAACGACGTCCTTCCTCTTTGTGTTGCCTATAAGCAGATACCCCATGTCCCACCAGACCAGTATCGTGGCGTTTTCCGGCGTGTTCTGGGTTATCCACTCGTAGGCCTCTTTATCGCTCACCGTGGGTGCTTCAACGTATTTATAGGCTCCGTAAACGCCCTGGGCGAGGGGGGAGACCAGAATTAGCAGAATTATGAACGAGGTGAGCCACCTCTTCTTTGACACATCCCGTATCCACTCCGCACCGAAGCCCCTGACGCCCTCGAAGGCTTTTCTGAGCGTTGGACCTATGGCAGGGAATATGACATCGATGAGGTACTCGGCGGCCATTGCGGAGAGGGGTATGGCCGCGTAGGGGTCACGGAAGCGGAAGGAGATTCCGCCGGCGAATATGAACCCCCACGCCCACAGAACAAAGCCACGTCTTATGCCCCCTCGCCTGAAGTAGTACGGACTCGCTATTGCCCCGAAAACGAGCTGAACAACTCCTATCCATTTGAAGTATCCGAGGAAGCTGACCTCGCTCCTCTGGAGCCTCAGAGCGAGCTCTCCCAGCGTGGAGTGTATGAAAGAGACCTGTGTGTACGCCAGGACCGCAACCACCGCGAGGGCCACGAAGTAGTGGAGATGCCTCTTTATGAAATCCCACCAGTACGAGACGAGCACGAGGAGCGCGGCTAGAACGAAGAATATCCATCCCCTGTGGGTTATCATGTACAAGGCAAAGACCAGGGCCAGCGGGATTAGGTCCCGGATTTTCTTCGATTTAAGGAGCCTTATCCCAAAGAGCATGCTGAGGGAGAACAGGAACAGTCCCAGGTTCTCGGGTATGTACAGGCTCGTTCTGTAGATGAAGTTCGGAGCGAACGCCAGAAGGGTCACGGCGAGGAGTGCACGCTTTTTGTCCTCCATGAGCTCCTTGAAGGCGAGATAGAAGCCCAGAACGGCCAGGGTGCCGTAGACCGCTGGGAGAACGAAGAACAGGTAGTCCGAGGGGAAAATCTTGTAGAACGCGGCCCCGATTATGTGGAACATGGGGGGGTAGCTGTATGCCCGGAGGCCGAGCAGGGATGGGATATCCTTGGATATTGAGCCCAGGCCGTAGTGGACGATTCTCAGGGTTATATCCTTGTGGAGGTATTCATCGTAAGTGGCAAGCAGGAGCGTCCTGTGAGGTATCATCCTGATGATGAAGGACGCGATAAGAAGCAGCGGGAGGTAGAGGCTCTCCTTTTTCATTCCACGACACCCCTCAAGTTTTTAAGTCCTTCTCTTAACATTAATTGGTGGTAAAGTGAGGGGGTTAAAAATCTTTAGCCTTGCCTTCTTTTCGTACCTCGCCATTTCACTGTACGCCAACTATTTCGACGGGGAGCTTGCAAGGGTCATATACTCTCGCGGTTTGGAGCCTTCAATGCTCCTTCTGGGGGCGGTTTACGCCGTTGCGTTCTTCTCGGTATTTGCTCTGGGATACGTTTCCCAGATAAAGCTCAGCCCGGCTTTTTTAGCGGTACTCTTCCTGGTGCTTTCCTTCCATGACTTTCCCGTGATTCCAGCCCTGGCGGCCCTGATTTTGACTGCCTACCGGTTGGGGATAAGCCCCTTTCGGGTGTTTCCTCACATATCCCTCCTCGTTGCCCTGCTGATTCCCATCAGCCTCTATGCTGTAATCGGCGTTCCGTTCTTCGAGCGTGCCCTCAGGTACGAGCTCGTCGGCCCCCTGGTGCTGGCCGCCATTCTGGCCGTCATAGGGATGGCGTACTCCAGGGTTTCCCTTCGATGGAAGACCATCCTGATGGTAGTTTATTCTACCCTGTTCTTTCTGGGCACGTTCCGTTCCCTCGTCCTCCTGGTGTACATCTCATACTTTCTGGTGGTCTACCTGGACTATCCAGAGCTCAGGAGATGGCTGGCTGCCCTCAGCGCGGTCCCCGTTCTCTTGATACTCTGCATGAGTGGGGGTTTGGGGGGGATGTTAATACGCATTGGTTTTACCTTCATGACTTTTCACAACCTCGTTCGCCTTTCGCTTCCCTGGGGCTTCTTCCATGGCTCGCTGCTCTTCAGCGATAACCCCCGCCATCTGGTGGCTTCCCTGTTCGGCGCTTCCACCAATTATACGTACTTCTTTTTTGGCCAGCCTATAGCGGATTTTGGCATACTGGGGATTTTGGAGGCGTTTCTGCTCGGAACCCTTCTCTACAACAGTGAACGGAGCAAAGAAAGCTTCGTGGTGGTGTTATCTCTGATGCTGTACTCCCTGGATCCCGGGGTGGACGCGTTTGTGTTACTGTTTGTAGTGGGTATCCTTTTGTTTTCGGAACTTGATAAGCGGTTAAAAGTTAATGTCGAGTAACGTCGCCTGGCGTCCTAAAACATTCTCCCTAGGTAGCCCATGTAGTGTATGGGTTGCTGCATAACTCCGCGGTGCGAAACATTTATATCGATGCCCCCGGTAGAATAAGGATGAACATTACGACCCGGAGGTGGCAGGATGAATAGGAAGGCCTTGAGTCTTTTGATTGTAGTAGTGATGTTGTTGGCAGTAGTTCCAGCGGCACTTTCAACGAGTATCCCAACACCGCCAGTTAATGCATTGAATCCTTCACTTGGAGAACAGGTTTCAGTTGATGTCCCTGGACTTCACAAGACCGGTTTAATCTGGGTATCCCCCGAGAAGTATGCTAAAGTTACGGGCATCAACTTCAAAACCCTCGATGCTAGAGCTTTTGAGGAAGCCCTCAGGAATGCTCCGTTCTATCCCGGAAAAACCGCTCCTTTGGCGGAAGGTGGCAGCCTTGCCCTGCCCGCCCAGTCTCTGCCCCCGAGGACTTTTAACAGCCTGTATCTTCCCCCAATTGGGAATCAAGGAGGCGTCGGTTCCTGTAATGCCTGGAGCTCCACGTACTACGTCTGGACGTACATGCTAAACTGGTGGAGAAACAACCCGTATCCGAGTTCCTTTGATGTCATAATGAACCCGACGTTCACTTACAACCTAATAAACGGTGGCTATGACGATGGAAGTATCCCCTACGATGCTATGAATCTAATATCCACCGTCGGTGCCGTGCCATATAACGAGTTTCCAGTTTACACCGGTGGTCCTGGGGTTGACCCAGATAACTACGCTTGGGTCTGGCCAAACCTCAGCCAGTGGATGATGGCGCCCCACAACAGCGCTGATTCTTACACATACTTGGGAGGTCATTACATTAATGTTCCGGGAGACTGGTACGTAATTGACCTGAGCAATGACACTCAGTGGGAATACTTGAAGGGACTTCTAGCCTCTGGCTACGTGGTTCAGTTTGCTTATCCAGTAAACCTCGTGTTCTACATTGCTACGGATATGGACGCCTCGTCATTTCTCAGGTGGCTCAACACACTAGCGAACAGGACTGGAAACCAGACATTTGTTGAATATGTTAAAGAGCACTTCACAGAGAATCAGACATTTGTTCAGGAGGCAAACTACTACTTCAGCTATGATAAGTACACTATAACGAACTCTATGGTGGACTGGGCATTCGATACTTGGTTTGACGTATGGGAAAAGTATTATAAAATTAAATACAACAAAACCGCCCCATTTGTCTTTGGCGGCCACGCCGTTACGATTGTTGGTTACGACGACAGTAAACAGACAACCGATGGGAATGGAGTCCTAATAATTGCCAACTCGTGGGGTTCTGACTGGGGTGACCATGGATACTTCTACATAAGCTATGATGCTGCTAGGTTTGGTAGTGCATACAGGAATTCCAACGGGAGGGCGTGGGTCTATGTTCCCAAGGCTGCAGATTACACCCCAAGTCTCATGGCCGTCGTTGGAATAGAGCACCCGATTAGGGGAGAGACCTTTGATGGGGTGACGATATTTGACGACAATGCAAGCGCTGGTTATCCTGTACTAGCAGTTCCTAAGCGTACTGGTCTTCCAGTTGGAGTTATGGTTGACGGGGAGAACTATTACATTCCGTTCATGGACTTCATGATTAATGAGTTCTGGTTCCCTATTCAGTTGCTTCCACAGGGCTTTAACTACACCAACTATACACTACTTAGCCAGTATCTCGTTGCGTTCACTCGTGCATATGCCCAGCAGAAGAATATGACTTACGAGGAGGCTCTGGAGGACCTTTGGTATCCCCATGCTCACCCCTACCCTGACAGTCCTATGGCGTTCGACGTCACTGACTTGCTGGATTACATCAGGTATCTAGTTTCGAATTCGGATGTCGCCCCAATGTATGCCACATTTTATGTTAACGTTAGTGATGGACTTCCGGACGATATTGCAGGGGATGTCTACAACTTCACGTTGCTCATTAACATCAACAACCACTATGTTCCAATTGCATCACTAAACCAGACGATCTCAATTCCAGATGGTGGAAACACCTTGGTCGCACTGAGGGTCCCGGTCGTCAAGTATGAAAACGCTCCAACCAATGTCACTGTCAACTACGGTTCCTTTGACGTTAGTGTCTTCAGCCTTGTCCCACTCCAGAATGCCACGGTCGTCATCGATGATAAGAGCTACCCGCTCAGCGCCGAGGATGGTGGCTACTACTACTACGCCACTGGAATCGCTCAGAAGCTTAAACTTCCTGCCGGAACTTACAACTACACCGTCGTCGTTACCTACCCGAACGGCAAGGAGGTTACCCTTCCACAGAGAACGGTTACCATTAAGGAGCCAGTTGTTTACATCCAGTCCCCAGAACCTAACGTGTACAACACCAGTGAGATTACGGTCTCCGTTAAAGTAGTCGATGCCCTCAACGTAGAGAACGTCACCGCTGAAGTCAATGGCAGGGAATATTCCCTCACGTACAACGCTACCCTCGGTCTTTACACCGGAATTCTGAACCTTACCAATGGTTCATACACTATGACAGTCACGGCCGTTGATGAGGAAGGTAACAGCGGTGTTGCTACTGTCCACTTTGTCATCCACACCGAAGCAAAGATCGAGGAAATCTCTGTTAACAATGAAACCAACGTAACCGTTGGAGTCGTTGGTGGAAGTGCCGACGTCAGTGTCAAAGACGGCACCATCGTCGCTGACGTCGCCACTTCAGAGGGAAGCGTTCAGGTCGAAGTTCCTGTGGTGAACAATGCCCCATCCGTGATGGTCAATGTAACCGCGGTTAACAAAGTGGCAAGTGGCGAGAGCAATGTCAGCCTTGTGGCTGGCTGGAACACCAGTGTTGAAGTATTCGAGCCCGAAGAAGAGTTCGTTAAGACCGAGGACAACAAGAAGATATACTCCGTAACCCTGAGAGCCAACGTTAGCCTTGGAGAGAACGGTGTCGCCGTTATTGCGCTGAGAGACATAAACATAAGCAAGGTGTATGTCCTGAAGAACGGTCAGAAGATTCAGCTCACCACGGACAGGGACAACCCACTTGGATATTACTACGTCCAGAATGGCATCGTTTTCGTCGTACTCAAGCAGGACCCGGTGATCGAGGCTGATGGCACTAAAGTCGTACCCGTTCCAAGGCAGGAGCAGGGAATCTCCCTGGCCGCTCTCAACTTCCTTGGCTACCGCTGGTACCACATGTACCGCGAGCAGTTCGAGGAGCTCTACAACAAGTCCCTTGAGCTGAACATCAGCAACGAAACCCTTGCCGAGGCCCTCAAGCTCCACAACGAAGCGGCGGAGTACTACAAGCAGGTGCTCGACCTCATAGGCAGCGACAACGTTTTCGACCACCTCATGGACATAAGAATCCTCTCACCACTCAGAAAAGCCTACCTGGCGGAGATAAAAGCTGTGAAGCTACTGAAAGAAGCCATTGAAGAGGCAGAGGGCTCTTGAGCCTTTTTGATTTTTTCTTTCCCCAACACTTTTAAACCATCGGACGTTTCTCCCTCCGGTGTCGCTCCATGATATACGTCAAGGTGTACAGGGTTCAGGGGGAAGTCCTCCTGGCTGCATGCGACGAGGAACTCCTGGGAAGGACCTTCAGGGAGGGCGAACTGAAGCTTGAGGTGAAGGAGCGCTTCTATAAAGGCGAACTTATTGATGAGGATGTCCTTGGCTCATTGCTTGAGGAGGCCACGATAGCAAACCTGACGGGGGAAAGGTGTGTCTCCAAGGCGATGGAGCTGGGTTACGTGGATGAGGAACGCGTCCTGAGGATTGCGGGCGTGCCCCACGCGCAGATGGCAAAGCTCTTCCTGTGATTAGGTTTTTAAACTCCCTTCCTCACTCCTCCCAGGTGGGAGGGATGAGCGAGAGGTTCTGCTACAGATGCGGGATAAGCGAGAGCGATGGAGGGCCGCTGATAGACGGCCTCTGCCAGGTTTGTTACCGGAAGGAGAATCCCGTTCTGCTCATTGAAGACGAGATAAACACCGAACTCTGCCAGAACTGCGGGAGCTACAGAAAGAGGGGCGTCTGGGTTGATCCGGCGAGTTATGACCTTGAGGAGCTTATATTCGAGGTTGCAGATAACGCCCTGCTGGAGACGGTCGGGGACTCACTGGACGGGAGGGTAAGGGAGTTTGAGATAGTCTCCTCCGAGGAGCTCGCCGAGACGGTCGAGCTTCCGGTCGGAAAGGCCCTCGTTTCCTTCCGGCCCGTTGACTGGCACATAGAGTACTTCCCGGCGATAATCACCTACGAGGTCAGGGTCAGGGCGAGGATACACGAGCTTCAGCGCGAGCTTCACGACGAGACCAAACACGTTACCGTCTATGTCCGCCAGACCGTCTGTCCGCGCTGTTCCAAGTTCCTCGGCGGCTACTTCGAGGCCATACTCCAGGTCCGCGCCGAGGGCAGGCCGCTGACTGAGGAGGAACGGAAGGCCATAGGAAAGCTCGTCGAGGAGAAGGTAGACGAGATAATGCGCAGGGACCGGATGGGCTTCATCCAGGACACGATAGAGAAGGAGGAAGGCCTGGACTTCTACATGGGGTCAACCAGCTCCGCCAGGAAGCTGGCGCAGGCGATAAGGGAGCGCTTTGGCGGAACAATAAGCGAGGCCTACGAACTCGTTGGGGTTGACAGGCAGACGAGCAGGGAAGTGTACAGGACGAGCGTGAGCGTGAGGATCCCCAAGTTTCAGAAGGGAGACCTGGTAACGGACAGGGGCGGCAACGTCTACGAGGTCGAGCGGGTTGACGGCAAGGGCATGAGCATGAGAAACCTGGCCACCCGCGAGAGCGAATACCGCGACTGGAAGACCGTTAAGCGCGAGGGCATGGATGTGGTTGAGGGCGAGAGGAGCGAGGCGATGGTGACGAGCGTAACGCCGAGAGAAGTCCAGCTCATGGACATGGAAACCTACGAGACCTACGAACTCGAAAAACCCCCAATGGAGCTCAGAGAGGGGGAGGTCTACCGCATGGTAGAGGTCAGGGGCAGGAAGTACTTCCTGGACAGGAAGGAATGACCGTTCCCTCCGCCAATCTTTTTAACCTTAGGTTTTGAACCTCTTCTGGTGATGCTCATGGAGAAGACGGTGGTCATCATAGGCGGCGGAGCGGCCGGAATGAGCGCGGCTTCGCGCGTTAAAAAGCTCAAACCCGCGTGGGACGTCAAGGTCTTCGAGGCTACGGAGTGGGTCAGCCACGCCCCCTGCGGAGTGCCCTACGTCGTTGAGGGCGTCTCGCCGAAGGAGAAGCTCATGCACTACCCGCCAGAGGTATTCATCAAGAAGAGGGGAATAGACCTCCACATGAAGGCCGAGGTCATAGAGGTCGAACAGGGAAGCGTCCGCGTCAGGGAAGAGGATGGGGAGCACACCTACGAGTGGGACTACCTCGTCTTCGCCAACGGTGCCTCGCCACAGGTTCCCGCGCTTGAGGGCTGTGGGCTTGAAGGCGTCTTTACAGCTGACCTTCCCCCTGATGCCGTTGCCATAACCGAGTACATGGAGAAGCACGACGTTAAAGACGTTGTTGTTATTGGAACGGGCTACATCGCCCTTGAAATGGCTGAGGCCTTCGTCGCGAGGGGCAAGAACGTTACACTCATTGGAAGGAGCGAAAGGGTTCTGAGGAAAACCTTTGACAAGGAGATTACCGAGGTCGTTGAGGAGAAGCTCAAAGCCCACCTCAACCTCCGCCTTCAGGAACTGACGATGCGCTTTGAGGGCAACGGCCGGGTCGAGAAAGTTATCACCGATGCCGGGGAGTACCCCGCGGATATGGTGATCGTGGCGACGGGCATAAAGCCGAACACGGAACTCGCTAGAGAGCTGGGGGTCAGGATTGGAGAGACCGGGGCGATATGGACCAACGAGAGGATGGAAACCAGCGTCGAGAACGTCTACGCCGCCGGTGACGTCGCCGAGACGAGGCACCTGATAACCGGCAGGCGCGTCTGGATACCGCTTGCCCCGCCCGGAAACAAGATGGGATACGTTGCCGGAAGCAACATTGCGGGGCGGGACGTAATCTTCCCGGGCGTTCTTGGGACGAGCATAACCAAGTTCCTTGACCTGGAGATTGGAAAGACGGGTCTAACTGAGGCCGAAGCTATTAAGGAAGGCTACGACGTCAGAACCGCGTTCATAAAGGCCAGAACAAAGCCCCACTACTACCCCGGCGCCAGGGACATATGGCTCAAGGGCGTCGTCGACAACGAGACGAACAGACTCCTCGGTGTCCAGGCCGTCGGCGCCGAGATACTGCCCAGGATAGACACTGCTGCAACTATGCTCACCGCGGGCTTCACGACCAGGGATGTCTTCTTCACGGACTTGGCATATGCACCGCCCTTCGCCCCCGTCTGGGATCCGCTAATAGTCCTCGCCAGGGTTCTGAAGTTCTGAACCTTCTCCTTCTCACTTTTTCAGCAGGGCAAGGCTTCCTCCAATCAGGGCAAGCCCGAGGCCAAACGCCGCACCAAATCCCGCCGATGATATGAGTGCCCCGCTTATGGCGCTGCCCGTGATGTATCCCGCCGAGCTGACGACGTTGTAAGTCCCCATTGCACTGCCCTTCTCCTTTTCTCCCGCCCTCTCGCTCACTATGGCAGTCGAGGAGATTCCGATGAAGGCCCAGGAGTAGCCCGCAAGGATGTAAGAGGCGAAAGCCAGCGGGAGCAGCGCCGGGGAGAGCAGGGCTCCTAGCACCATCGTAGCGAAGGCCCCGGCGCGGAGGAGCAGTCCCTTTCTCAGGACTCCCTCCTTTTCTCTCCCCATCGCGGCCCCGACGCGGGTGTAGTTCATCGCCGAGACCGCGGAGTTGGCTATGAGTGCCAGGTACACAACCTCCCTCGTGTAGCCCTCACTCGTGAGGAGCACCGGCATCTGGGGGAAGTAGATACCAGCTGAGACCCAGAAGAGCAGGAAGGCTACGTAGAACCTCCCCAGGCCCTCTGGAAGGCTGAGGTTGGTGTGGAGTATGAAGCTGGGGAAGTAGCGGGCCTTTTCGACGACGTAGTTGCCGAACGCTTTGATAGCCCGTCTGTTGATGTATATCGGAGCCTCCCGTATCATCCGCTCCCCCATGAAGAACGAGGGCAGGCCCAGGATGGCGAAGGCGAGGAACAGCTGGGGCATGGTCAGGAACCTCGACAGGCCGAAACCGAGAACCAGTCCGAGAACCCACCCCCAGCCGCTTATCTCGTTGAACTTGCCGATGGCGTGGTCCCAGCTGTGCTTCCTGACGCTCCTCAGCACGAGGGCTATGGGGACCGATAGGGTTGAGGCGAGGAAAAATGCGTATACCGTGTTTACCGCGATGAGCTGGGCGGGGGTCTTCACGAAGGCCATCGCGGTGAGGAAGAGCGGGACGCTGGCAAAGCCGAGGAGTATGAACGGCTTCCTCCGCAGTGTCCTGTCGCTCACCCTGCCCCAGAACAGCGCGCCGAGCATAGAGGCCAGGCTCCCGAGGGCGAAGGTCAGTCCAACGGTTGAGGCGTTTCCCCCGAGTTCCAGAAGGTACAGGCTAACCAGGGCTGAGCTTCCGCCGGTGGCAACCTTGAACGGCACGAAGGAGTAGAACCACCTGGGCATCTTGGGGATGTAGCGGTAGCGGTTTGCGACCGATGCGTTCCTCACCGCGACGGCAACTCTCTGGCTCATTTTTCTCACCTTGAGGCCTTCGGGAGGCCGGTTTGGCTTAAAAAGATTCGTGACGCAGGGCATACCGTAATGTCCAGAATGGTTCATTTTGGGGGCACGGAATAAAAGGAATAAGAAACCCTCATATTTCAAGGACGTATTTCCGGCTCTCGTCGGAGAAGCCCCTGAAGCAGCCGAGCTTCAGATGAAGTATCGCCCTCTCAACCTTCACGACCTTCATCGAGGCTACGTGGGTCACCCCGGTGCCCCTGAGGAACTCCGGGAGAATCTGTCCAGTGGGACCGGTCAGCAGGAAAATTCTGGCGTTTTTTGCCCTGTCGAGGAGCATGTCAATGGTTCCGTTGATTATGCAGGTGGCGCTCGCCATCACGGCGTCCACCTCCGGCAGGAGCCAGTACTCCAGGGAATCGCTCAGCGTTTCCCTGTCCCAGAGCTTCGGGTTTCTCTCGAAGACGTAGAGCTTGAAGCCCCTCTCCCGCAGGGCCCTGACTATCGGCGGCATGTTTCCGATGACCGCTACCTTTTCGATGTCGCCGTCGAGCAGTTCCACGGCGTCGATCCACTCTGCACTGCTGAGGTCAATGTAGTACTGGGAAACCGCGTTTATCGCCGCCAGACCGAGGGACCTCTCGATGACGTTGAGGCTGTCGGCCCTTTCAATGAACGCCTCCAGAGCGGGTTCCTCGATGGAGTTGTCGAACCTCTGTATCTCCTCGGGGAGGGTCATGGTGACACCGAGGGCTTTTCCCTTCTTTCCTTCAATCAGCACGTAGGTGTAGGGCAGACCGAAGGAGAAGTCCAGAACCTTGAGCTCCTCGTCGATGGCTTTCAGGGCCTTTTTCTTAAATTCGGTCAGCAGCATACGAACACCTCATTTTTCAACTTTAATCCCCTTCAGGTTGTCTATTCCCATCTCGGGTATTTTGAACCTTCCGTCTTCGTAGACCACCAGGGGGTTCTTTTCGAGGACGCTTTCCAGGGGGTACCTCATCCGTCCGTTCTCCGTTACGAAGACGATGTTTTTTGCCGTCTCCTTCATTATCGCTTTATCCAGGATGTCTCCGAGTCTTGCCGAGTTGTTCTCCCTTTTTACGATGGCGTCTACCCCTCGGAAGATATTGAGCGTTCTTGGTGAGAAGTAGAGTATGTTGAACACCTCCCCGTAGACGGAGAGACACTCTTCCTTCCGCACGAATTCAACGACGCGAATCTTTTTGATCCAGTTGCAGCGGCAGCCGTAGCTCAGGTCGACGATGAGCTTTATCGGCGCATCGTTTCCCTGGAGTGGATTTCCGTCCACGTATAGGGCCAGAATCATCTTCGTGTAATACGGGATGCTCACCAGGTACAGGTCATCGGAGACGAAGTTTATAACGTCTCCTTTTCCGAGCTTCTGGGGTGGGACGCCCCTCCACACCCTCGTCTTCCCGATGGATAGGTCTTTGTCGGTTATCTCTTCCATAGGCATCTCCCCGAGTTCATCAAGATTGTACTCAGTGACGTTCTCGCCGCTTATGACGTAGACCGTCCAGTTCGAATAGTCGCTAGTTGAGACGTTGAGGGGCACTAACGTGGGAGCCGTCGTTTCCCTGGTGTTCCCTGGGTTTATGCAGCCGAGGGAAAATGCGAGGATGATGAGGAGGATTGGAAGAACTGTTCGCTTCATGGAATCACCCTATCACGATTTCCCTCAGGTCCTTTACCCAGGTCCTGCTCGGCTCACCGGGAATTACCACCCTGAAGTTAGGGGTGAGTATTGCTTTATCGTTCCCGTAGACTTCCATGAAATCGAGCGTGGCGCTGTATCCATCCTTTGCCGTGAAGGTTATGTTCACAGCATCGTCATCGGGACGGGCCTTATCGAGGAGGAGCTTTAACGGAACGCCGCTGAAGGTTACGTTCTCTCCTTTCAGTTCTACAGTCACGTTCATCCCAAAGGAATTCATCAGCTCGGTGATGTCTTCCCGGGTCACCACAACCGTCACTTTGGTCTTTCCGTGTACCACCACTGCGCTCTCGTCCCCGATCAGCTTAATTTCGCTCAGCCATTTGAGCCACAGCTTTCCTGGTTGGTCGGGTATGACGAGCTTGATCGGGCCGCCGTTGTCCGGGCCGAGAGGCTCCCCGTTCTCCTCCCAGCAGAGGTAGGCGTTCTTTAAATCGTCCATGCTCAGCGTTATCTCGTAGCCATCCTCCGCCCTGAACCTAACCCACTTGACCCTGCTCTCTTCAATCCCCAGCTTCTCAAACACCCTTTTGAGTGGAACCCCCACGTATGTGTTGTTTATCTTGGTTCCGGTTGACTTCACGAGGGTTGCGTTGAACTTCACACCGCCCAGGGACTGGAGCTCGGCAAGGGTTATCTCCTCAGAGGTAATCCCGCTGATGTGTACTGTGGGCGTCTCCTTAGCGGGAGATGCGGGCGTGGAGGTTGTTGTCCCGGAAGTTATGCAGCCACAGGCGAGTACGACCAGGATCAGAAGGCCGAGGAGCTTCTTCATTGGAACCACCATACCCTATGCACTCCGGTTCTTATATAACATTTCTGTTTAATGATCTCGCTAACCGTTAAATAGAAATATTTTCCATCCCTGGGCAGTCCGCCACTTTTTGGGGAAGAACTATCGGTAGCCCGTCAACCTTTGAGAGCCTCACACGGAGTCCGTAGAGAAGGTTCATCGTTTCCTCGGTTATCACCTCCTCCGCTTTACCGTGTGCCAGAATCTGGCCCCCTTTCATCAGAAAAACCTCGTCACAAAAAATGAGCGCGAGGTTGGGGTCGTGGAGCGAGAGCAGGATGAGCTTTCCAAGCTTTCTCGCAATCTTCTCTATAACGGAGAGAACTACTAGCTGGTTTCTGAAGTCCAAGAACGAAGTTGGTTCATCGAATATTAGCAGCCTTCCCTCCTGGGCAACTGCCCTGGCGATTATAACGAGCCTTTTCTGGCCGCCGCTGAGTGAGGTGAACTTTCTGTCGGCTAGGTCTTCAATTCCCAGGGCCCTGAGGGCTTTCCATGCCCTTCTCTCGTCGTTCCTATCCGGCCCAGTAAACACGTTCACGTGGGGATTGCGTCCCATCAGGACGACCTCGAATACAGTGTACGGAAAGGCTATCGAGAATTCCTGTGGGGCGTACGAGACAAGCCTCGCCCTCTCTTTAAAATCCATCCTTATCATGTCTATGCCGTCCAGCTCGATGCTTCCTCTCCGCGGACTGAGAATCCCCGCGATGCACTTAAGGAGCGTTGATTTTCCTGCCCCGTTTGGCCCAAGGAGGCACCCAACACCCTTTTCAAGTTTAAACGTGATTCCTTTGAGTACGCTGTTGTTGCGGTAGGAGAATTCCAAGTCCTCAACCTTCAGCATGCTCCCTCCTCCTGGAGAGTATCGCCACAAGGATTGGTGCGCCGACCAGGGATGTTACAACTCCTACCGGGAGTTCGGCGGAGGTTAGTGTTCTGGCCACGTCGTCGCAGATTACCA
Source organism: Thermococcus sp. 21S7 (assembly GCF_012027615.1). Lineage (NCBI taxonomy): Archaea > Methanobacteriati > Methanobacteriota > Thermococci > Thermococcales > Thermococcaceae > Thermococcus > Thermococcus sp. 21S7. Next base: position 35,475 of record NZ_SNUT01000007.1, read on the forward strand.
GCAGTATGGCGCCTGTGAATACCGCCGCCGGAACGAGCTTCCTGTTGTCGTAGCCGACCAGAAGCCTGGCTATGTGGGGGGAGACGAGACCGACCCACCCGATTATCCCGCCGATGGCGGTTGCGGCAGAAACGGCGAGCGTTGCCAGTCCGATAATGAGCTTCTTGTAAAAAGAAACGTTTACCCCGAGGGCCTTTGCCTCATCGTCTCCGAGCGAGAGGATGTTGAAGACCCACCTGAGGGTGGTGAGGCCTATTATTCCGATGACCATTGGGATGGAGAAGAACTTCAAGTCCGCCCACCGGATTCCCGCGAAGCTTCCAAGGAGCCAGAACACCATGGTTGGAAGCTGGTCGTAGGGGTCGGCCAAGTACTTTGCCATGCCAACGAGTGCCGAGAAGAAGGCCGAGACGGCTATCCCCGCCAGCAAAAGTCCGACGATATCGTCTCCTACCAGCCTGCTCGTTCTGTATGCAATGAACACTGCGGCGATGCCGAAAACGAAAGCCAGGGTCTGAACGAGGTAGGGGTTGAACGTGAAGAGCAATATCGCGAGAACGGCACCAAAGGCCGCCCCGCTGGTCACACCGAGTATGTTTGGACCTGCCAGATGATTCCTGAAGACGTTTTGAAAGGAGAGGCCTGCGACGGATAGGGATGCCCCAACCAGGGATGCCCCGACGATCCTCGGGAGTCTCACATCAACGAGTATCGTCCTGGCTAGCCCGTTCATGTTGAGGGGATTGAATGTGAGCCTTCCGATGAGCAGGGAGATGGCCAGAACAAGGAGATAGAGAAAGATGAAACGCCTCAATCCACATCACCAACCAGTGGTACCTCTGTGATACCTATTCCGAAGAACCGCTCGTAGAAGTCGCTGGCCTCTTTTCTTACGTCCAGGTCTGTAAAGAGTTCTGGATGGAGAACCTTGGCCGTCCAGTACAGGCCGAGGATCCACTTTGGAGCGGGATAATCCCAGCTCTCGCCATCGTTTGGCATGGCGTAGATTCTTCCCTCCTTCACTGCCTTTATCTCACTCCATGCGGGGTCTTTGAGGATGTCCTCCTTTATCTTCGTGCTCGGATACGCCGGGGAGTATCCCACCACTATTATGACGTCGGGATTCCATTTGGCAACCTGTTCGACGTTAACCACGTTCCATCCGCCGGGCAGTTCCTTGGAGACGCTGATTCCCCCGGCCATCTCTATCAGCCTGTTCTGGAAGTACTCCTGCCCCGGCGCCTTGAACGCCTTGCTCTTCATGCTGTACATCAGCAGAAGAACCCTCGGTCTCTGATCCTCGCTGAGGTTTGATGTTCTGTTCGTCACTTTCTCCATGGCCTTCCGGTAGTATGTCGCCACATCCTTCGCTTTTTCCTCTTTTCCCAGGACCTTACCCATTATCTCAAGGCTTTTCAGGTAGTTTTCCACTGTTTCTAGGTCGAGGGCTATCACCGGAACGTCCAGACTCTCGATGGCGTCGTCAACCCTGCTGTCGCCCCATGCCGCAGTAAAAACGATGTCTGGGTTGAGCCTCTTGATTTCCTCGACGTTGGCGCTCTTGGGGTCGCCCGCAAGGACTATCCTGTCCTTTGCATCCGGGTCGATCAGCTGTATGAACCTGTCTTTCATGACCAGTGGCGTTCCTCCAACGACCTTCTTCCCGTCCCCCAGCAGATAGACCATCTGGGCCGCCAGTCCGTAGATGGCCACTATCCTGTCCACCGGCTGGGAAACCTTAATCTCCTTCCCTCTGAAATCCATGACCTCAATGTATCCGGTTTTCTCTCCCGGCGTCGGACCCTCCGCCGATTTTATGACCTCTATTCTGACGACTGCCTTTACCCAGGTGTTTCCGGGCGTTATGTAGCCACCCTTCCCGATGACTGCCATCTGGAGGGGGTATACCTTCCCATCAAGTTCGAACTCTATCGGTTTTCCGTTGAACTCGTAGGCGATTATTGGAGTCACGCTTCCATTTGTGGGGTTCCCGTTTTGATCCATTGTTTCTATTCCCCTTCCCGTTACGAAGTCGTGGCTTACCACGATCGAGTACCCGTCGGCGGCGACTATCCTGATACTGTATTCATCGGAGAGTCCGCCAACGAGGTTTACAAGCTCTTTCAGGGGGACTCCCTTGTAAGTGCCTACCCCCTTTATCGAGCCGAGCTTTGTTTTGTAACCTCCGGTACCCTCGACTTGGGGGAGCTTTCTTAGTTCATCGAGGGTTAGATTCTTCTCTCCCGAGGGTCCAACCAGAGTTAGAACTGCCGCCCCTTTCTCCGCTGGAGCAACGGTGGATGTTGAACTCGTCGGAGAAGAGGGGTTGCCGTTTATGCATCCGCTTGACACGATTCCAAGCAGGAGAACCCAAATCACAAGCAGTCCCGCGTATCTCCTCATAACCGTCACCGGGGGAATACACACCGTTGGGAATTTAAACATTTTGAGTAAATAATTTTGTTAAAGAAAACGGATCTGTTTTCAAAAGCGACCCAAAAGTTTAAATTTTGTTTCATATGCAACTATTATCTGTATGGAGCGGAAACTTGCCGTCGCCTTCGTCCTGTTCATCGTGTTCACATCCCTTCCGTTTCTGGTTAGGTTGGCCGAGGACAGAGTGTCCTTGTCGCCGGTATCCCCCGGCCTGCCTTCGGCTCCGGTAAACGGGACTTACATTTTTCTTTTGAAAGCCTCGCCGTTCACGGCGGGGATGCAATAAACCCCCCAATAGGCCTTTAAACAGGAAAGCAATCTTTTTTTAAAACCCAAAAACCATACCATACTTTGAAATGAAGCGGACAGTAACAGTCAAACTCCAACCCTCAAAGGAGCAAGCAAAAATCCTCTTCGAATTAGCCGACACTGGAGCTAAAGTCTGGAACAGAGTAAACTACCTAAGGAGACAACAATTCTTCCAAGAGCAAATCGTGGACTTCAACACAACAGAGAAAACCGTTTATGAAGAGTTTAAACGGGAAATCGGCTCTGCAACCGTCCAGCAAATAGCGAGAAAAAACTCTGAAGCATGGCGTTCATTCTTCTCCCTCCTCCGGAAAAAGCGGAATGGTGAACTCCCCTCTTGGCTTAAGCCAAAACCACCAAACTATCTCAAAGAAGACGGAAAGAGGAAACCCTTAATCGTTCTCAGAAACGACCAATACAAGATTGAAGGGAACAAACTTATCCTCAAAGGCCTCGGCAAGTTCAAACGCCTTGAAATCCAATTCAAGGGTGGAATTCACCTGAAGGGGAAGCAAGGTCGCTTAGAAATCACTTATGACACCGTTAAGAGAAAATGGTATGCTCACGTAAGCCTCACAGTCGAGGAAAAACTCGAAGGTGTGGAGTGGATTAAACTTCCGAGAACTCCTAATGGAGACCTCTCCGCTGGAATAGACTTGGGAGTAAACAATTTGATGGCCATTTATGTGGAGAATGGAGAAAGCTCCCTCGTGAATGGAAGACCGTTAAAGTGCATTGATTTTTACTGGAGGAAAAAGATTGCCGACTACCAGTCAAAACTCAATAAGAGCGGGGCCAAAACGAGTAGGAAACTCAAAAGAATGCATGAGAAGGCTAAACTTCAGGCAAAGCACTACATTAACACGGCGGTAAGACAAACGGTTAAGAAGCTCTACGATTTGGGAGTTAGTAGAATTGTCGTTGGTTATCCAAAAGGTATTGCCAGAAACTCCGAGAGAGGAGCAAAACAAAACTTCCTCCTTTCTCACGTCTGGCGTTTTAATTACGTTATCAAACGCCTCACAGAGGTTGCGGAAGAGTATGGTATTCAAGTTGTGCTTGTTGGTGAGGCTTTCACTTCTAAAACGTGCCCTGTTTGCGGGAAGCCCCACAAGGGGGCTCGCTTCGTTCGTGGATTATTTAAGTGTCCCGCAACGGGGCTTGTTTTTAACGCGGACTTGGTTGGAGCGTTTAATATCTTGAAGAAGGTTGTTAAAACCATAACCCCGAATTTGAGCGGTCTTTACGCTCAGAGGAGGGGTAACGGGGGGAAGGCCCTCCCCGAGGGGCTGAAAAGCCCATTTTTATTGGGTTTTGGTGAAACCCCCTCAAACCTCTCCACCCTTGAGTTAGGGGGTTCCTCGTTGGAACCCCCGCCCTTCAGGGCGGGGAGGAGGTCAGCGGCACTGTGACTGCCGTGGATGAGGTTTCCAGGGTGGTGGTCGTTGACAACTACACCATTGAAATCCGCGGGAAATGGACGGGGCCGGATGGGCTCACCTACAACTGGCGCGAGATGCTGGCCCTTTTGAAGCCGGGAGAGAGCGTTGAGATACTAGCCAGCGAGGAGGAGGGCTCGCTCAAGGCTGACGTGATAATCATCGATGGGAAGAGGTTCACGAGGGGATGAAGATGGGGCACGGCCTGAGAATGTGGGTCTCGCTGGTTCTCTTCGTCCTCTGGCTGGTAACTGGGATAACCGGTGTTATACTTCTTGTGGCTCCCCTGGCGGCCGAGCTGGGAGTCACCCTTCCCGTATCGCTGGCGGACACGCTCCACATATACCTCGGCTTCGCTTTCTTTGGCCTATCCTTCGTCCATATCGCCCTCAACTGGAGTGCAATGAAGGCGTACTTCCGGAGGCTCAGGGGTTAGGCAAAACCTTATACGCCTTTAGGTTAACCTAATTCTGGTGGTGACATGATAGCCTTCGGTCCGGTTCCATCGAGGAGGCTCGGTAAGAGTCTCGGGGTGAACAACATACCCGACAAGGTCTGCTCCTACGCCTGCGTCTACTGCCAGATAGGCAGAACCCTGAGAATGGAGGTTGAGAGGAGGGCGTTCTACGAGCCGGAACTAATCTTCGAGGATGTTTCGCGGAAGGTCGAGAAGGCCGAAGCGGCCGGGGAAAGGATAGACTACATCACCTTCGTTCCCGACGGAGAGCCTACGCTCGACGTAAACCTGTCCAGAGAGGTGGAGATGCTGAAAACCCTCGGGATAGCCCTGGCGATACTCACGAACTCCTCGCTGATATGGCGCGAGGACGTGAGGGAGGAGCTTTTTGAGTTCGACTTCGTCTCACTTAAGCTCGACGCAGTGAGCGAACCCCTCTGGCGCAGGGTGGACAGGCCCCACAGGAGCCTCTCACTTGAGAAAATCCTCGACGGCATGCTGACCTTCGCGGACGGCTTCGAAGGAAAGCTCGTTACCGAGACCATGCTGATAAACGTTGATTACGACGGAGAGCTTGAGAAAATTGCTGACTTTCTGGCGGAGCTCAAGCCGGACAGGGCGTACATAGGAATCCCCACGAGGCCTCCTGCCGAACCGTGGGTCGAACCTGCGGGCGAGGAGACGATACACGTCGCATACCAGCTGTTCAGCGAGCGCCTTGGGGAAGAGCGCGTCGAGTACCTAATAGGCTATGAGGGGAACGCCTTCGCCTCAACCGGAAACGTCGAGGAAGACCTGCTGAGCATAACCGCCGTGCACCCGATGAGGGATGAAGCCGTGAGGGAGCTTCTGAGAAAAGCTGGGGCCGGCTGGGACGTTGTGGAAGGGCTTATCCGGGACGGAAAGCTGATCGAACTCGAATACGGGGGAAGGCGCTTCTACATGCGCGCCCTCCCGAGCAGGAGAAAACCTTAATTATCCGGCGGAAGACTCCGAGTGGGGAGAGCATGTGCGAGTACGTCTATGAAAACGGAAGGAAATGCAGGCTGAAGCCCGTCGAGGGCTCGGCCTACTGCCCCCTCCACATCCCCTACGACGAGGGTGAGAGGCTTTTGGGGGATGAAATAAAGAGGGTGAAGGAGGAGGCTTTTCTTAAAAGGCTCAGGGCGGGCCAGACCTATTTTGAGGGCGTTTACCTCTACGACGTCAAAATAAGTGATTTCAAAGCCGAGAAGCCGATAGTCTTTAAAAACTCTCAGGTCAGGACGGTACTCTTCGACGGCGTTAGCGTGCCGGGTGTAACCTTCTACAACTCCACGGTGGGCAGGCTGGTCGTCTTTGAGAGCGAGCTTGGAACGTTCACCGTTCACGGCTCCCACGTTTTCGGTCTGAACCTGCTCCGCGTTGGGTTCTCCAACTCGGTCTACATCAGAAATTCGAGCGTTCGCTACGTCATGATAAACTCAACCGAGTACACAGGCAGGGGGGAGGAGGGCGAGAGGGAGTACGGGGAGCGCAGAACAGCCACCGGGAGGATAGAGCTGAGCGACCTGAGCGAAGTCCGCAGGATTGGAATAAACGTCCGCTATCCCCTCCTGCGGAAAATCCTTGAGGAGCACGGTGTAAAGCCATTCGAATCGCGCGAGAGGGCCGTTAAGGCCACCACCCTCGTTCTCAGGGACATAGGCTTCGACCAGTCGGCGCGCTTCAAGAGGCAGGTCAGGCTCAGCATAAGGCGGTTCCACGGCAACCTCGTGCTCGAAAACCTCAACGTCTTCGGCCACGCCGAAATCCTGGGGAGCTGGCTCAGGAATCCCGAGTTCGTGCACACCCGGGTCATGGGCAACCTGATATTCCGGAAAGTATCTTTCCACGGCGACTTTGCCTGGAACTCCACGGTTCTGCCCAACATCCCGGTGGAGCTCAACGTCGAGGGCTTCGTTGAAGTCGAGGACTGCAGGTTCGGCAACCACCGCGCGGCGGAGGTGCTCTACCGCCTCGCCAGGATAAGCTGGGAGCGGAACGGGGACTTCGAGAGGGCCGACCGCTACTACTACCTGGAGATGGTGGCCAAGAGGAACTCCCGGCTGAGCGGCAGGAGGAAGGGGATTAAGAGGCTCTTCGTGAGGATGGAGTCCGCCTTCGAGTGGCTCTTCGCGGATTTGACCTGCAAGTACGGCACCGACTGGAAGAGGCCCATACTCATCTGGCTCGGCGCGGTCAACGTCTTCTTCCCTCTGCTATTCTTCCTGACGCGGAGCGTCGAAGGCATCTCTGGAACCCTGAGCTTCCTCGACTACGAATACTTCAGCGTTGTTACCGCGACGACCCTCGGGTACGGCGACTACCACCCGATAGGGGTGGGGAGGGTTATAGCCTCGGTCGAGGCCCTGTTTGGCATGTTTATGTGGGCGGTCTTCCTGACGGTGTTCGCGAGGAGGTACATGAGGTGATACCATGCGCGTTGGACTGATAATCAACCCCATAGCTGGAATGGGCGGGAAGGTGGCATTGAAGGGCACGGACGGTGTCGTTGAGGAGGCGATAGAGCGGGGAGCAAGGCCCATCGCGGCCGACGTTGTGAGGCTTTTCCTCCACGAGCTGAGAAACTGCGCGGAGGTAAGGGATGTCGAGTTCTTAACCGGCCCCGATGGTCTGGGGGAAGAGGTTCTGGCGGAGTTCGATTTTCCCCACGAGGTCATCAGACACAGGGATGTACGCTACCGCGAGGTTCTCGGCGTTAGGATTCCTGATACGAATGGCGACGACACGAAGGAACTCGTGAGGAGGATGCTTGGACGGGTTGAGCTGATAGTCTTCGCCGGCGGCGACGGAACCGCGAGGGACGTTTTCAGCGTCGCGGGAAGGGAGGTTCCGCTACTGGGCATTCCAACCGGCGTCAAGATGTACTCCGGAGTTTTTGCGTATTCACCGGAGGATGCCGCGAGGGTCTTGGTGGAGTTCCTCAGAGGGAACGCCAACCTGGGGGAGAGGGACGTGAGGGACATAGACGAGGATGCCTACAGGCACGATGAAGTTAAGGCGAGAACCTACGGAAGGGCCCTCGTCCCGGTGGTCGAGGCCCTGATCCAGGGCAGTAAGGAGAGGGTTCCCTTAGATGAAGAGGACGAACTTGATGCGATAGCGGAGGCAGTGATTGAGGAAATCCTTGAGAACGATGGAGTATACTTCCTCGGTTCCGGCTCAACAATAAAACGAATAAAAGACGGGTTGGGCGTCAATGGAACGCTCCTTGGGGTCGATGTTGTGGAGGTCAGAAACGGTGAGGCCAGGCTCCTCGTTAAAGATGCCGCGGAGAAAGACCTGCTGAGGTTCGCGGGAGAGAACGCCAGAATCGTTGTAACAGTAATAGGTGGTCTTGGATTCCTCTTCGGCAGGGGGAACCAGCAGTTCTCGGCGGAGGTTCTGCGGAGGATTTCCAAGGAGAACATAATCGTCGTGGCGACACCCTCCAAGCTCAGGAACGGCCTCGTCAGGGTTTACACCGGCGACCGGGAGGTTGATGAGAAGTTACGCGGCTACATCCGCGTCCGCGTCAGCCCCTGGATGGAGAGGATGGTGAAGGTCGTTTAGACGGGCGAACCAGAAGCCGTTTATAGAACCTTCCCCTATTCTTCACAGGTGAACCGTATGAAGTACAGCAGTATAGCGGTTAGGCTCTTTGAGCGAAAGGGGGAGGAGGCCTTCTACGACCCCGTTTACCATGGAAGAACCCTCAAGATATTTGGCATGGATGAGTGGCCGGGAAAGGCGCTGAAGTACTTTGCGGATAGATACCGGGAGATTGATTACGGGGTCGTTATCTTTGACACCGAGGGAGACTTTCCAGAGGAAGGATTCGATACCATCATCAGGGTACGGGACGGCCAGGGAACGGGTCTCGACCCCATAGTCCTCGCGAGGGAGGGCATTCTCGACGGCTACACCGCGGCGACGATAGTTCAGACCGTTTACGGGCTCGACAGAACCCTGACGGAAAGGCTCTACGCCGATTTCCTTGCCGGAAAGGTGAAGAGCGTTCCCGAGGCCATGAAGTCGGACGGAAAATACGCCGAGGTTATCCGGGAGAGCTACACACCCCTGGATGAGGCGTTCTATTCCGGAAAACCCCCTGAGTTCGGAAAGAACATCCTGGTGGGACTGGGAGAGACCTACAGCATAACCCTCGCGGGCATAGTGTTTCTGGTTGTGAGCGCGGTGGTCAGGCACAGGAGGAAGGCGATGATAGGCGTCAACGATGCCGCCGTCCTGGCCTACACCACGGCGGGCGGTGCTGCCATACCGCTGATAACCCGGCCAATGAGGGCGAGGGTTACGGTTCTCGCGACGCAGTACGCGATAGAGTCGATAATGAACCTGGCCGGCCCGAGCCTGGTCCTCTACCACGACCCGGATACCCAGAGCGTAATCTACGAGACGAACGGCGTCCCACCGGGCCCGATGAGGAAGCACGTCCACAAGGGGGAGGCGGCTTTCATCTACCGCACTCCGGAGACGATAAACGTCGAATGGGGAGAGTTTCCCCTCTGATTTACCTTTTCCAGAACGGCAGTCGTTCAAAAGGGAAAATAGGAAAATCACCTCAGGCTCTTCACGAGTTCCTCCATGACGCCGAGGAAAGTCTCGACCTCTTCCACGCTGTTGTAAACGTGGAACGAGGCCCTAACCGTGCCGTTTATCCCGAGTCTCTTCATGACCGGCAGGGCACAGTGGTGGCCGGAGCGGACCATGATGTTGTGGTTGTCGAGAACCGCGGCAACGTCGTGGGGGTGAAGGCCGGGGACGTTGAAGCTCACCACACCGGCGTGCTTCTTCAGGTTCCTCGGCCCGTACCAGGGCACTTCAAGCTCATCAAGGCCCTCTGTTATCCTCTTGACCAGCTTGTGCTCCTGTCTCTCGATTTTGTCTATCCCTATTTTCTCGATGTACCTTATTCCCGCGGCGAGGCCTACCGCACCACCTATGTTGGGCGTTCCGGCCTCGAACCTTTCCGGCGGCTCGGTCAGCTTGTAGCCCTCCAGCCCAACGTCCTCTATCGTTCCCCCGCCTATCAGAGGAGGCTCGAAAGCCTCGAAGAACTCCTCGTTGATGTAGAGAACGCCTATTCCCGTCGGTCCCATCGGCCCCTTGTGGCCGGAGAGTCCCAGGAAGTCCGCGTGGAGCTTCTTCACGTCCACCTCCATGTGGCCGGCGCTCTGGGCGGCATCGACGACGAATATCGCCCCCGCTTCCTTCGCCATCTTTCCGAGTTCCTCGACCTCGTGGATAACGCCGAGGGCGTTGGAGACGTGCTGAACCGCCACCAGCTTCGCCCCTTTGATCTTCTTCTCAGCGTCGCTCAGGTCGAGGTTGCCCTCGTCGTCGCCTTCTATGTACTCAAGCTTGAGGCCGAGCTTTTTCGCTAACCTCTGCCAGGGGAGCAAATCAGAGTGGTGCTCGTAGGGAGTCGTCACTATCTTGTCGCCGGGCTTGAAGAGATGCTCAAGGCCGAGAGCAACTAAATTGAGGCTCTCGCTCGTGTTCTTGGTGAAAACTATCTCCTCGAACTCCGCGTTGAGGAAATCGGCCGTCACCTTTCTGCTCTCCTCGTACTTGTGGGTCGCCATCTGGGAGAGCCTGTGTATCCCCCTGTGGACGTTGGCGCGGTACTTGAGGTAGTACTCGTCCATCGCCTCTACAACCGGCCTCGGCGTGAGCGAAGTGGCCGTGTTGTCGAAGTATATGACCTCCTCGGTCAGCGGGATGTCCTTCCTAACGTCCTCCGGAATCCTCATGAAACCACCTCCAGAACTCCAGCGCAGTCGTAGATTATTCGAGCGAGCTCCTCACCCTTCTTTGAGTCCTCAAGGAGCTTGATTATTATCTTGCCGCTCGGATAGACGCTCGTTTCGTAACCATCCATTTCGAGAATGAGCATCATCCCCGGCAGGAGCTTCTTCACGGTGTAACCCTTCTCCTTCAGGCACTGGGCGGTTCTCGTGAGGTCAACCTTCACCTTCCTGTCCCACGAGTAGCCGCTTATGACGACTCCCTTCATCGTTACACAGGGCTTTGCGATTATCATCTCCCCCACCGGTCGAAATTAGAAAAAGAGCCTTATACGGCTTTCCCAAACCGAAGGTTAAGGACAAAAGTGGGAATTGTGAAAAGGGGCTCAGCAGACCCTCGGAACCGGGTCTCCGGCCGGCGGCTCAAGGAAGCGCTTTCCGCCTATGCCCGTCTCCACGAGAACCTTGCCCCTGTAGTCCCCTATGACATCGCCGATTATCGCCGCGTTCTTCCCCCGCTCCGTGCTCCTCATCGCCTCCAGCGCTTTCTCCGCGTGCTCCCTTGGAACGATCATGACCACTTTGCCTTCGTTGGCGACATCGAAGGGGTTTATGCCCAGCATGTCGCTCGCCGCCCTGACCTCCGGCCTCACGGGCACGTCGGCCTCCCTTATGAGTATCCCGACGTCGGCCTTCCTCGCCATCTCGTTGAGGGCGTTGCTTAGTCCACCCCTCGTGGGGTCCTTCATGGCGTGTATGTTCTCCCAGCCGATTGCTTTAGCTACCGCCTCGACGACCTCCCATACCGGTGCAACGTCGCTTTCAAGCTCGGTTTCGAAGGCTATACCCTCCCTGTGGCTCATCAGCGCTATCCCGTGGTCTCCGACCGTCCCGCTGACGAGAACAACGTCGCCCACCTTTGCCCCTGCATCGCTCACCGGCCTCTCCGCGATTCCGATTCCGGCGGTTATGACGAAGATGCCTATCCCGTCCTCGACGACCTTGGTGTCGCCGGTGACGATGGGAACCGGCACCTCTTTGGCAGTCTCATCCATCGAGCGAAGGATTCTCTTCAGGTCCTCACTGTCGAAGCCTTCTCCAATTATCATGGAGTTGGCCAATGCTAAGGGCTTGGCCCCCATAACGGCCAGGTCGTTCACCGTTCCGCTTATGGCCAAGCGCCCGATGTCTCCTCCAGGGAAGAAGAGCGGCCTGACCGTGTGGCCGTCTATTGTAAACACAAGGTGCTTATCGCCGAGGGGTATCGTCGCACCGTCATCGAGCTGGTCGAGCCCTATCCCTCCAGCCGATTTTAGGCTCAGGTTCTTCAGTATGACATCCCTGAGAAGTTCCTCCATTATTTCTCCACCGGCTCCGTGTTCGAGCTTTATCTTCTCAACCATAACTCATTCCTCCAAAAAGCCCTTGGATGAGAGGTAGTGCCTCGTAAATTCGAGGAATTCTTCGGCGCGCCTTATGTTCTCGCGCGCCTCTTCCTCGGTTATATCAACCACGAAGGAGTAATCCGCCGTCTGCCTAAGGTTAAACGCGGTTCTCAGATGCGTGAAAAACCTGTGAGGAACTTCTCCCGTCTTGACGAACTCCCTTCCGAAGAGGGCTATGAGAGCGGAATGCTTTGAAACGCTGATGTCTTTCGTCAGCAGAATGGCCTCCGCACAGTAGAACATTGTGTAGTAGGCTCTTGAGAGGGCGAACCCATAGAAACCCCTTTCCAGCAGGGTTTTAGCCGCTTCAATGCTCTCCTGAGCTTTTTTTAGCATCTCTTCGTATCTGTTCATACCTTAATACCCTCCACGTGAACGTTCTGAATCAGCGGGTCGTGCTCCATTCCTGGACTGATTGGATAAACGATGAGCGAAATAACGAGTCCCCTCTCCATGATGTACTTCTCCGTGACCTCGTTAAGCCTGTCGTGTTCATCGATTGTCAGCCTTCTTCTAACCACGACCAGCACATCAACGTCGCTGTCTTCCCTCGCCTCCCCCCTCGCATAGGAGCCGAAGAGGATGACCTCCACTAGGTCATCGCCCAGAATCTCCCGGAGCCGGGACTTCACCTCCTGGAGTATTTTTTCGAGGTCTTCCCTCTGGAGCGCCGGCATTCACTACACCGTTTACATAGTTGTGTTTTTGGGTTAAATCCTTTCCTCACAGCATCAGGTCCTCCCTCGTGAGGTATCCCTCAAGGTACAGGCCGCCGAGGAAGGCCTGCCCGACGTTTATTCCGTTGTCCCCGCGCGGAACCTCGTGGGTCGTGTGGAACTTCAGGCCGGCAGCCTCGACGATCTTCCTGGCGGTCTTGACTATGAGTTCATTGAAGGCGACGCCGCCGCTTATTCCAACGTTCTTAACCCCAAACTCCCTCGCCCTATCTATGGCCGTCTCCGCGAAAACCCGTCCGATGGCAAGGTGGGCCGAGTAGGCTATGTCCGCCGGACTAGCGGTGTCGATGACGTCGAGTGCCTGGACGAAGAGTTCCTCCACCCTTATTAGCTCGCCGTCGACTGGAACTTCGAACTTCAGGTCGTTCTTCCCGCGCATCGCGAAGCTCTCCAGCTTCATTGCCGGCTCGCCCTCGTAGTGCCTTCTGTAAGCCACGTTGAGGAGAACAGAGATGGCGTCGAGAACCCTGCCGGTTGAGGACGTGTAGCTAGTGTTGACCTCCTTCGCCAGCTGGGTCAGCACGACGTTGAACTCCACCCTCCCGTAGCGGAGGCTCTCGATGGCCTTTGGACAGCACCTCTCGATGATTCCTTCGAGCTCTTCGACGCCGTAGACCTTGCTCAGGATGCCCATCAGGGCCCTCAGCGGGTAGTAGCTGGCCAAATCGCCGCCCGGGAGCGGGTAGTAGTCTATGTGAGCTAATCTCTCGACGTCCTCGTAGCTCAGGTATATTACCTCGCCGCCCCAGGTGTGGCCGTCCGCCCCGTAGCCGACGCCGTCAACGGCTATGCCTATCATCTCGTCCAGCTTTCTCTCAGCTAAAACGCTCGCTATGTGTGCGTAGTGGTGCTGCACCTGGAGGAACTCCACGTTTAGCTCATTTGCCATCTCCATGGCGAGCTTTGTCGTGTTGTAGCTCGGGTGGAGGTCTGCAACGATGAGGTCGAACTCGCTCACGCGGAGGATTCTCTTGAAGTGCTCTATGGCCTCCCCCATGAATTCGAGGACTTCAACCTTCGAGGTGTTTCCGATGTACTGGCTGGGGTAGACTTTCCCGTTTTTGGCGACGCCAAAGGCGTTGAGAAGCTCCGCCCCGACGGCTAGGCCGCGGTAGTTGAAGGGTATCTCTATCGGCAGCGGCACGAAGCCGCGGGAGCGCCTTATCACCGCCCTCCTTCCGTTGACGAACCTGATGACGCTGTCGTCGGCCCTGTTGAGTATCTTCCTGTTGTGAAGGAGGAAGTAATCGGCGACATCCTTTAACTCCTCGAAGGCCCGGTCGTTGTCCTTGACCATCGGCATTCCCGGGTAGTTCGCAGAGGTCATGACGTAAACCCTGCTCTTGCTCCAGTGGAAGAGTATGTAATGAGTTCCCGCGTAGGGCAGCATAACGCCTATGGTATGAAGCCCCGGCGCGAGGCTCTCGGGGAGGGGGAAGGGTTCCTTCTTGCGGAGGGTTACTATCGGCCTCCTGTAGGAAGTCAGCTCCTCAAGTTCTTCTCTGCTTAAGAAGGCGAACTCCTCCACTGTCTCGACGTCCTTCGCCATTATCGCGAATGGCTTCTGCGGCCTGTGGGTTCTCCGCCTCAGCTCTGCAACAGCTTCCTCGTTGGTTGCGTCGCAGGCGAGGTGTATTCCTCCTATTCCCTTGATGGCGACGATGTAGCCCTTGTCTATCAGCTCTGCCGCCCTCTTCAGCGGGTCGCCGATGATCTCCTCTCCATCGTTCGTGTAGAGGCGGTAGCTCGGCCCGCAGACCGGACAGCAGACGGGTTCGGCGTGATACCTCCTGTTGAGCGGGTCTTTGTACTCGCTCTCGCAGTAGTCGCACATCGGGAACTCTCTCATCGTGGTGTTGATTCTATCGTAGGGCAAATCCTCGATGATTGTAAACCTGGGCCCGCAGTTGGTGCAGACGATGAATGGGTACATGTAGCGCTTGTCCGTCGGGTCAAAAAGCTCCCTCAGACAGTCGTCGCATATAGCTATGTCGGGCGGGATTATCGAATCCCCTCCTTCCCCGCCCTGGGAGCTCTTCTCGATGTAGAAGCGGTCGAAGCCCTGGGGTGGAAGCTCCTTCTTCTTTATCATCTCTATCCGCGCGAGCGGGGGGAGCTTCTCCCTGAGGTCTCGCAGAAAAGCCGCTATATCCTCCTCCCTGCCCTCGACTACTATCTCAACTCCAGCATCGCCGAGGTTCTTGACGTAGCCCCGCAGGTTGTTTTCGTGGGCGATTCTGTAGACGAAGGGCCGAAATCCGACGGCCTGAACGATGCCCTGAACGTGAAGTCGGTAGGCCTTCATTCCTCTCACCGGATTTTTTTCACACTCCAAAGCCTTTATAGATTTCCAAAACCAAAAGTTAAAAACGGGAGTGGAGTTTTCAACCTTTGGTGTTAGAACAAAGCTCCGTATTTGTAGAATATTGAGCACGTTCCCTCGTAGGAGACCATGCACGGCCCTATCGGACTCCGCGGCGTGCAGGTCTTGCCGAAGTGCGGGCACTGCGGGGGTAGCGCCAGACCGCGAAGGATGGCGCCGCAGATGCAGCCCTTTTCGAGGTCCGGGAGCTCGGGAACCTCCGGGTCGTAGTACGTCCTTATCTCCAGGTCCTTCCACTCCTTCCTAAGCTCAAGTCCGCTTTCGGGTATGGTTCCGAGGGCGCGCCACTTGGCATCCGTAACTTCGAAGAACTTCTCAATGAGCCTCTGGGCCGTTACGTTGCCTTCGTACCGGACGGCGCGGGTGTACTCGTTGAGTATCTTCACTTCGCTGTTCTTAACCATTCGTATGAGGAGCAGAACCGCCATCAGCATGTCCACCGGCTCGAAGCCCGCTATGACCTGAGGTATGCCGTAGTCGGTCGTTATGTACTCCCAGCCCCTCACGCCGATTATTGTGGAGACGTGTCCGGGGTCGATGAGACCGTGGAAGCGCGTTCCGGCCTTCACGAGGGCCTCAACGGCAGGGGGAGTCAGGCGGTGGACGGAGTATATCTTGAAGTTTTCAAGCCCTTCTTCCACGACGGCGTTCAGCATTCCGGCCGCGGGGGCGGTGGTGGTCTCGAAGCCGGGGCTGAAGTGAACGACGGTTCTCTCCGGGTTCTCTTTGGCTATCTTGTAGGTGTCGAATATGGAGTAAACCACTCTCACGTCGTAGCCCTCGCCCCGCAAATCCGCGAAGCTCCCTAGGGGAGTCGGGATTTTGTACATGTCGCCGAAGGTGGTCAGGATTATCCTGTCTCCCTCAGCGTAGGCCTCCTTCATAATCTCGCGCATCTTGACGATATCCTCGACGGGGGTTATACAGACCGGACAGCCCGGACCGCTAACTATCTTGACGTTCTCGGGCAAAAGAGAGCGTATTCCGGAGCGGGTTACGGTGTCCTCGTGGGTTCCGCAGACGTGCATGAAGCGAAGCTCATCGAGGCCCTTCGCCTCCTCGCGTATCTTCCTCACGACCTTCTGGGCCAGCTCCCTGTCCTTGAAGGCGTTCAGGACGTCGGTCACGTTCATCCCTCCAGCGCCCGCTCGACCTCTGCCCACGCCTCTAGTATCTCCAGCGCCCTCTCTTCGTCGAGTCTCTCTATTGCAAAGCCGGTGTGGACTATGACGTAGTCCCCGACCCCGACCTCTGGAAGCAGGTCGAGGCGGACTTCCCTTCTCACGCCTCCAAAATCAACGATCGCGACTTTTCCATTTATTTCGATGATCCTTCCGGGTATCGCCAGACACATTTCTTTTCACCAATGATACTTCAGCGGGTGCTTTTTTAGGCCTTTCCGGAACCATAGGTTTCCAACCGTCAACCCTAAAAGCCTGGAATCCAACGGGTATCATGCTCGGGGTGGTTCTTGCAGGGGGTAGGAGTAGGCGCTTTGGGGGCGACAAGCTCCTCTTTCGGATAGGTGGGAAGCCGCTCATCTCGTACACTCTTGAGAGAATCGAGTCGGCGTCGCTGATCGAGGAAGTCGTTATCGTGGCATCGTCCGCCAACGCGGAGAGGCTTAGAAACCTCGGCTACTGTGTGGTGGTTGATGATCTCTCCATCGGACCCATGGGCGGGGTATATACTGCGTTGGATTTCGGCGATGCGTTCGTCGTCGCGGGGGACATGCCGCTCATCGTCCCGGAATTCGTTGACTTCATAATCCGGAAATTCCTCGGAAGTGGAAAGCTCGCCTGCGTCCCTCGCTGGCCCAATGGATATCTTGAACCCCTTCACGCGACCTACTCAAAGGCATTTCGCCGGATCTTTGAGGAAAGAATACGCTGCGGGGACTATTCGCTGAACGGTGCGGTACGCTCCGCCGATGTATGCTACCTGGATGTGGGGAATCTGCCCCCCCTCTGGAAGGAAAGCTTCTTCAACGTCAACCGTCGGAGCGACCTCAGAAGACTCCTCGGACGGGGCCAGGGTGACTTCCTCTTTCCACAATCCCACTCTGAATGAGGGTCAGTTTTCCCTAACCTCGATTTCATTGAGACCCTCGGCCAGCGATTCTGCGAGTGTTTTCGCCCGTTCGATTATAACATCGCTCGGCTCCTGGAAGAGGCCCAGAACGGCAGGCTGGCAGCCAATGAGAACGAACTCCGTGTTGAGGCGCATCTTCAGGTATCCCACTAGAACCTTGAGCGGCAGGCTGTGTGTCGAGACAGCCTCTCCGAGAGTCCCCTCTGGGTCGGCGATTATGACCTCTCCGTGTTCCCCTCCGAAGTCAACCGCATCCACGAAGACCACCAGATCAGGCTCGAATTTTGTTATCCTCCCTGTGTAGCTCTCCGGGACCTCGCCGCAGTTGAGGATGAGAACGTTTGGGTTGTTCACCAGTTCCTTCAGCCTCTCGGCGACTATGACGCCGAAGGCATCGTCCCCCCTAACCTCGTTCCCTATTCCGCAGACGACGACCCGTTTGGCCCTTCTGAGGAGTTCGAGGAGTTCCATAGTTTCACCTTTGGCCGTTTTAGAATGAAGAAAAGAAAACCCTTCGCTAAATCCTCTCCGCGACCTCCCGTATCCTCTCCGCGAAGGCCGTCCTCAGGAGCTCATCGGGCTTTCCTATCTTGTCTTCCAAGTCCCTGTACATCGGTATGCCGGTCAGATATGGCACGCCGAACCTCTTGGCCAGCTCCTCTATGTCTTTCTCCTCGTCCAGCTTGAGGTTCTCGACGATTCCGAGGATTCTGTATTCCCTCTCCCTCAGAACCTCGATGAGCTTTCTGACGACGTTAATGGCCAGCTTTGACGGTGTTGCCACCACAATGAATTCACCCTTCTTGAGGAAGCGCATGACGTCGAGGAACTGGTCGCCGAGGCCGGGCGGCATGTCTATGATGAGGTAGTCCAGATCGTCCCAGCGGGTTATCGTGAGGAGTTCTATGAGGGCGTCGCTGACCTCCATACCCCTCATGGGCGTCGGCTTGTCCTCGGAGTAGTAGACGATGCTCATAAACTTTATCCCGTGAACCGTCGGCGGGATTACGCCGTACTCCTCCTCGGGGAACTCCTTTGGCTCGAAGCCGAGGATGACGTGGTCGCTCGCTCCGTGGAAGTCGAGGTCAAGGAGGCCGACCTTGTAACCTTTCTCCGCCAGAACGAGGGCGAGGGTTGTTGAGACGAGCGACTTTCCAACCCCGCCCTTCCCGCTGACGACGGGGATTATGCGCTTCACCTTCTCAAGCCTGCCCTCTATGCCCTTGACGCGCGGGTCAACTATCATGCCTCTCCCTCCTTCTCGATCTTTATGCCGCTTATGTAGACTCCCCTCCCTTGGACGACTTCGAAGTCCCTGCTTCCGCACTTCGGACAGGCGAGGAAGGCGTGCACAACCTCAGGAATGAAGTGTATGTCCTCCTTTATGCGCTCGTCGAAGTTCCCTTTGACTTCCTTCAGCTTCCACTCGTGGCCGCAGTCTCGGCACTTAAAAACTGCCTCCTCCTCGATGAACTCTATCTTTGCTCCCTCTCCAATGGTCCCTTTTAGAAGCTCCTTCATTGCGAACTCAACTATCTCGGCGTTGACGTCCTGAAGTTCGCCGAGAACGACCTGAACGGCGAGGAGCTTGGATGCGCCCTCTTTTTGCGCGTAATCCAGGGCTGTTCTAACTATCCCATCGGCGAGTGCCCACTCATGCATGAGTATCCCTCCGTTCAGATTTAGGTTCATGGAGCTTAAAAATGAACGGGTTTCAAACCTTGGGTTCACTGGCTTTCATTTTCCTCAGCTTCCATGCGAGAAGGGCGAAGGTGGCCACGCCGAGGAGGGCCTCGCCTCTCACGCCGTTGAACTCCAGGATTATGTCGTAGGGCACGAACCAGAAGGCTAGAAAGCCAATGGCGAGAGCGTACTTCCCCCTTTCGTCCAGGCGGGCCGGCGTGGAGTAGAAGTGGAGGGCCCCCAGAAGCCCGAGGATAGAAGGCACGACGGGATGCACCGGGGAATGGGGGAAGGCCGTGAATATAAAGAACAGCGCGAAGGAAACCGCGAAGCCGTAAACGAAGGGATGGCCCCTCGGAATGCTGCGCTTGAAGAGGGCCTCCCTTTTTACCCGCCTTGCGAGGAGCAGCAGGAGTACCGTGAGGACGATGGTGAGGGAGTACTGGACTGCCGGCGGACGGTAGGGAACGAGGAAGACGAAGAACACCACCGCGGAGACGCCGAAGGCTAGGAGTGCTGTCGTTGTCCCCCTCCTTCCCAGGAGCCTTTCATTTGAGAACTCCGGGTAGAGGGCATCGACGACCATTATCGGTATCGCTATGCTCATAAGGGAATGAAATATCGTCAGCCACACCGCCCAGACTGCGTTCACGCCCCAGACGCGGCCGTAAACGCTGAAAACATCCAGGTCCGGCCACTCTGGGTTGAACCAGGACTTTATGACGAGTCCCTCCTCCACGATGCCGTAGACGAAGCCGAGGAGCATGAGCCTAACGTAGTTCCTCCCCCACCGAACCCACGCCTCCCTGACAAGGAGAACACCGGCACCGTAGTAGGCCCACAGGAACGGAAACGAGAGGGGGTTCGTGAGGACTTCAAGCGGTGGAGTCGAACCGCTCAGCACTTCGGCGAAGAAGGGCGAGATTAGCGAGAGGATTAAAGCCACCTTGGTCTTTCTCTCCATGCTTTAACTTGGAGGGATAGGCATTTATACCTTGTCCCTGAGGGGATATGGGGTTGCACATGAGAATATTTTCAGCCGTGGTCGTCCTCATTCTCCTGGTGTTCCTGTCCGGGTGCATCGGCTCGGGCCAGTCACAGACCACTACCCTGAGTCCCGACCGGCTTGCCTCAATCCCCCGAGGGGCCGTTAAAGTAACGCCCAAAACCGACGTTTTTCCCCCGGTCATCCATTCCGACGAGTGGGAGAAACCGGTGCCACTGGAAGGTCCCATAAACACTGCCGGCGCCGAGGATTCGCCCTTCGTGACGCCGGATGGGAAAAATCTCTACTTCTTCTTTACGCCCGATGTCAACGTTCCGCCTCAGAAACAGCTCGTGGACGGGGTCACGGGGGTATGGTGGTCGCGAAAGGTCAACGGGAAATGGACGGAGCCTGTAAGGGTTGTGCTGGGGAGCACGGAGTCCCTCGACGGGGCGGTCTTCATACTGAACGACACGATGTGGTTCGCCTCGGTCAGAAAGGGGAACTACGGGGAGGTGGACATCTACACGGCGAGGTTCAAGGACGGCCGGTGGACGGACGTAAAAAACGCCGGTGAGCTTTTGAACAAAATCTACGATGTGGGGGAGCTCTGCATCAGCCCCGACGGCAGAACGATGTACTACGGCTGCGGTGGCGACATATGCGTGATGGACTACGTAAACGGTTCGTGGGTGAACCCCAGGAAGGTGCCGAACGTAAACAGCGAGCTGAACGAGGACCAGCCCTTCATAACGCCCGACGGCAGGGAGCTATGGTTTACGGGGCAGAGCAGGCTCGGTTATCCGGGTCCAGCGATATTCCGCTCGGTGTGGAACGGCAACGGGTGGGGCAAACCCGAGGAAATCATCTCGAACTTTGCCGGGGAGCCGGCACTGGACGCCGAGGGGAACGTATACTTCGTGCACCACTTCTTCACGAAGGACATGAAGATGATAGAGGCGGACATCTACGTTGCCTACAAGAAGAAAAGCTGAGGCGTGAGGAGGTCAGCCCAGGAGGAAGTGCCTCACCGTTTTTACCCCCGTGACCAGCCATATCGCCAGGAGGAGCCAGTAGAGGACGAATCCAAAGTCGGTGATGGCGTTTATCCCGAATGTGGTCCCCACGTTGAAGGTCGCGCTGACGTAGGCCCCGAGCGGGAATATGAAGGCCCACCAGGCGAGGCTGTAGGGGAGGTTGAGCTTCCTGACGTAGTGGAGCGTCATCAGGATTGCCATGACGAGCCACCACACGCCGAAGCCCCAGAAGAGCAGGCCAAAGGCCAGGAAAGGCTCCTTCACCGTTATGAAGCCGCTCGCCTTTATTAGCGCGTAGAGCGTGCTCGTTCCAGCTCCGATGGGTCCGAGGTTTATCCATATCGAGGGGGCTATTCCGCAGGGCATCGGCTCGTGGCGAATGAAGCGGAACATCACCAGTGCGAACAGGGCCAGGTAGAGGAAGAAGCCGGAGCCCCAGGCGAAGATGTTGATGAAGGCAATAATTTCCCTCGCCGTTCCGCTCGCCAGCGTCATCAGCTTGGCGCCGCTTATCGGGATGACTATCAGGCCCACGGGCGGGATGAACCACGCTGGGGTTATGGCCTTGGTGTCTATGCCTTCGCAGGTGAAGAAGAGGTACGGGATGAGGAACGCAAAGAATACCGTTAGCGGAACGCCGGCCAGCCAGAACACCCACGCGAGTGCGGTGTTTTTGAGAACCAGGAGGTAATCCGCGGAGAGAATCAGCATGGCTATCGCGATGGTGCCGTAGAAGTTGCCGAGGACTGGGTGGTGGAGGTCCCTGAGGGCGTCTTCCCTATATTTGAGCCACCTCAGAACCCAGGGCACCAGCAGGACGAAGAACAAAACCGTGTTGAGGTAAGTCAGGAACTCTGCAAAGTTTCCGAGGATCGGGAGTTTGCCGGAGTAGGCCTTGCTCACGAGGGTCAGGGCGCCCGTTCCCATAACGCTCGCGAACCAGCTCGGCGCGAAGTCTTTGATTCCCATACGACCACCAATTAAATGAAAAAAATTTCATTTAAAAACTTTTTCACTTGTGTTTAGTCGCCTCTATCCTCTCCCTCCAGTGGGGGTCGACCTCAAGAACCTGGTGTATGAAGGCCTCAACGACGTCTTTGACCCTTCCGTAGGCCCCGGTAACGACGGTTATCCCGAGGCTCTCGAAGTATGCCATTGCCTTCCTGCCCATGCCGTAGGCAAGCACAACTTCCCCACCGTGCTCCTTCACGAAGTTTGGAATGTCACCCGGGCCGTGCTCTTCGAAGGGAACCTCGACGACTTCGGCGCCCTTGATGGTGCCGTCATCAACCTCAACGAACGCGAAATATTTCGCCCGGCCGAAGTGTTCGCAGACCTCGCTCTCCAGCCCTCTCCCATCCTTCAGGGGAACCGCGATTCTCATGGGATCACCACTATTATGAAAAAGCGTTCAAATATAAAGTTTGTGCATATGCACACTTTTTCTTGGACACCAAAGGTTGATAACACCTAGCTTAAAAAAGCGTTAAAAACGTGTTACTTAATTCCGGTTTGGTGATACAATGCTCGCTCTCAAGGGGCTTGTGAAGGCAGGCGACGCCAGGGGAATCCTGGAGTACGGGAGGGAGTTCCACGGTCACGTGTGTCCATACCTGGCGCTCGGGATTCGAGCGTCGCTGGTGGCTATGGACGAACTCGGTGTCGGGAGGCTCGACTATTCGGGAAGCGTCGACGAGTCCATTCTGGCTATAGTCGAGGTCAACAGTTGCTTCACCGACGGCGTTCAGGTGACGACGGGTTGCACCCTGGGAAACAACTCACTGGTCTACCTCGACCTCGGAAAGACCGCCCTCACCCTCGTCAAGCGCTCCGACTGGGAAGGCGTCAGGGTCTACGCCGACGCCGAGAGGCTGAGGAAGTACTACCCTTCCGGAGCCACTGAGCTGTTCAACAGGGTCGTAAGGGAACGAAAGGGGACTGAGGAGGAGCGGAGACGCCTCTGGGAACTCTGGGAGGAGATAGCATACACCATGCTGGAACTCCCGAAGGAGGAGTTCAAGATTGACCGCGTTAAGGTTCCCCCGATAGAGCAGGCGCCGATAGTGGAAAGCGTCCGCTGCTCGAAGTGCGGGGAGCTGGTTATGGAGACAAGGGCTGTTTACATAAACGACGAGCCCTTCTGCCTCCGCTGCGCGGGAGAGTCCTACCGTGCGGTAATCGGGAGGGGAATAGTGAAGGTCTCGCCGAGGGGGTGCTGAGATGAGGAGGTTCCTTGCCCTGTTTCTAATCCTGCTGGTGGTTTCAATAAGCGGCTGTATCGGGAGCAGCACTGGAACTGGGGAAACCGGAAAGGCCACGATAACCGTCACGGACGCCCTCGGGAGGAGCGTCGAGGTTCCGGCGAAGGTGAGCCGGATCGTTGCCGTTGGCCCCGGTGCGCTGAGGCTCGTGGTTTATCTGAACGCGAGCGATATGGTGGTCGGGGTTGAGGACTTCGAGAAGCGCTACAACTTCGGAAGGCCCTACATAATAGCCCACCCCGAACTCAGGGAGCTGCCGACCGTCGGGCCGGGCGGGCCGGGCAAGCTGCCGGACTTCGAGGCGCTCATAGAGCTGAAGCCCGACGTTATCTTCATAACCTACGTGGACAAGAAGACGGCCAACGATATACAGGCCAAGACCGGAATCCCCGTCGTCGTCCTCAGCTACGGCCAGCTGGTGACCTTCGAGGACGAGGAACTCTTCAAGTCCCTCGAACTGGCGGGCAGGATACTCGGAAGGGAGGATAGGGCTAGGGAGGTCATAGACTTCATCAATGCCACCCAGAATGACCTGATGAAGCGCACGGCCGACGTTGAACCGAAGACGGTCTTCGTCGGTGGGATAGGATACAAGGGCGCCCACGGAATTGAGAGCACGAAGGCCAGCTACCCGCCATTCATCGTCGTTCACGCCAAGAACGTTGCCGACGAGCTTGGAACCGGCCACCAGTTCATCGACAAGGAGAAGCTCCTGGAGTGGCAGCCTGAGTACATCTTCATCGACGAGGGCGGCCTTAAGCTCATCCTCGACGATTACTCGAAGAACCCGGACTTCTACGCCTCCCTAAAGGCCGTCAAAGAGGGCAACGTCTACGGCATACTCCCATACAACTTCTACACCACAAACGTTGGAACTGCCCTGGCCGATGCGTACTTCATCGGAAAGGTGCTCTATCCCGAGAGGTTCAGCGACGTCGACCCTGCGAAGAAGGCCGACGAGATATACTCCTTCCTGCTCGGAAAGCCGGTTTACGGCACCATGAAGGAGCAGTTCGGCGGCTTTGGAAAGATAGACCTCTCCAACGGAACGGTTAAATACTCACTGCCGACCTCACCGTGATGAAAATGGACTACGAGGGCTACGTAGCCAGGAAACTGTCCATCGGCCTTTTCATTCTTCTTTCCATCCTCGCGGTTAGCCTTTACTCCCTCTCCCACGGTGCCTACTTCCTCTCTGTGAGGGAGGTCGTTGATGCGCTCCTCGGCGGCGGAACGGACAGTTCCAGGCTGATAGTCTGGAACATACGGATGCCGAGGATAGTTGCAGGCATTCTGGTCGGTGCCTCCCTGGCGGTGGCGGGTGCCGTCATGCAGGGCTTTCTGAGGAATCCCCTGGCCACTCCGTTCACTATGGGCGTCTCCCATGGGGCGATGTTCGGGGCTTCCCTCGCGATACTCCTGGGGGCAGGCTATGCAGAGAGTTCCGGGAGGATTTCGCTTGACAACCCCTACACCGTTGTGCTCTTTGCCTTCATCGGCGCCATAAGCGCCACGGCGGTGATTCTTGCACTGGCGAGGCTGAAGGGACTCAGTCCGGAGGCCATAATTCTGGCGGGAGTTGCCATGAGTTCACTCTTCGTTGCGCTGACGACCCTCGTTCAGTACTTCGCCGACGAGCTTCAGCTTTCCGCCATGGTCTACTGGAGCTTTGGAGACCTTGGGAGGGCCACCTGGCGGGAAAACGCGATAATGCTCGCTGTGTTTGTTCCGGTTTTTGCCTACTTCGTCGTTAAGCGCTGGGATCTCAACGCCTCGGTCATGGGGGACGACGTCGCCAAGAGCGTTGGGGTTGAGGTTGAGAGGGTTCGCCTTATCTCGACCTTCCTGGCGGCGCTGATAACCGCCGTGAGCGTTGCTTTCGTCGGTGTCATCGGCTTCGTCGGCCTCATAGCGCCCCACGCCATCAGGCTCGTCGCCGGTGGCGACTATCGCTTCCTCATCCCCCTGTCGGCCCTCGCCGGCGCCCTGCTGCTGGTGGCCGCGGATACGATTGCCAGGCTGGTGCTGTCCCCGATGATTCTCCCGGTTGGTATAGTGACCTCTTTCCTCGGTGCTCCCACCTTTATATACCTCCTGATGAGGATGGAGGGACGGAGATGAAGGCCCTACGTGTGAGGAATCTCCGCTTCACCTACAACGGCTCCGAGGTTCTTAGGGGCATTGACCTTGAGGTGGAGGCGGGCGAGTTCGTGGCGATACTAGGCCCGAACGGTGCCGGAAAGTCAACCTTCCTCAAGTGCATCGGGGGCATTCTGGACTGCGGCACCGTTGAAGTGTTTGAGCGCCCCGTGATGGAGTATCCGAGGGATGAACTGGCGAGGGTTCTTGCCTACGTGCCCCAGAGGTACGAACCGGGTTTCATGACGGTTTTTGACACCGTTCTGCTCGGCAGGAGGCCCTACATGGGGCTGAGGCCATCGAAGCGGGACGTTGAGACCGTGAGAAGAATCCTCAGAAAGATGGGCATAGAGGGCCTTGCGCTGAAGCCAACCAACAGGCTGAGCGGCGGCGAACTCCAGAAGGTGAGCATCGCGAGGGCCCTGGCTCAGGAGCCCAGAATACTCCTAATGGACGAGCCGACCAACAACCTTGACATCAGGAGCCAGCTGGAGGTAATGGAAACGGCGAGGACGTTTGCGGAGGAGGGGGGAACGTCGGTCGTGGTCATGCACGACGTCAACCTCGCCCTTCGCTTCGCCGGAAGGTTCGTCTTCATGAAGAATGGGAGGGTCGTAGCCGACGGCGGGAGGGAGATACTGGAGCCTGATCTCTTCGAAGAGGTCTACGGCGTGAAGGTTATGATAGAAGAGGTGGGGGGAATCCCCGTCGTGGTTCCCCTCTCACATCTCGGCCTCGCCGAGGAACTCAAGCAGGTCGAGTAGGCGCGGATCTTTGACGCTTTCTATGGCCTTCCCTGCCTCCTTCGCCTCAATCTTGCCGTCCTTGTAGAGTGCTATCGCCTTTACGGCTTCAAAGAAGTCGCTCAGCTCAGGGAGCGCCCTGGCGAACATGTCCATGTGCAGGTAAACCGTCTCGAAGTCGTCCTCAAGGAACAGCTGCCAGAGGACATCCATCAGGGAGCCGAAGGCTACCTCCTCGTAGTCGCTCCCCTTCGCGTGGACGAGCGCGTAGAGGCACTCCTGCAAAGCCGCATCGTAGTTCTCGTCCTCCTCGAATATCTCCTCAAAGCTGAGGTGTATCTCAACGAGGAGGTCGCTCTTGTCCAGAACCTTCGGGAGGAGGCCTGCGAGCATGGCCTTTGCCTCGTAGGTCTCCCCGGATTCAAAGAGAACGTATGCCTTGTGGATGGCTATCCTCAGAACCTCGTCCTCGTTTCCGAGTTCGCGGTGTATCTCCTCGGCCTTCTCCATAAGTTCGATGGCCTTCTCGTACTCCTGAAGTTCCTCGTGGATGAGCGCCATGGCGTAGTAGATTTTCGCTATGTTTCCCCTGTTGCCCTTCTCCGTCTCCTCCTCCAAGAGGGCTCGGTAGAGTTCGAGGCTCTTCTCCAGCTCCCCTATGAGGTAGTAGAGGTCGGCCAGCTCGAACTTTACGTCGAATGTGTCCTTCTCCTCGGCCATCTTCTCGAACTCGCTCAGCTTCTCCACACCGAGGAGTTCGTGGGAGTAGTAAACGGTGAGCTTGTACAGTTCGAAATCACCACACTCCAGGGCGAGCTTTTCGGCCTTTTCGAGGACCTCCTTAAGCTCCTCGTCGCCCAGCTCGTCAACCCTGTGGTACAGAAGGGTTGCAACCTTTTTGCAATCCTTTTCCTCGATTGCCTTCAGAATCTCCTCCATCTCAGAACACCTCAGAATAATAACAGTTTCAGAGTATTTAATGCTTTGGCAGAAATTAAATGGAGAAGACTAGCGCCTCCTCCAAAGGACCAGGATTGCGGCCAGAACGACGACTATTCCCGGTCCGCATGTGCCCCCCGACTCGGTCGGGGATGGCTGGGTGCTGGAGGAACTCGTCTCTGAAGGGCCCGTTTCCTCGCCCGGCGTGCTTGACGTCGTTCCTGATGGTGTGGCAGTTGGGGCTTCGGTTGATGTCGTTTCCGTTGGCGAGGGGCTCTCCGCGGCTCCAACCGTTATGGTGATCCTCCTGACGTCCTCTCCTCCCAGGTTGTCCCTCACCTTCAGGGTCACCGTGTAGTTGCCGGCGCTTGAGTAGGTGTGAACGGGTTCGGCCTCGCTGGAGGTGCTCCCGTCTCCAAAGTCCCAGCTCCAGCCCACTATATTCCCGTCCCTGTCGTAGGACTTGTCCGCGAAGCTTATCTCCTCCCCGGCCTTCGGTTCCTTTGGCAGGAACGTGAAGTCAGCCGTCGGCGGATAGTTCCGCGGCTCCACGGTTATCTCCTTGTAGTAGGTTCCCTTCAGTCCGCTTTCGTCTTCGACTGTTAGCATTACCGTGTACGAGCCAGGGTTTGTATACGTGTGCCTCGGATTCCTTTCGGTTGAAGTGCTTCCGTCGCCGAAGTTCCAGCTCCACCTGGCAACGCTTCCGTCCGGGTCTATGGAGCTGTCCGTGAAGCGCACCTCGTCTCCTGCCTTAATCTCTGCGGGCGAGTAGCTGAAGAGCGCCGCTGGCTTCTCGTTCGGTTTGACGTTTACCGATGCCTTGCAGGTGGCGTTGGCATTCAGGGGGTCGTAGACGGTCAGGGTGACCTTGTAGTTCCCCTCCTCGCGGTAGATGTGCTTTGTCTCTGTGCCGTTGCCCTCTGTGGAGTAGCCGTCTCCAAAGTCAATCTCCCACCTCATGGAGCCGTTCTCCGGGTCGTTTAGATCCAGGTCGAAGTCAACTTCAAGCGGAAGCTTTCCGGAGCTTGGAGAGGCTGAAATCGAACACTCCGGCGGCTTGTTCATGAGCAGCAGGGCATGGTAGTCTATCGTGAAGAAGCCGAAGTTTATCAGTATCGGGCTTCCGCTCCTTGTCTCGTAGTGCTCCCCCTTGCTGGGCACGAGGAAGTCGAGAACCAGATGTCCGTCCTCGCTGTCGAGGTAGATAACTCCGGTTGCGTTGTACCACATGCTCGGGTCGCTTATGCCGCCCTTGTAGACAACCTTGACGCTGGTTTCGTTGGAAACGGTCACCTCATGAGTCGTTACCCTCTCATAGCCGTAGCTGCCTTCAATTTTCATATCGAGGCTTGAGGTGGGTGAGGTGTAGCCCCCTCCGATGCCGATGGAAACGCCGACGTTGAAGGTGTTCCTGCTCTTCGTCCAGCCCAGCTCCTTGACTGCCCTCTCGTAGGAGCTACCCACCTGACCGACCTCCATGGTGAAGGTGTCGAGGAGGTTCCCGGGCTCGTAGTTCTTCAGCTCGTTGAGGTTCTCAGGGTAGGTGTTTATATCCCCAATCTCGTGCAGGTCCGACTTGTAGTTCTGGAAGTGGACGTGGGGCGGCCCCTTGGGAACAGTCACGAGTATGTACTGCTGCTCGCCGTTCACAACAGCAAGCTCCGGCGGGCTTATTATCGGGAACTCGTAGACGTCGTAGTCCGTGGTCACGTAAAGCGCTCCGTCGCCCATATCGGACGTCAGTCCATAGGTTATGCTCTCCTCGTAGCTCTGCCCTCTCTCCCGCTGGAGCTGGAACCCCATGCTCACCTTAAGGTTGACCTCCGCGTAGGCGACCTTCTTGTTGCCCATGACCGCCTTCATTCCGAGGCTCATCTTGATGTCGTGGGTGGACTTCACCGAGAACTTCGTTGCGTGGGTTTTTTCGGTAGTGAACTCCGAGTAGAATACCCCCGTCTTGTTTATGACGTCGTAGTCAACCGGTGGGGCGTTTATAACCGCTATAACGAGGTTTTCAACGTGCATTCTCCCTTTCCTTGGAGGTCCGACAATTATTGAGTTGCCATCCACGTCGCCAACCGCGAGGCCCGCTCCGTAACTGAACTCCGTCTTCAGGCCCTTCGGCCCGTTCAGCAGGTCTCCTCCAAGGTTGTAGACCTTCACGTAGCCGTCCTGGGAGGCCCAGACTATCTCGTCGAGGCCGTCTGTGTTAACGTCCCCAACGGTCATCCTGTCCCCCTTCTGGAAGGGCATCACAAAGGTCGCTAACTCTCTCCCCTCCAGCTGGGCGCCCTTCTTTGAGAAGCCAAAGACGTGTACGCCCCTCTCCTGGTAGTCGTCCGAGTCCTGGGTGGCCACGACCAGTTCGTTCAGTCCGTCGAGGTTGACGTCCCCAATCGCCATCTCGTCCCTCGACGTCAGCTCAAAGTAGTCCTCTGTTGGCAGACTCCCGATGACGTTGCCGTTCATATCGTAGAGGGTTATGATGTTTGCACTCACGTCAGCGTGCACGATCTCGGCCTTTCCGTCGCCGTCGAGGTCGCCGACGGCTATTGAATCGCCATTCGCGAAATCATCGACCTTGAACTGGTTCAGAAGGTTGAAGTTCTCGTCGAATACGTGCATCCAGTTGTTCCTGTCGGCGTGGACGATCTCGGCCTTCCCGTTGCCTGTGAGGTCTCCGCAGGCCAGGTCGTCCCCGGCCTCAAAATTTACGTCGTGTTTGCCCAGTTCGGTACCGCCCGCACTGTAGATGTATATCTTGTTCGTGCTCCTGTCGCCCTGGATTATCTCGGCTTTTCCATCGCCGTTAACGTCACAGGCCGCCATCTCATCCCATTTTTCATACCCTGTGTGGAATTTCCCGATGACGTCTCCACTCTCGTTCTCATAGGTCCAGAAGTAGTCCCCGCGATCGCCTATGATTATCTCCTCGTCCGCTATAACCATACCCCCCGAACCGTCAACGAGGTCGGATTCCTCCGCGGTGACCCGGTGACCCGGCAGGGTGAATACCGAAACCGTCAGAAGCATAACAATAAACAGAGCAGTATTCCGTTTCATACAAATTCCCCCTCAAGCTGAGTCCACGGAGGTTCCCAGAATGGCAACCTACGTAAACCTAATACTTGTTATATTTCAAAATATAAAATGGTTTTCATGACTTTACCTTACATTTTTGGTGAATAACTAGAGGGATTTTCGGAAAGTCCGCCTGGTGGAGGCTCCGGGAGCTTTTTAAACTTCTCCTCGGAGGTGATAGCATGCTTGAAGTGATTTTCCTCGGCACGGGCGGCATAATGCCCACCAGGGAGAGAAACGTTCCAGCGGTGGCTCTCCGCTACAAGGGTGAGATCATACTCTTCGACGTCGGAGAGGGCACGATGAGGCAGATGAATGCGGCAAAGCTCAGCCCGATGAAGGTGGAGAAGATATTCATCACGCACTTTCACGGCGACCACTACCTCGGCCTGGCTGCCCTGATACAGACGATGAACCTCTGGGACAGGGAAAAGCCCCTTCACATCTACGGTCCCAAATACACCTTCGAGTTCGTTCAGAACTTCCTCAACAGCGGCTTCTTCAGGCCGGGGTTTGATATACACGTCCACGAGCTGCGAGAGACGAGGCTGAAGTTCGGGGACTACGAAATCTGGAGCTTCAAGGTCGAGCATGGGATTCCGGCTCTGGGCTACGTATTTAAGGAAAAAGACCGGCGCGGGAAGTTCCTGCCGGAGAAGTTGAGGGAATACGGCCTGAGAGAGGGGCCGATACTCGGGAAGCTTGAGCGTGAAGGTAAAATCGAGTGGAACGGGAAAACGATTTACCTTGAGGACGTCACAGGGCCAAGGAGGAAGGGGGTCAAGGTCGTCTACACCGGCGACACCGAGCCCGCTGAAAGGGTCAGGCTCTTCGCCGAGAGGGCTGACCTTCTAATCCATGAGGCCACCTATCTGAATCCAGCCGACAGGGGCGATAGCTACCACTCGACGGTCGCGGAGGCCTGCGAGGTCGCCAAGAGGGCCAAGGTCAGGCTTTTGGCACTCTTCCACAGGGCCTTCCGCTACACCTACGATGAATACCTGAGCGGGGCCTCTCGGATATGCCGCGATTTTGGAGTAGATTTCATAGTTCCGAGAGATTTCGACATTTTGACGTTTAAATCCGACGAATTCAGTGTGAGAAACCTTCTGGAGGAGAAAAGATGAGCTATCTCCGCTACGTTAAGCTCATAGGCACGATGCACGTTTCGCCAAAGAGCAGGGAGGAGGTAATCAGGACGATACTGGAGGAGAGGCCACACGCCGTTGCGATAGAGCTCGACAGGGCGCGCTTCCTTTCCATGAACGGGAACAGGAAGATGACCCTTGAGGAAGCCCTCCGCTTCGGCAGAAAGGGGCTGATAAACTATGCGCTCGCAAAGGTTGAGGAGAAACTGGGGGAGGAGTTTGGGATGGCACCGGGGGAGGAGATGAAAGCGGCCGTAAGCGCCGCCCAAGCCCTCGGCGTTCCCCTCTACCTCATAGACGAGGACATAACCGTCATACTCTCCAAGATAGCCGCCGCCCCGGGGAGGGAGAAGCTTCTCATGGCCCTGGAGGCCCTGGGGATATTCCTGCCCGTTAGGCTCGGCGAGCCCTCCGACCCAATGGCCGAGTACAGGGTCATGATGGTGGAGTTCAAGCGCCGCTATCCCTACCTCTACCGCGTTCTGGTCGAGGAGAGGAACGAGGTAATGGCGAGGAACCTCGTGTCCATAGTCGAGAACCTTAAGCTTCATGGGGTTAAGAGGCCACGGGTTATAGCCGTGGTTGGCCTCGGCCACAAGCCGGGGATAGAGCATCTCCTGGACAGGGGGAAGGAGAGATTCCTCTCGCCCTACTGGACAGCGGGGGTGATGTGATGGAAAGGAGACAGCTGGTCTGCCCGCTCTGCGGCGGAACGGATTTTAAGGTTGAAGAGGGGAAGATAGACAGCAAATGGGGCTTTACGGCGCACAAGGTGAAGATAGTCATCTGCAGGAACTGCGGCTACATTATGATGTTCCATAAGGGGAGAACCATCTGGGACTTTGACTGATTCGTTACTTTTATATTTAGAACCGCCACAGCATTCTTGGGGATTCACCATGAAGGACAGACTTGAAAAGATGCTCAACGTCAAGATCCTTGAAATCGAGGAGCTTGAGGACAAGATAGTTGTTTACGTTCCGGAGGATCAGGTGAGGATAGCGGTGGGGAGCGGCGGTGCCGCCGTTAAAGCCGCCGAGCTTGTAATCGGCAAGAAGATTGAAGTAAAGGGCAAGTGAGCCTCCCCGCGGGGCGTTTCAATGCACTACGGACAGTGGAAAGGAACTCACAGGGCCGGCATGGGACGGAGGGAGATCAAGGATTTACTGATTTCTTTTCTAGTCCTTGCTCTGCTGTTTTCCAACTTTGACCCCTATGCGATTCCATATTCCGTCATCGCCGTTCTGACGGCCTTCATCTTCCACGAACTTGCCCACAGGCAGATGGCGCGGCACTACGGTTACAGGGCGTACTACAAACGCTGGGACACGGGGATACTCTTGGCGCTTCTCGTGGGCATAGCGACGCGCCTTCTCACCGGAACGACTTGGATATTCGCCGCCCTCGGTGCCGTTCAGGTCTACGCCCCCTACGCGGTGGATTTCAGAGAGGCCTTCGGAAAGATAGCCCTCGCGGGTCCGCTGACCAACATAGCCGTCGGCGCTGCCGCACTGGTAGCCCTGAGGGCAGTGGCTCCGTTCACGTCCCTCTGGTGGGTCATCAAGATGACGGCAACGGTCAACCTGTGGCTGGCGTTCTTCAACCTGCTCCCGTTCCCACCTCTGGACGGCTCCAAGGTCGTCCGCTGGAACGCCGGCTACTGGGCGGTCTCCATCGGCGTCGCCTACCTCCTCTTCAGACTGCTGTAACACTTTCGGTGATACAAAAGGGAAAGGTTAAATAGCCCCATCCTCACTTCTATTACGGTGGTTCCAATGGAGTACAAGAATCCGCTGGGTGTTGATATCGACCTCGAAACCGGGATTATACCAGGTGCCAAAAAGCTCGTCAGAAGGCTCAGCGACCTGAAGGGATACTTCGTCGATGAAAACGCCTACGAAGAGCTTCTCAAGGAAAACCCGGTTGTCTACGAGGTTTACGCGATTGAGCAGGATGAGAAGGACGGCGACCTCAACTTCGCGACCACCGTCCTCTACCCGGGTAAGGTCGGAAGGGAGTTCTTCTTCACCAAGGGGCACTATCACTCCAAGGCGGACAGGGCGGAGATATACTACGGCATCAAGGGGAAGGGCGGAATGCTCCTCCAGACGCCCGAAGGAAAGGCCGAATGGATAGAGATGAAGCCCGGAACGGTTGTCTACGTTCCCCCCTACTGGGCGCACAGGACAGTCAACACTGGTGACGAGCCGTTCATCTTCCTGGCGATATACCCTGCCGACGCCGGCCACGACTACGGCAGCATAGCCGAGAAGGGCTTCTCCAAGCTGGTCATTGAGGAGAACGGCGAAGTCAAGGTTGTGGACAACCCGAGATGGAAGGAGTGAGCCTTTGATTTCCCTTTTTCTCACCGTAACCCTTATTAACTTTCAGCGGTTACATCACTCCCGGTGATATAATGTCCTGGGACGCTCTCTACTCATCGGCCTTTGATAAAGTTCGCGAAAACATCGGGAAAATCGGTGGGGTTCTCCTCGCGTACAACACGAACATTGACGCCATAAAGTACCTTGACCCCACGGACCTGGAGCGGCGGATAGAGCGGGCCGGAAAGGACGAGGCTCTGAGGTACTCCGATGAGCTTCCAGAGAAGATAACCTCCGTTGAGCATCTCCTCGGCGGAATTCTCTGGAGCATCAGGCGCGGAAAGGCGGCGGAGCTTTTCGTGGACAGCTGCACCGTCAGGTTCTACATGAGGCAGTGGGGCTGGGACGAGCTGAGGATGGGCGGCCAGGTGGGGATAATGGCCAACCTCCTCGGCGGTGTTTACGGCGTTCAGGTCATAGCCCACGTTCCCCAGGTTTCGAGGCTTCAGGCGGAGCTCTTCAAGGATGGGCCGATTTACGTCCCCAAGGTCGAGAACGGGAAGCTTAACCTCGTTCATCCGAAGGAGTTCCGGGCCGACGAGGAGAACTGCATCCACTACATCTACGAGTTCCCTCGCGGGTTCGGGGTTCTCGGCTTCGAGGCGCCCCGCGAGAACCGCTTCATTGGCGCCGCCGATGACTACAATCCGAACGTCTACATAAGGCCCGAGTTCACCGAACATTTTGAGGAGATAGCGAAAAAAGCCGAGCTGGGAATCATCAGCGGCCTCCAGACTCTAACGAGGGGGAACTACCGCGAGCCTTTTGATGAGATGGTGCGCCACCTCGAAATCCTGAACGCGAGGGACGTTCCAGTTCACCTTGAGTTCGCCTTCACCGCGGATGAGACCGTCAGAATGGCCCTGATTGACGTCCTGGGCAATTTCCACAGCGTCGGCCTCAACGAGGTCGAGCTCGCTTCGATAATGGAGGTCATGGGTGAGAAGGGCCTCGCCGGAAAGCTCCTCGCCGACGACCCAGTGGACCCAATCGCGGTCACCGAGGCCATGCTCAAGCTCGCCAAGAGAACCGGCGTTAAGAGGATACACTTCCACACCTACGGCTACTACCTCGCCCTGACCGACTACAAAGGGGACTTCGTCCGTGACGCGCTGCTCTTTGCGGCCTTAGCGGCGGCCGCCAAGGCGAAGCTCGGCGACGTCCGCTCGATAGACGACGTGGTCAAGGCCATGGACGTCCCGGTGAACGAGAAGGCTGGGACGGTGGAGGAGAGGCTTGCCGGGGAGTACGGCATGAAGGACGGCATCGCTGAGATAGACGGCTACCAGCTCTCCTTCGCCCCGACGAAGATAGTGGCGAGGCCAAAGAGCACCGTCGGAATCGGCGACACCATATCGAGTTCGGCCTTCGTTGGTGAGTTCGCACTGCGCCCGTAAAACAAACCTTTTTATTTTCGCGCTCCCAAATTTTTTACGGGGTTCCCTTTTCATCTTCGAAAATTATCAAGGGGTGGTTGAATTGCTTTTGGAGGCTCCGGTTTACAAGGAACTGTTTGGAGCGGTTGAGATTTACGAGGTTCAGAAGGTTATCAAACTGGACACGCAGACGCGAGACGTGGGGAGCTTTACAGTCACGAACGTGCCCCGCGAGGACATCTACGGGACTCTTGAAGACATCGCGATAGTCGTTCCGATGAAGAACGAGAAGCTCCAGCTGGTCGATGGTGTTCTGAAGGCCATACCGCACCAGTGTCCGATAATAATCGTCTCGAACAGCAAGAGGAAGGGGCCGAACCTCTTCAAGCAGGAGGTTGACCTCGTAAAGCACTTCTACAACCTCACCCACTCGCGCATAGTAATGGTCCACCAGAAGGACGTGGGGGTCGCTGAGGCCTTTCGCGAGGTGGGATACACGGACATCCTCGATGAGAACGGAAGCGTGAGGAGCGGAAAGGGTGAGGGGATGCTGATAGGAATCCTCCTTGCGAAGGCCATAGGGGCCAAGTACGTGGGCTTCGTCGATGCCGACAACTACATCCCCGGTTCCGTCAACGAGTACGTGAAGGACTACGCGGCTGGCTTTCTGATGAGCGAGAGCGAATACGCAATGGTTCGTCTGAGCTGGCGCCACAAGCCCAAGGTCAGCACTAAGGGACTGTACTTCAGAAAGTGGGGCCGCGTGAGCGAGATAACGAACCGCTACATGAACGCCCTCTTCGGCGTGGCCACGAACTTTGAGACGAGCATTATAGTGACGGGAAACGCAGGCGAGCACGCGATGAGCATCAAGCTGGCCGAGATAATGCCGTTCTCGACGGGCTACTCAATAGAGCCCTTCGAGCTGGTGTACCTCTTTGAGACTTTCGGGAGGTGGGGGGAGGATCCCCACACGGACGTTTACGACCAGGGGGTCGAGGTGTTCCAGATAGAAACGCTGAACCCCCATCTGCACGAGGACAAGGGACAGGAGCACGTCGTTAACATGATTCTCAGCTCCCTGGGGACGATATACCACTCCAAGCTGGCGACGGAATCCATGCGGAACCAGATACTGAAGGAGCTTCGCCTTCACGGTCTCCTGGGCAAGAACGAGGAACCGCCGAGTCCGAGGATCATGCCACCCATAGAGAACATAGACGTGAACCGGTGGATGGAGACCCTGGAAGACAACGCCGAAACGCTCCTGCGCTTCGAGGTGTGACGATGAGGGTGCTCTTCCTTGACCTCGACAGAACAGTGCTCGGCGACGACTACTCCCCAGAACCGGCCAGACCCCTCCTTAAGGCACTCCTGAGGGCGGGCTTTGAGGTTGTGCTCAACTCCTCCAAGACCCTCGCGGAGCAGGAATACTACCGTGAGGCCTGGGGGTTGAATGGCCCTTTCATAGTCGAGAACGGAAGCGCCATCGTAATTCCCGAGGACTACTTCCCATTCGAGGTCAACGGAAGGAAGCGGGGGAAATACGTTATCGTTGAGCTGGGGGAGGAATACGACCGGATAAAGGCGGCCCTCGATGCCCTGGCACGGGAATACGGCCTCAAGTACTACGGCAACTGCACGCTTGAAGAGGTCACGGCCTTCACGGGACTCCCGGAAAACCTGGCGAGGCTGGCGGTGGAGCGCGATTACAGCGAGACGGTGTTCAGATGGGAACGGTCAGGTTTCGAAGAAGTCCTTAAGAGCATGGGCCTGAGGGTGTCGAGGGGCAGCAGGTTCCTCGGCGTTACCGGGAACACCGACAAGGGGCGGGCCGCGGTGGAGTTGCTGAACCTTTATTCCCGCCTGGAGCGGGTTGAGAGCTACGCTTTGGGGGATGGGGAGAACGATTTCCCCCTCCTGGACGTCGTTGACCATCCGTTCATCGTTGGGAGCCTCAGGCATAGGAGGGCTAAAAATATAAGCTCGGTCGCAGAACTACTGGAGGTGGTGTTATGAAGACGCTAATCCTTGCAGGGGGAAAGGGGACGAGGCTCTGGCCCCTGAGCAGGGAGCTGATGCCCAAGCAGTTTATAAGGATGTTCGATGAGTACTCCCTCTTCCAGAAAACCGTCCAGAGGGCGCTTGTCTTTTCAAAGCCCGATGAGATTTTCGTGGTCACCAACGATATGTACCGCTTCCGCGTTCTCGACGACCTGCGGGAGCTCGGCCTGGAGCTGCCCGAGAACAACATCCTCCTTGAGCCTCGGGGAAGGAACACCCTGCCGGCTATATTCTGGGGGATAAAGAAAATCGAGGAGGCCTTCGGGGACTCTATAGTCGCGGTGCTTCCCTCCGACCATCTGATAGAGGCCAATGAAAACTATGTGACGGCGTTCAGAAACGCCGAAAGGCTGGCGAAGGAATACCTCGTGACATTCGGAATAAAGCCGACCAGACCTCACACCGGTTACGGCTACATAAAACCCGGGGAAAGGCTTGAGGGCGGCTACCTGGTGGCCGAGTTCAAGGAGAAGCCTGACCTTGAGACCGCGAAACGCTACGTTGAGAACGGCTACTACTGGAACAGCGGCATGTTCATGTTCGACACGGAGATTTTCGCCGAGGAGGTGAAGAGGCACGCCCCCGACGTCTGGGAGGCCTTTGAAACCGGGGAGAGCATCGAGAGGGCCTACGAACTGGTTCCGGAGCTGTCCGTCGACTACGGAGTCATGGAGAAGACGGATAGGGCCGCAGTGGTTCCCCTGAACGTCTACTGGAACGACCTGGGCAGCTTCGACGCCATCTACGAGGTGATGGAGAAGGACGAGGACGGAAACGCCGTCAAGGTGGGCGGTAAAAAGGGCTACCACATCGGGGTTAACTCGCGCAACAACCTCGTGATGACGAGCCGATTAACGGCCACTGTCGGTGTGGAGGATTTGATAATCATAGACACCGACGATGCTCTACTCGTTGCCCACCGCGGCGAAAGCCAGCGCGTTAAGGAAGTTTACAGGCGCCTCAAGGAGATGAACGATGAGCGCGTCATGGTCCACAAGACGGCATACAGACCCTGGGGAAGCTACACGGTTCTTGAGGAGGGCGACCGCTACAAGATAAAGCGCCTCACCGTTCTGCCCGGCAAGAAGCTCTCCCTCCAGATGCACTACCACCGCTCGGAGCACTGGGTGGTGGTCAGGGGCACCGCAAAGGTTCGCGTCGGGGAGAAGGAAATCCTCCTCCGGCCGGGCGAGAGCACGTTCATACCCTCCGGCGTCATCCACAGGCTTGAGAACCCGGGCAAGGTCGTCCTTGAGGTCATCGAGACCCAGATCGGGGAATACCTCGGTGAGGACGATATAGTCCGCTTTGCGGACGATTTCGGGAGGGAGTGATGATGTCTGAAGAATCTGGGAAGAAGGAAAAGAAGGAGAAGGTCAAGAACTGTGGGGATGAGTGGGAGCGGTTCAGCAGCTCGATATCTTCCCTCTCGCTCAGCCTCCTGCCCACGCTGCTCTTCGTGCTCATAATGTCCTACATAATCGTCGTGGGACTTCAGAACGCGGATATAACGTTCACGGTTCAGGGACAGGAGGTCACCATAACCTACCCGCAGATAGACATACCGGTGGACTACTCCGCCCTAAAGAACGCGGTGGTTTATCTCTTCGCCGCGATAGTGATTGGCATTCCCGTGCCCCTGCTTTCCGGCAGGTTGAAGCCGCTGAAGATACTCGTCTCGCTGATCCAAGCTGGAGCGTTCATCTACGGTCTCTACATCTTCGTGACGATAATACTCAACTTTGCCAGTGCTCTAATGTGAGGTGATTGCAATGGGAAGGCTGTTCGGTACCTTTGGTGTCAGGGGAATAGCGAACGAGGAAATAACCCCGGACTTTGCCCTCAGGATGGGCATGGCCTTTGGAACGATGCTCAAGCGCGAGGGGAGGGAGAATCCCCTCGTAGTGGTTGGCATGGACACCCGCGTCAGCGGGGAGATGCTCAAGGGCGCGCTTATAAGCGGCCTTCTCAGCGTCGGCTGCGACGTTATAGACGTCGGAATAGCCCCAACCCCCGCGATACAGTTCGCGACGGCACACTTCAAGGCCGACGGAGGGGCAGTTATAACCGCTTCCCACAACCCGCCCGAATACAACGGCATAAAGCTGCTCGAACCCAACGGTATGGGACTGAAGAAGGAGCGCGAAGCCGTCGTGGAGGAGGTTTTCTTCAACGAGGACTTCGACAGGGCTAGGTGGGGCGAGATAGGCAACGTCAGGAAGGAGAACATAATCACACCATACATCGAGGCGATAAAGAGCAGGGTTGACGTTGAGGCGATCAAAAGGCGGAGACCCTTCGTTGTTGTTGACACGTCCAACGGTGCAGGCAGTCTGACGCTCCCCTACCTGCTCAGGGAGCTCGGCTGCAAGGTTGTCAGCATCAACGCTCATCCGGACGGTCACTTTCCGGCCAGAAACCCGGAGCCGAACGAGGAGAACCTGAGGGGCTTCGTGGAGATTGTAAAGGCCCTAGGTGCCGATTTCGGGGTTGCCCAGGATGGCGACGCCGACAGGGCGGTGTTCATAGACGAGAACGGCAGGTTCATACAGGGCGACAAGACCTTTGCCCTGGTTGCCGATGCCGTTCTGAGGGAGAACGGCGGTGGACTGCTTGTCACCACCATAGCCACCTCCAACCTGCTCGACGATATAGCAAAGAGGAACAACGCGGAAGTCATGAGAACCAAGGTCGGCGACCTGATCGTTGCGAGGGCTCTCCTTGAGCACAACGGGACGATAGGGGGAGAAGAGAACGGCGGTGTTATTTTCCCGGACTTCGTCCTCGGCAGGGACGGGGCGATGACCACGGCAAAGATAGTCGAAATCTTCGCAAAATCCGGCAAGAAGTTCAGCGAGCTGATAGATGAACTGCCGAAGTACTACCAGTTCAAGACGAAGAGAAAGGTGGATGGAGACAGGAAGGCCATAGTTGCCGAGGTCGCCGAGCTTGCCAAAGCGAGGGGCTACACTGTTGACACCACGGACGGAACCAAGGTGCTGTTCCAGGACGGCTGGGTTCTCGTAAGGGCAAGCGGAACGGAGCCGATAATCAGGGTCTTCAGCGAGGCAAAGAGCGAGGAGAAGGCCGAGAAGTACCTCAATCTGGGACTTGAGCTTCTGGAGGGGGTAATTAAGGGTTGATTTCCTTATTTATTTTCCATATCGAACTCGATGGAAGTTGAGCAGAAAAAGAAAACCAACTCAGCCGCTTTTCACGTAGAATCCTATTGGAATCTCCGCGGAGCAGGAGCTAAACCAGCCCGTCTTGAACTTGTACTTCTGTGAACTCTTGAAGGCGTGTAGTGTTGTAGGGGATCCGCAATTCTGAACTCCTCCATCGACCGTAACGCTACCTGCCTTCTCGTACTGGATTGAAGCTACAAGCCCTGCAACCGGGGCCGGCGCCCCAAAGGCAACTGCAATTGCACCTACTGGAACTCCAATGCCAAACTTAACGCCGCACTCTCCGCTAACTGCCTGGAAGAGGTACGCCAAACTTATGCCCTCCTCCCTGGGTAGGGGGTGTTGAAGGCCATCTTTGGTAAACTTGTAAAACCTTGCGTCGAGTTGCGGGGATCTAAGCTCATGGCCTCCTTCCATTATGTATCCGTTGACACCTTTGAGTGCCTTCACATCGTATATTCCAACGTCTATTCTTTCCCTCCCGGTTTCGCTACAGCCGTAGGCACCCATTCCCCAGGCGCAGACGTATTCCTTTTCGTGCCTGTAGTATGGCTTGGCCCAGATGTATATGTAGCCCATTTTACCCTTGGATACATCCATGGAGCGGTAAAAGTAATAGTGACCCTCAACTGGAACCCATTTCTTTCCGTATATCTTTACTGATGATGATAGAGCTTTAACCGGATCACTATTCCTGAACTTCACCTCCAGATCGGTTCCATACGCTAAAGTCGCCGAGAACTCTGTTTTGTAGTCTGCCTTAATCGATATCGAAGCCTGAAGTTTTCCTTTTCCCTTCCTGTTGTCTATTATGAGAATGGGAACCTTAATGTAGTTCTTGGCCTCCCACGAGTCCTCCGCGGCCCTCCACTCATAATGGTATCCTCCTTCACGGAGGAGCTTGGGCAGGGGATCTTTCTCAAGAATTGTGACCGCAACCCTCTTGGAGGCTCCTTCTAAATCCTCCGTCGAGAGAAGGGTCGAACCCATGCCTCTGTAGAGGGTACCCTTTTCCCTGTCTATAATCCACACAGAGACCCTGACTCCATAGCGTTTCTCCTTGCTTATTCGTGGTAGAGATTTCCGGAGGTTCGCTATCTTCACAATGCTCCTCGTTGTGTCAAGCTTCCAAAAGCCTGAGCGTTTGATTCTGTAGTGGCCGAGGGTTTTGATGCCAGAGGGAGTGGCGATATCAACTTGAACCTGAATCTCATAGTCTCCTGAGAAGCCCCTGAGAATTCTACCCTTCTCGTCGGTCAGAACTATGGTCGTTCCATCCTTTGGGGGCACCCATTCTGCCGATACTGACGTTGCCATTAGAAGTGTTATTAATATCAACACGATAAAGGTTCTTATTTGTTTTATCATCTAACATCACCATAATGACTTATACTAATAGTGTTTTTAAGATTTGCAGCAACTTGCCAAGTTAAGGGGTTTGATTTTGACATAAAAAAGTCAATAACTCCAGTTGAGCTTTTCGACCTTCCACTCTTCCAGCAGTTTTCTTCCCTCTTCTACGCTCCTTGGAACCGGCAGGCCCAGGCTCAGGAAGAGCTCGGCCAGGGGTGGAACATCCAGGTTGTGTTTCCTCAGAAGCTCCGGGTTCCCGAGTATCTCCTCGGGTGTTCCGACGGTGACTATCCTCCCCCCGTCCATTAGGGCTATCCTGTCGCACAGGGCCAGGTAGTCCGCTTCGTGGGAGGCCAGTATTACCGTCTTCCCCTCAGCCCTAAGCTCCGTTATCAGTTTCCTCATAATCTTCTTGCCTTTAAAGTCAAGGTTGGCGAAGGGCTCATCGAAGGCTATCACCTCTGGCTCCATAGCCAGAACCGTGGCTATCGCTATCCTCTTCTTTTCGCCGAAGCTCAGCTCCTTGGTTTCCCTCTCAGCGTATTCGAGCATTCCGACCTTCTCAAGCGCCCACATGACGCGCTCCCTCAGCTCCTCCCCCCTCAGGCCCAAATTGTAGGGACCGAAGGCGACGTCCTCGAACACCGTCGGGGAGAAGAGCTGGTCGTTGGGGTCCTGAAAGACTATCCCGACCTTTCTCCGTACTTCCTTCGGCTTTTTTGTCGGATCAAGGCCGTCTACGATGACTCTGCCCTTCTTTGGCTTGAGTATGCCGTTGAGGTGCAGCATGAGGGTGCTCTTTCCGGCACCGTTCGGCCCTAGGAAGCCGAACAGTTCTCCCCTCTCAATCCTGAGTGTTATCCCCCTGAGCACTTCCCTGCCGGAGTAGGAGAAGTGGAGATTCTCCATCTCTATCATACCAGCAGTCCCCCCAAGGCGAGCAGGGCTAGCATCGTGGTCTTCGCGTTGGGTCTCGGCTCTTCTAAGCTCGGAAACTCTCCAAAGCCCCTGGCGAGCATGGCCCTGTATATCCTCCCGTTTCTGAGATACGCCCGGACAAACACCTCACCGATGAGGGAGCCGAGCTTCCTATAGTACTCTCTCTTTCCCACACCAAACGCCCTTGAGTCCAGGGCGCGCTTCATCCTCGCTGCCTCGTCCGTGAAGAGGTCAAGGTAGCGGTAGGTGAACGCCAGGGTTAACGTGAGTATCCGCGGGAACCTCAGCGCTTCCATCTCGGCGAGGAGCCTTGAGAATCCCACCGAACTCGTCACGACGACGGCCGTTCCCGCGGAGAGGAACGCCTTTCCGAGGAGCATGAAGAACGAGTATATCCCCTCGTGGGTTATCGGACCAATTGGTGTTTCTAGGAGAGGCTGTCCAGGATTAAAGAGCGCCATGATGAACAGAAGTCCCTCAAAGCCGAGGAGGAAGCCGAGCTTTTTGAAAACTCCTCTCTTTGGCCTCATGGTGAGGATAACCATCAGGAAAAGGAGTCCAAAATAGGCCAGCTCCGTTAGGCTCTTTCTCGTCACAACGCCTATTGCATAAAGGAAAATGAAGGGCAGGTACACCTCAGGCACCCTTGGCGAGTTTTGCTAGACCGTAGCCAACCCCGAAGGTCAGGAGGATTCCGAGCAGTCCCATGACCACGCTCTGACCCCAGGTTTCACCGTAATCGAGGGGAGCGTGGTAGACCGGGTTCTCCTCAAGGCCGACCTTTTCCATCGTTGCTTCCAGCCCATCGGGGTTGCTCGATGCGAGGGGCAGCACTATGGTCAGCACGAGGGCTATAATTATCAGGCCTTTAAAAATCGTCCTCATGCGGGCACCCCCTCAATTGATGGAAGCCTTGCCCTTACGGCGTAGACTATCAGGACGGTGAGTATCGCCTCGCCGATTCCGATTATCGAGTGGTAGCCGACCATCAGGGTGAGGACCTTGAGGAACGGAAGGCTGTGGCTGAGGCCTATCTCGACCGATGCGAGGGCAGCTCCTAGAACGACGGAGAGCCAGGCGGCAAACCCCATTGCAACGGTCTCGTTGATGCGCTTGAGCTTCGTGTAAACGGCGTAGCCTATGAATGCCCCTATAAGCCCCATGTTGAGGATGTTTGCGCCGATTGCAGTTATCCCTCCGTCGCCAAAGAGGAGAGTCTGTATGAGCAGAACCGCGGTCATTACTATTACCGCCGCGTAGGGTCCGAGCATTATCGCGACCAGCGTTGCCCCCAGCAGGTGTCCGCTTACTCCTCCTATTATCGGGAAGTTGACCATCTGCGCCGCGAAGATTCCGGCCGCGAAGAGGCCTAGGAGGGGTATCTTCTCCTCCGGGAAGTCCCTCAGCTTCCGTACCGCGTAGGCTATTCCTGCTATCGTTATCGCGTAGGTAATCACTATTACCGGCGTGCTCAGCAGTCCATCAGGGATATGCAACCCAAACACCTCCGGTGGTTTTGTTGTGCCATCGATTGGATAAAGAGTAACACAGGATAAAAGCGTTTTTTAAACCGCGTATTACCAACCAAAGGTTGAAAAGGTGATTGTGCGGCTTCGTTACATTTTCTCTCGAAAGCCCTGCCCTTTAGGGCGGCGCTGCGAGCGCTGTAAAACAACCCGATGAGATGAGGGGTTTCACGTTGCCCTCTGGCATTGGAGGGGGTGACGCTGGTAAGCGTCTTTCAAGGACGCCCGTTGAGGCAGTCTAAAACCTGGTCAGAGAAAAGAAACGAACGGGGCTCAGAGGTAGCCCCTGTCTTCCTCCTCCGGGGCAGGGGGCATCCCCTGCTCCAGCATGGCCCTCTGCATCTCCTGGACCTTCCTTAGTATCTCCTCCGTCTCCTTGGCGCGCTCTTCAAGGGCGGTCATGTCGAGCTCAAGACCGAGGATTCTGGTCACCGCTAAAAGGACGGACTTTGCGGCCTTGGCATCGACGATGTAGCCAAGGCTCTCGCCGAGCAGGCTCACCCCGTACATCGAGCGGAGCTTGCCCATGCCCAGCAGGAGACCTG
Organism: Thermococcus sp. 21S7; assembly: GCF_012027615.1. Classification (NCBI taxonomy): domain Archaea; kingdom Methanobacteriati; phylum Methanobacteriota; class Thermococci; order Thermococcales; family Thermococcaceae; genus Thermococcus; species Thermococcus sp. 21S7. The sequence goes on from NZ_SNUT01000007.1 coordinate 79,952, forward strand.
CGGCACCGACTATGGCTCCGCCCTCGTCCTCGCGCCAGATAACCTCGACCTCACAGCCCTCCAGCCTTTTCTGGTAGTGCTCAACAAGCTCCTCGTGGGTCACGGCAGCGAGAACCCTCGGCTCCCCCTGGAGTTCCGGCACCTGGTAGCCGCCCATCGTGATTATCTCGCGAACGCCGAATTCGTTGACGAAGTCCAGCATCTTCCCGACGACCTCGAAGTGGCCGGGGCTGTCTGTGGGCGGAACCTGCTGGTCGCCGGTGATGATTATGATGTCCCTGCCGTTCTCGTCGGGGTTCTTCCAGTAGTAGAACTCGTTCTTCATCAGCTCGACGACGGAGTTCTTCTTGATGAGAACCTGATGCATGAAGTGCGGTGAGTAAAGGTCTGCGAACTTGACCGCGTTGAGCTCCTGGATGAGGTGCTCGGCGGCAAGCTTTCCAACAAGGCCTATGCCAGGCAGTCCCTCGATAAAGACCGGATCCCTGAGTTCCGGTCTCTCGTAGACATGAATAACTGACTCCTTCATCTCAATCCCTCCCGGCGATGCCCAGCTGCTCGCGCTTCAGCCTTCTCCTGTACTCGCCGTACGGGTCTTCCGGCGAGAAGCGCGGCGGATGGGCTACCTTTGTTTTAGCTCCGCAGATTGGACACCTCTCCTTCATCGTGTAGCGCCCGCACTCGGGACACTTCCTTATGCGGAACCTCATGCCCCTCTCCTCTTTATCTTCTTGATCCTCTTCTCCTTCCTGATGAGCGTCGCTTCGCCGCCCGCGTCCTTTATGACGCGCAGTATCTCCTCGGCTATGTCCTCAAGAACCTCTTCGGCCTTGTAGTAGTCTGGGGCGGTGATGTCTATCCTGTACCTCGGCGCCCCCTGGTAGGAGAACTTGACGTCTATTTCCTTCTCCTCGTTGGCCCTGTCGCGGGCCCTTATTAGGGCTTCCCTTATTATCTCGACCCCGTTCGGGCTGGGCACGGTTATCTCAAACTCGGCGTCGATAGTAACGGTTGGAATCTCGACGTAGGCCTCGATTATCGGCCTCAGTGCCTCGGTCCACTCATCGCCGATGAGCCCCCTGAGAACGTCCATCCCGTTCTGGGCCGCGTCCTCGAAGGCGGCGTAGACCTCTCCGTACTCCTCTTCGAGCGGAACCCAGACCTCCCTCCAGGCCGTCTCGAAGTCCTTTCCTATCTTCTCGGCCGCCATCTTCAGCAGGTTCTCGGCCTTCTGGGCGCGCTTGTACTCCTGGAGCTTGGCCTTCCTCTGCTGCTGATTCACCCTCTTGAGGCTCAGGTCAATGTGCCCCTTGCTCGGGTCGACGCGGATTACTTTGGCCACTATCTTCTGGCCCTCCTTCACGTAGTCCCTGATGTTCTTGACCCAGGTGGAGGCGACCTCGCTTATGTGCATGAATCCTTCCTTGCCTGGATACTCGTCAAGCTTGAGGAACGCACCGTAAGGGTGAATGCTCTTGACGGTAGCAACCACAAACTCTCCCTCTTCGGGGTACTCCTTGGCTTTCCTCGGCATTTTAACCACCTCAAAATTTTCTCTGCCGGGGTAAGTTACGAAAAGAGGTATTTAAAGTTTAGCAGAAGCCTCCGGGCACGGAGGCAAAGGAAATGGAAAGGTTCACTCAAGAACCTCAAGTATCTTGGCCTTGATGACGCCCTTTCCGCCGGTCGGCTCGACGAGGGTCGCGCCGCAGACGAGGCAGCGGACGGTGGTCGCCGGGTTGCTGAAGACGATCTGCTCGTTGCCGCAGTCAATGCACTTGACGCGGAGGAACCTGCTCCTCGGCATCGGGATGAGGTTCTTCGGGAGCGCCATGCTTCACACCTCCACCAGCTCGAACTTCTTAACGCGGAAGCCCTGTCCCCTGGTGTGGGCTTTGCCGCAGACGGTGCACCTAAAGCGGAGGTCGAGCTTCTTGACCGGCTTCTCCCTTCCGGCCGGGTTCGGCCTCGGGAAACCGCGGTAACCCTTCATTATCCTGCGGAAGCGCCTCTGACCCTGGCTGAGCTCGCTCCTCGGTCTCTTCTTGACCTTCTCGACCTTGTGGATGGTGTGCTTCTTACAGTAGGGGCAGTAAGTCCTTATCTGCTTCGGATACTTCATTCTCTCACCTCCACGCAGAGGCCCGGTGGGTTCCTACTCGCCCCAGCCTCGGACACCCCCGAGCCGTGAGGCATGATAGTGCCTGCAGGCATCGGTAAGCGTGAGGCTTTAAAAAAGTTTTGCGGTTGAACCAAAAATTTTAAATAACAAAATGTTATTAAATTGTTCGGGGGGTGGGGGCCATGGAGGGAATGATAACCACGGTCGAGAAGCTGAAAAGGCTGGAAGAAACGGCTGAGAAGGAATACAGGAAGCTCCTTAAGAAGCTCAAGGACCCGGAGTACGCCGACCTGAGGGCCCTCATCCTTAGGATGGCCATAGACGCGGCTTTTCACAGACATCTGATGGAGGCCCTTGAGAAGGCATACCATGACTCCGTGAGGCTGGTCGAGGAGTACGGAACCGATGAAGGTGCCGAAGAGGTGGCCCTCATCCCTGGTCTGCCAACGATGGTGATGCCCCTGGGCTTTGGCGCGATTGGTGCCAGAGTCCCGCCTGAGGAGATAATCGAGGAGTACCTCAAAGACTTCCCGACGGAGGTCGTCCTGCCGGAGGACGGTGATGGGAGGATTGGAGAGTTGCTTAGGGACTACATTGAGCTTGAGGAGGACATGCTGAAACTGTACGACAGGCTCTCAAGAAGGGCGTTCCATCCGGTGGTTAGGGAGCTCCTCAGGGAGATAAAGAGGAACGAGGAACAGCATGAGGCCATCCTCAAAAAGCTCAGCGAGAAGTATTATCACTCCGCCGGAGCATAGTAGCAGCGCTTCGGCGAGATGATTTTGCCCTCCTTTTTGAGCACTTTTATGGCCTTGTCCACTTCCTTCTTGTCAATACCGGCGAGTTCTGCTATCTCCTTGCTCTTGAGGGGTTTTCCAGCCTCTTTCAGAACCTTGAACACAACCTCAACCTCCGTCATCTTCCTCACCCCTTAGGTTTGTTCACAGAACTTAGAATGTTTGAACTTAAAAGATTATTGGTTAGAATTGAAGGATAAATGGGACAATGAAGGGCACCAGTGCGGTGAGGACGAAGCCGTGGACGAAGGCTATGAGCGCGACCTCGCTGCCCCCGAACTTCGTCATTATGGGCAGGGTTGTGTCCATCGTGGTTGCACCGCCCATGGAAACCGCCAGCTCCTTTCGCATCCTCCGGATGGCAACTGGGTACAGGAGAACGGTGAATATCTCCCTGGTGAGGTTAGCCAGGAAGCCAAGGGTGCCGTAGACGGCGGAGTACTGGGCGATCAGCGGTCCCGCGAGGCTGTACCAGCCGCAGCCAGCGGCGACGGCAAGCCCCCACCTGAGTTCTATTCCCAGGAGCAGGGAGGCGGCGAGGCCACCGAGAAGCGACCCCAGGAGGGTGCCGAGGGGCAGTTTTATGGCGAGCCTTCCGAGCTTTCTAATCTCCCCTAGGCGAAAGCTCTGGCCGAGGTCTATCCCGATTACCAGTATCAGCAGGTAGAGCATGACCTCGTAGAGGTTGCCGAATTCCGGGGCGTAGAAGTGCCCGGTGAGTATGCCTGCAATCAGCGCGACCAGAACGTAGGCCAGAAACCTCATCCCCTTCCCCCCACGAGGAGAGCGATTCCAACGCTTCCCGCTATGGTGAGGGCCGCGAAGACAATGGATGAACTAAGGAGCCACAGGGCGTCTATCTTCACCTTCCCCGCCTCGACGCCCATGAAGAATATCAGGAGCAGGAGTGCAATGCTCATGGGGGTGTCAACGTTTACCCTGTGCTCTTTCCTGCGGAGAACGTAGCCTATGAGAACACCCGCGATTAGTGGAATAAAGATGTTCATGTAAAAACCTTCCTCTGAAGGTTAATAAACGTATCGAGGGGCTCGGAGGGTGTTCACGTCATCATCCGTAAACTTTCAGTTTGCTTGCTAATCGTCATCGCCCCGAAAAACTACTCGACCGGCTTTTTAAACCTCCCGGGCAAAGGTTTTTACGATGAATCTCACCTCATTCAAATGGTGATGTACATGATTCGCGCATCCAGACGTGCCATGGGTATTGAGTACGCCATCAGGGACGTTGTTCTTCCAGCAAGGGAGCTTGAGAAGAAGGGGATAAAGGTCATCCGCCTGAACATAGGCGACCCCGGAAAGTACGACTTCCAGCCGCCGGAGCACATGAGGGAGGCCTACTGTCGTGCCATAAAGGAAGGCCACAACTACTACGGTCCGAGCGAAGGCCTCCCAGAACTCAGGGAGGCTATAGTTGAGAGGGAGAAGAGGAAGAACGGCGTGGAGGTAACGCCGGAGGACGTTCGCGTCACCGCCGCCGTTACCGAGGCGCTTCAGTTCGTCTTTGGCGGCCTCCTCGACCCGGGCGACAACATCCTCGTTCCAAGCCCCAGCTATCCGCCCTACGTCGGCCTCGTCAAATTCTACGGCGCCGAGCCGAGGGAGTACATGACGGTCGAGGAGGACGGCTGGCAGCCGGACATCGATGACATAAGGCGGAACATAGATGAGAAAACGAAGGCCATAGCACTCATAAACCCGAACAATCCAACGGGAGCGCTCTACGAGAAGAAGACCGTGAAGGCGGTTCTCGACCTTGCCGGCGAGTACGACCTGCCCGTAATCAGCGACGAGATATACGACCTCATGACCTACGAGGGGAAGCACGTTTCTCCGGGTTCACTCACCAAGGATGTTCCGGTTATAGTCATGAACGGCCTCTCGAAGGTTTACTTCGCCACCGGCTGGCGCCTCGGCTACCTCTACTACGTTGACCCGGAGGGCAAGCTCGAAGAGGTCAGGGAGGCAATAGACAAGCTCGCGCGCATAAGGGTCTGTCCGAACACACCCGCCCAGCTTGCGGCGATAGCGGGCATGACGGGTCCGATGGACTACCTCGAAGAATACATGAGAAAGCTCCGTGAGAGGAGGGACTACGTCTACAAGCGCCTCCAGGAGATACCTGGCGTGAGCACCCAGAAACCGCAGGGTGCCTTCTACGTCTTCCCGCGCATTGAGGAGCGTTCGAAGTGGAAGAGCGACAAGGAGTTCGTCCTCGACGCACTCAACGAAGCCCACGTACTCTTCGTCCACGGCTCCGGCTTCGGAAAGGCCGGGGACTGGCACTTCAGGATAGTCTTCCTGCCGCCGGTTGAGATACTGGAGGAGGCCATGAACAACTTCGAGGCCTTCATGAGGAAGAGGCTTTCCGAGTGAGCCCTTCTTTTTAACCTTCTTGAGCCGCTAAAAATTTGGATTTTGGACGTTTCACCCTCCCGACACCACGGGGATTACCTCGACCTCGACCCCGTCATCGATCCTCTCGTCCTCCAAGGCCACCCTGCCGTTAATCCTCGCTATTGCACTCTCTGTGTTGAAGCCGACTTTGTGGAGTACGTCCGTGACCGTCATGCCCTTTTCCCACTCAATCTCCCTCTCGACGCCCCTGCCGAGAACCTTTACCCTGATCATCATTCACCACCGGCTCGGTGTTGCCCCTCCTCCTTTATAAATCGAGCGGCACTTCGCCCGGCCCTCCCCTCCAAAAAACTTAAAAACCCTCCCCGGCTCATATAACCTGGGCACGGGAGTGCCGCGGTAGCCTAGCCTGGTAGGGCGCCGGCCTGCTAAGCCGGTGGCCGTTGGCCACAGGGGTTCAAATCCCCTCCGCGGCGCCAAAATCTTTCTGGGGTTCAATGCCGGGATAGCCTAGAGGTGAGGCGGTGGACTGCAGATCCGCTTTACGGGGGTTCGAATCCCCCTCCCGGCTCCACAACAAATCTCTTATGCGGAGGATAAACGGCTCAGTGCTGTATTCTCACGGTCTCATGATTCTATCTGCGAGCGCTTTCTGAACGTCCCGAGCCTTGAACCTGATCACATGAGAACTTGCACTGGAAGTTCTTTTTTTGGGGTTCTGTGTTTGAAAAGTAGCGGGGGAATGATTCCAAAGAAAAGTTGTTGGGTGTCCGCCCGGGGGCGGACAAAAGGGAAGAGAGGTTCAGCCGAAGAGGGCACCGAGACCGGCGAGGGCCTCCTCCTCGCTGGCCTCCTCTTCCTCTTCCTCCTCTTCCTCAGCGGCGGCCTCAGCCGGGGCCTCGGCAGCCGGAGCAGCGGCAACGGCAACCGGGGCGGCAACCGGCATGGCGGCCTTCTCGATGACCTCGTCGATGTTGACGCCCTCAAGGGCGGCAACGAGGGCCTTTATCCTGGCCTCGTCCGGGCTGACACCAGCGGCCTCAAGGATGGCCTTGAGGTTCTCCTCGGTTATCTCCTTACCAGCGGCGTGGAGCAGCAGAGCGGCATACACGTACTCCATTTTTCGCACCTCCAATCATCTTCATTTTTTTCATTCATTTCACACGGATTTGTTCAGGGATACGAGGGAAATGGAAAGTTCAGCCGAAGAGCGCGCCCAGTCCTGCGAGCGCGTCCTCCTCGGAGGCTTCCTCTTCTTCCTCCTCTTCCTCCTCAGCCTCTTCAACCTTCTCCTCCTGAGGCTGAGCGGCAACGGCTATTTGTGCCTGTTGGTTTAAAAGCTCTTTGGTCTTCTCGTCGAGCAGGTCCTCAGGCAGCTCCTGGGCTATGAGCAGGACTGCACGCAGAGCCCTGCCAAAGATGTCCTCGACTGTCTCTGGGGTGACGTAGCCAGCCTCCACAGCGACGTTCTTCGCGCCGAGGAAGGCCTTCTGGATGATAGCCTCGATGGTCTGGCTCGTCGGGTAGGCGGTGTTGACCGACAGGTTGAACGCGTGCATGTAGGCCTGCTGGAGCAGGTTAATGTACTCGCTCTCGTCGATCGCTAGAACGTCCGGGGTGTAGACGATTCCGTCCTCGTAGGCCGCGAGCAGGTTGAGACCGACCTCAAGCGGCTCGATTCCGAGCGCGTTGAGGATTCTCGCGAGCTGGTCGGTGATGACCTCACCGGCCTTGAGGACGGTGTAGTCCTTCTGGATGCTGACCTTACCCTTCTCGATTCTCGCGGGTATGCCAAGAGTCTGCATCTCACCGACGAGCGGGCCCGGTGAGATTGAGGTCGGACCGGCTGGAATCACGACGTCCTTGGGAACCGCGACGCCTGGCTTCGCTGGAGCCGGGGTCTTGCTCTCCTCAAGGAGCTTGTAGAGCTTGAATGGGTTCATCTCGGTGGCGAGGATTCCGGCTCCGCCCTGGATGTGGTCGATGAGCTTCTCAAGGTCAGGATTGTTGAGCTCCTGTGCGGCCCTCTTTATGGCGAGCTCTATGAGGGTGTTCCTGCTGACCCTGAGGAGCGCCTTGCCCCTGAGCTTCTCACGCATCTTGCTGAGCGGGTAAGCCGGGACGTTGGCGACGTCAACGAGAGCTATCACTGGGTGGCTCTTGATGATGTTGGCGAGCTCTTCAACTTCCTTCTTCTTCCACTCGGCAACGTGGGCCATCTTCCTCACCTCTCCACCTTAACTGCCGGTCCCATGGTGGTCTTGACGTACACTGACTTAACTTGGTTCTCGCCGCGCTCCAGCTTGTTGATGATGGCGTTGAGAACGGCTTCTGCGTTCTCCGCCAGCTTCTCGTCGTCCATGTCCTCGGTTCCGATCCTGGCGTGAACGACCGGGTTGTTCTTGAGCTGCAGCCTGACGGTCCTCTTGAGCCTGGCAACTATCGGTTCGAGGTTGGTCATGGTCGGCGGAACTACCTGCGGCATCTTGTTCCTCGGACCGAGGTACCTACCGAGGTACCTACCGATCTTCGGCATCAGCGGGGCCGCCGCTATGAAGAAGTCGTAGTTCTTCGCGAGCTTCCTGGCTTCCCTTGGACTCTTGGCAAGTTCCTCAAGCTGCTCTCCACTAATCACATCAAGCCCGAGCTTTTTAGCCGCCTCGGCAACGGCACCATCAGCGATGACCGCGATTTTGGGCTCCTTCCCACGACCGTGGGGCAGCACAACCTCAAGCTTAAACCTGTTCTCCGGCTTGCGGAGGTCGATATCCTTGAGGTTGACTGCCATCTCGACGGTCTGTGTGAAGTTGCGCGGCTTAGCCCGGGCCTTCGCCTCCTTCACCGCTTCCACGATTTTCTGCCTGTCAAAGGCCATTTACAGCCCTCCTTTCGTTTTTGATTTAAGCAACGAAAAGTCAAAAATGCGTAAAAAGAGGGATTTTTAAACTTTTCCCTCACTCCTCGGCGTTGGCGAAAATCTCGTCGTAAACGCCTTCGTCAATCTCCTTCTGGACTTCCCGGGGGTCCTTGCCCTCGACAGTGACGCCCATGCTGAGGGCGGTGCCGATGACCTCCTTCGCCGCGGCCTTAATGTCGGCCGCGAGCATCTGCTCCTGCTTGGCCTTCGCTATCCTGATGACCTGCTCCATGGTCAGGTTCCCGACCGGGCTGTGGCCGGGCTCGCTGGAGCCCTTCGGAGCGCCAAGCTCCTTCTTAATGAGCTGGCTGACCGGCGGGACACCGACCTCGATCTCGAAGGTCTTCTTCTTCGGGTCGGTGACGATGATCTTGACGGGAACCTGCATTCCCTCAAAGTCCTTGGTGGCCTTGTTTATCTCGTCAACGACCTGCTTGACGTTGAGTCCGAGCGGACCGATGGCGGGACCGAGCGGGGGTCCGGGTGAAGCCTTTCCTCCCTCAACGAGCACCTCAACAACCTGTGCCATTTTTCTCACCTCTGTCTGTTGACCGTTCACTCCTTCTGGCGTTTGCTTATAAGTCTAACGTATTCGCCCCTCACCGTGACCGGAATCGGGACGATTGAGCCTATGAGTTCGACGACTATCTCGTCCTTGGCTTCGTCGACCCTGACGACCTTAGCCTTCTCCCCCTTGAACGGTCCTGCAATGAGCTCGACTATGTCGCCGGGTTCGAAGCCGCTGACGGCCGGTTTCTCCTCAAGGAAGTGCTCTATCTCCTCAAACCTGACCTCGCCCGGAAGGGTGCCCTTCGCGTGGCGTATGCCCTTTATGGCCTCGTCGACGGCGCTCTTGTTGGGCGCCTCGACGAATATGTAACCCTTCACCTTGGACGGGGCGAGTATAGCGTAGACGGGCAGGTTATACGTTTTAATCTTGCTGTATATCAGCTTGGCCGTGGTCTCTTCCTGGCCTACGGTGACGCGTACTGTAAATATCCTGCTGTCGCTCATCTCTATCACCCGTTGCTGGCTCAAGAGCCAGTGATAAGGTAGCCGAACAGACGAATAACAAGGCCGATGAGGCCGATTAGGATCATTCCGATGCCGGTAATCTTTGCCGCCATCTTAAATTCCTTCATTCCCGGCTTTTTTGTGACCATCAAAACCCTCCGCGACTCCGCGAAGAAGCTTTTAAGCTTTTCCGTGGTTGTTGCCACTCCCGTCACCTCGCTAAATTTTGAAAATGAAAGGGTCATCAAAGCTCCTCAAGGTCGAGCTTAATAACTTTTCTCTCCGATTCCTCTGGATAGTAGACGGTCTCCTCCTCGGCAACGGCGTAGGGTGAGCTGACTCCTGTGACAACTATTAGGATTCTTATCATCTTCCCCAAGTCTTCATCGAGCTGGATGCCCCAGATGACCTGCGCCTCGGGGTCGAGCTTGCTCGTGACGAGCTCAATAATCTGCTGGGCCTCCTCAAGCTTGACGTCGCTTCCGCTGATGCTTATGAGGGCACCCTTGGCGCCGCTTATGTCGACGTCGAGGAGCGGGCTGTTGAGGGCCTGCTGGGCGGCTTCCAGGGCACGCTTCTCGCTGTCGCTCTCGCCGATACCGATCATGGCGACGCCGCCGTCCTTCATAACTGCCCTGACGTCGTTGAAGTCGAGGTTGACGAGGCCCGGCTTGGTGATGAGTTCGGTTATGCCCTTGACGGCCTGGACGAGTATCTCGTCGGCGACCTTGAAGGCCATGTGGATCGGCAGGTTCGGGGCAACCTCCATGAGCTTGTCGTTCGGGATGACTATGACGGTGTCGCTGTTCTTTCTGAGCTTTTCAAGGCCGTACTCGGCGTTCTTTATCCTCCTTATGCCCTCAACGGTGAACGGTAGGGTGACGACGGAGACCGTGAGGGCTCCCATCTTCTTGGCTATCTCTGCAACGACCGGAGCGGCACCGGTGCCGGTACCGCCGCCGAGACCGCAGGTGATAAATACCATATCTGCTCCTTCGAGGGCCTCCCTGATGTCCCTCTCGTTTTCCTTGGCGGCTTCCTCACCCATCTTGGGATTGTTTCCAGCTCCAAGACCCCTGGTTAGCTCCTTACCGATGAGTATCTTCTTATGAGCGCGAACCTTGAGAAGGTCCTGAGCGTCGGTGTTGACCGCGATGACCTTCGCGCCTTGAATACCAACCTGCATCATCCTGTTAATGGTGTTACAGCCGGCACCGCCGACACCAACGACATAAATTTTGGCTTGTATCTGCTCAAGAATCCTCTTAAGCTCCTCATCAATGTCCGTCTGAGGAATTTGGGCCTCAGAGGCCTTGTTAAGGTCCGCAGAGGTTCTTTCAATAGCGTCTTCAATCAGCTTCAGCATCCTTTCACCCTCCGGGCAATTTAACATCTGTTTCACTTTGTAGACAGGTAGTATATAAATTTAGCTAAGGGCGAGTGCTGATTTTAAAATCCCGCTCAACATCTTTAAAGATTTCGATTGTTCAGTCACGTATGAACTCCAAGCCCAGTTCCTCGGCCAGTGCCCTAGCCATCTGCCTTGTTTCGCCCTTGCTGCCCTTCCAATCAACGTATATGGCGTCAACGTTCCCGGAGGTTCTCTCTATCGCCTTCAGCAGGAGTTCCCTCTTGAGCGGGTGGGTGTACTTGGGGGCTATGTGGCCGAACGCCAGGTCGGTTTCGAGGGCCCTCTTCGTCTGCTTTGGCGCGTAGTGCCCGCCGCCTATTCCTATGGCAACCGGGAACTTGGTCCTCTCGTAGTTCTCAAGCACGTGGATTATCGTTTCGGCTATTATCTCGCCGGCCCTGTCGACCACCCATTCCTCCTCGCTTGAGCCTATCTCTATGAAGAAGCTTGGAACGTCGAGCTCGCTCGGGCCGTGGTGCGTTGCCTCGTAGCAGACCGTCCAGCCGAGGTCGTTGAGTTCGTTCATCTTCAGGAGGGCCAGCTTCATGGCGGCAGGCTGCGCGACCGCGAGGCTCTCATCCTTCCCGCCGTATATCCCCTCGCCCCAGTTCCCCGTCACGTGAACCGTGAGGGCGGGCAGTTTCTGCCTGCTCGAATGCCTGGAGGCGAAGGCTATGATTTCCGGTACAATGCCCAGCTGCTCCTCAATGGCCCCGTCGAGACCGTCGTAATATATCATCTCGTCGTTCGTTGTCAGTATTAGGGTATCCCCCTTCCCGTACACCGGATTTCCATCGAAAACCTTTCCCGTCTCCGCAAATCCGAAGTTCTCGATGAGCTTGTTCATGATGTTCATCGACGCAAGATCGATTTTGGTCGTCATAACCACCTTCATTTTGCAACCCCAGATGGGGTATGCGTCCCGATTAAAAGGCTTTGCCCGGGTTTGTCTGGCCTCCTCCGTCCAAAATGATGAAGCTTGTGAAAATAGAAAGGTCGGTCTCTGTATGCCACGATGTTGTGCCTCTTCCGGAGGCCCCTAAAACGGTGTCAGTAGAGCATGACCTCGAAGCCAAGCTCGCTCAGCAGGTCCGCCAGCTCCTCGCTGTCGACGTAAACGAGCAGGTGGTGGTTGCCGAGGGTTCCGTCTATGAAGTCCCCCGCGTCCTCAACGCGGAGCTTCACCTGCGTCCTGCACCTGAAGTCACTGTGCTCCTGGCCGACGACTTCAACGCCGGCAACAACCGCCTTTCTCCCGCGTATCTTCATGAGGCTTGCCCTTCCCTTCGGCAGCTGGACGTCGACGCCGACGCCCATACCGCTCTCAAAGTGCGACCTGACGATGTACTTTCCGATGAGTGGTGCGGTGCAGTGGGCTAGGATTATGTGGCTCTCCCCGTAGTCAGCGATGTTGCCCATGAATGCCGGCTTGTCGAAGAAGCGCCTCGCTATCATCATGCCGAGGAGCGCGTTCAGCTCACCCTCGCAGGCGGCAGGGATTCCCTCCGCGTTGAACATCGCCAGGGCCAGGCAGGGCGTCGCCTTAAGCTTGCCTATCAGGTCGAAGCAGCCGATGGTAAAGCCGTCGAGCCTGTAATCCTCCAGTATTCTCTTTATGGCGAGGTATATCCTCCCGGCCTTTACCAAGTCCTCCCTGCCGGGCTCCTTTATCTCGATGGCCTTTCCGACAATTTCCTCCACTACTTTCCAGCCTTCCGCCTCGGTGGTGGCCTCGTAGTACTCGTAGAACTTCTTGAGGCTGATGCTGGTGTAGGGGAGTTCAAACTTCTCGTTGATGAGCCAGGGCGAGACCCTGCCGATTATGCCGATGCGCATCTTGAGGAACTTATCCAGGACGTCCTTCATGTCGTCATAGCCCAGAAGCGCCGCCTTCAGCTCGTTGAAGTCCTTCACCAGGGTGGACGGCACGAGTCTGTCCCTGAAGTACTCCCTGAGCTCGATTCCGGCTGCGAGGGAGTTGTTGAACGGGTCGCCGTAGATGACTATCGGCCGCCTGTAAACGAAAAACTCCTTCAGCGGGCCTTCGGTGCCGCCGGTCAGAGGATAGAGAACTATGGCATCAACCTCGTTGAAGTTGACCTCCTCCTTGGCCTCCCTGAAATCCCTCTTCGTCGAGATGAAGAAGCCCCCGACGACATCGAACTCCTTTGCGAGGCCCGTTATGAACTCCGAGGCCTTTTTCTCGAACGCCTTCGGGTTCGCAAGCTCGCTGACTCCAAAAACGACTCCAACCTTCATGCTTTCACCTAATCGTTTTAAACTTCCGCGCTTAAATAAGCTTGTGGTGGTAGCGTGGCAATGCGGTTCGTCCTCGACACGAGCATCTTCGTCAACCCCGAGATACGGAACAGGTTCGGCGACTCTCCAACCGAGGCAATGAGGACTTTTCTGGGCTATGCGGAAAGGCTCTTCGGGAAGGTGGAGTTCTACATGCCCCCCGGCATCTACCGGGAGGTTATGCACTTCGTTGATGAGGAGGAGCTCCTTCCCGAGGTCGAGTTGTACATAATCAAAAAGCCCCCCAACGTTCACGACATCAAGATTCCCGCCTTCGTCATGTATGAGCTGATAGACGATGTCAGAAGGAGGATAGACAAAGGACTCCGCGTCGCCGAGAAAGCCGTCCGCGAGAGCGTCATTGAGACTGACAACGTGGACAAGGTAATCCAGAAGCTGCGGAGAAACTATCGAAAGGCACTCCGCGAGGGCATCGTTGACAGCAAGGAGGACTTTGAGCTTATCTTGCTGGCAAAGGAACTCGACGCAACTATAGTTTCCGCCGATGTGGGCATACTCACGTGGGCGCAGAAGATGGGCATCAAATGGATCGACGCGGCCAACTTCAGGGACGTCCTGGAGGGCCTCGTTGAGAAACTGGGAGAGAAAAATTTATAAATGCTGGTCTGCATGGTATCATCGACGCCCCGGTGGCTCAGCCTGGTGGAGCGGCCGCTTGGTAAGCGGCAGGCCGCGGGTTCAAACCCCGCCCGGGGCTCCACAACAAACTTTTCTGGCGAAAGCTTGACCAGAAGTTCGTGATTCCTGTTGGGTAGCTTTATGTGGGTTTTTCGTGGTTAGTGAGGACTCATCAAACTGCCCGCATTTCTCCAGGACGTTCAGGGAACGCCGGGATAAGAGTGGTGGGTTCATTAAGATAAGCATCGAAAAGTTAATATGGGAGTTTCACGATTTTCATTCCAGGTGAGACCATGAACCCACTCGACGAAGCCCTGAGGATTAAGAACGAGATAATAGCCTGGAGAAGGGACTTCCACATGCACCCGGAGCTCAAGTACGAGGAGGAGAGGACTTCGGGGATTGTGGAGGAGCACCTCCGCGAATGGGGGTACAGAATAAAGCGCGTCGGAACCGGGATAATAGCAGACATCGGAGAAGGGGAGAAGACGATAGCCCTCAGAGCGGACATGGACGCCCTGCCCGTTCAGGAGGAGAACGACGTCCCCTACAAGTCCCGCGTTCCCGGAAAAATGCACGCCTGCGGACACGACGCACACACGGCCATGCTCCTCGGAACTGCAAAGATAATCTCGGAGCACATCGATGAGTTCAACGGCAGGGTGAGGCTAATCTTTCAGCCGGCGGAGGAAGGCGGCAACGGAGCGGTGAAGATGATCGAAGGTGGCGCCATTGAGGGCGTGGATGCGGTGTTCGGCCTCCACGTCTGGCACGACCTCCCGAGCGGAATCATCGGCATAAAGGAAGGGCCGTTCATGGCCGGTGCGGGCATATTCAAGGCACGGATAATCGGGAAGGGAGGCCACGGGGCATCGCCGCACCAGACCGTTGACCCCATCCCGATAGCGGCGGAGGCAATACTCGCACTCCAGACCATAGCCAGCAGAAACATCTCCCCGATTGAGACTGGAGTTGTAAGCGTCACTGCCGTACAGGCGGGAACGGCCTTCAACGTGATTCCAGAGGAAGTCAAGATGAAGGGGACGATACGGTTCTTCAAGCACGAGATAGGCGAGCTGATTCAGAGGCGCATGAGGGGGATACTCGAAGGCGTAACGAAGGCGCACGGGGCTTCCTACGAGCTGTCAATAGAGGAGCTCGTCCCGCCGACCGTTAACGATAAGGGTATGGCGGCTTTTGCCAGAAATGTGGCCGAAAAGTACGGCCTGAGGCATGACGATGTTGAGCCGACCATGGGCGCCGAGGACTTCGCATTCTACCTCCAGAAGGTTCCCGGAGCGTTCCTGACGCTCGGAATATACAACGAGGAAAAGGGGATAACCTACCCGCACCACCATCCCAGGTTCGACGTTGACGAGGAGGTTCTCCATCTCGGAACGGCGATGGAAGTTGCCCTGGCCATGGAGTTCCTCAGGTGAGTTCCTTAGCGAGTATCTTAATTTCTCCCACCTTTTCAGCGCCGAAACTCTCAACGCTGCCCGGCAGGAGTGTGAGAACCCGCTCGAACCCGAGGACCTTCGTCCTGCCAAGAACCGCCTTCAAATCCTCAATCCTGCCCCAGAGCAGGAGCGCAACGCCCTCTCTCCCCGGAAGGTTTTTCAGCGCGTAGTAAGAGCCGCCGCCCCTTCCTGATTCTACGGTATAGTGAATCCCGGCGATGTTGTCCTTAAAGGCCGAGAAGAACATGCTATAGGAGCTTTGGAAGCGGCCAGCGACCAGTTCGAGGTTCTTAACGTCCTTCCAGCCAAATTCCAAGAGCTCCACGGTTCCCCTCCCCTTCGCGGGCACCCACAGGGTCGTTCCCTTGAAGAGTTCAACGTTAAAGCCGAGCTTTCTGTAAAATCCTTCCGCATCTTTATCCGGCTGGACGGTCAGCATCTCGACCTTCCGCTCCTTAGCGACCTCCTCAACGAACTCCATCAGAAGTCTTCCGATTCCCATGCCCCGGTAGTCGGGGTGAACTTCAATAACGTCCACGTGCCCTATCCGCCGTACATTTCCACCAATGGGCTCTTCGGAGAACAGAACCTCAACCTCTCCAACGACGGTGCCGTTTAGCTCGGCGAGGGCAACAAGCTGGTTATCCAGCAGGAGGTTGTTGATATGAATCGCGAGCGTCTCGGCACTCATCCAGGGCCCGCCCATAGAGTAGCGCCGGTAGAGGTCTCCCGCAGGTTCCTCTCCTGCGGTGTGGAGCTTCACTATCCCTCCAACGTCGTCAAGGGTCGCCAAACGGATCCTCATCGTCCTCACCCAGGTAGCCGAACTCTTTAAGGATGTGGACTATGCCCTCAGCTCCCCCATCACCGTAGGTTCTTTTCGTCACGTAGTCGGCTTCCCTTTTCAGGCTCTCCGGAGCCTGGCCAACGGCAACGCGGTAGCCAACGACTCGGAAGGCATCCAGGTCGTTCTCCCCATCGCCGACGTGGGCAACTTCACCGGGACTTATCCCGAGTATCTCACAGGCCTTTTCAATCCCCGTACCCTTGTTGATCCAGGGCTTCTTGATGTGTATCGCGAAGCCGGAATCCACGGCAATGAGGTTCAGCCCAAGCTCCGTTATAATCTCCCGAACAGCCTCGACTGGGATGGTTCTCATAACAACCAGCCCTGCCTTTCTCTCCGGCATCGAGAAGCTCATGACGGCCTCAGGGTAGCGCCTCTTTATCTCGCTCCAGAGAATCCACTCTTCGTCCATCTTCGTCAGGTAAACTCTCTTCCTCAGCCGTCCGTCCTTTATGGACAGCGCGCCCCCGTCCTCCGCGACAACCGGCCCGCTGGTGCCTATCATTATGGCCATAGCTTCCGCGAACGGCACCGAGTTGCCGGTGACGAGCATGACCGGAAGGCCCAGACTCTCGGCGAGCCGTATTGCCCTCAAAGCGTTCTCACTGAGCCGCCTGTCGGGATAGGTTATAGTGCCGTCTATGTCAAGCGATATTGCCCTCACCCTCACTCACACCACCGGAAGAAGTTGAGAAAACCCGATAAAAGGGTTGCTGGACATCAGTGGTCCTTCATTATCTCCCTGAGCACGCTGGTTGCGTAAACCCCCTTCGGCAGGAAGAAGCGGAAGCACATCCCAGTTCCAGGGACGTAACCGTAGGTGAGGCCCAGGGGCCGTATCAGAAGCTCCCTCCTGCCGCCCGGTTCGGCCATCGGTTTCGGGAGCTTTCTGAAGGTCTCAAGCGTTATACCCTCATCCCCGAGAATCTCCCCCTCAATCCTTCCCGGAAGCCCCAGGGCTTTTCTCATCGCAAAGCCGAAGAGCGGGCCGCTGAGGGCGGCCTCGCCGCGCCGTATCTTTTCGTTCACAAAATCGATGTTCGTCTCGGTGACGCGGTACGTTCTGTCGCGGTAGGGAATTCCCCCCTTGACCTGAACGACGATATCGCCGACGAGGGCCTCGTTCAGAGGAATGCCCATCTCAATCCTCCTGGAGATGTAGAGGTTGAAGAGGTAGCTCTGATAGGCGTGGATGAAGATGCGCATTATTGGGAGGGGCAGCGAGAGGAAGGCCCTTCTCCAGTTCCCCGTCTCCTTGTAGCGGTAGAGGAGCGTTCTCTCATAGCGCAGGAAGTTCGGGAACTCCTCTAATGCCCTGTCAACGTCGCCCGTCTCCCAGAAGTGTTTCCTGGCTTCGTCGCCCTCCATACCACCCTCGTACGCTCCGAGGAACAGCCTCGCGGCACCCTCGAAGTCTCCCTGGAGGAGGAGCTTTCCGATGAGATGGTTAGTGACGCGCCGCTCTCCAAAGCGCTGGTAGCCGAAGTAGTTCGGGAAACCCCCCACACCGCGGAGCTCCCGGATTATCTCCCGACTCCGCTCGAAGGCCTTTTCATCAACGTCTCTCACGATTATCCTGAAGCGGTTTCCAATGAGGTGGCCGAGCTTGATAAACCTGCCGTAGGAAACGAAGCGGAGCTCAACGTCTCTGATTTGAACGTTTTCAACCCTCTCCTTCGCGTCTTGGGGCACGCTTATGTACTGATAAGTCACCGCGTGCCTGTCCTTCGTTCCGGCAAAGCCGATGTCCCTGTAGTTAATCCCGGCACGCTTTGCTATCTCCTTCACCGCGCTCATCGTGTCCCAGTTCCTCTTTTTAAGGAGGAAGATCGCGTGCTTCCTGCCCTCGAAAATCGAGGGAAGTGGGTCCTCGATAACCACGAAATCCTCCGGCTGAACCTTTATCCTGCCCCTGATGCCGGGTTCTTTGCTTAGATACCTGAACTGGGAAAAAAACTCGCGGTAATCCATCTCTCACACCAGCTTCAGATGACCGGTAACCTTGTCGACAAGTTCCTCCGGGGCAGGACCGACCGCAAGGACGGTTATCGTACCTGGGGGTATCTCCGTCAGACCGGCGTCCCTGATGAGCGCCGTTGGGATTCCCAGCTTCTCTGCGTGGGCCTTCAGTTCGAAGAGCTCCCTCTCGTTTTCAGCCTTAACGACGACCTTCTTCTGCCCCTCATGGAACCATGCTTTGAACCATTCGGGTTTCTCCTTCTGGGCCTTCAGCGCAGCGGTAACCGCTCCGTGGGCAACCTGGACGGCGAACTTACCCTTGCTGAGCTTCAAATCCTTCCTCGCAACTATGACCTGCTTGTACCTGAACATGTCCCATCCCGAAGGGAATGAGAAAAGAAGCTTATAAATTTAAGGAGGGAAAGTTAGAGTTCTCCTATCTCCGTGCTTTCCTTGTCCTCTTCTTCGACTTTTTTCGGCAGTCCTCCTGGGCGCCTGCTCTTCTTTCTCTCAAGTCTCTTTCTGAGCTTCTCGGACTCATCCCAGTACTTGTAGGCGACTCCACCAAGCACGATGGCCGCTAGGATGAAGATTATCGCAAGCGGCTTCCAGGGGTTGCCGGCCGGGCTGTAGATTTCGGCCACTCCCTTGAGTTCCTTGGCGAGGGGGGTAGGGTCGCTCATCTTGGCAAGGGTCTGGTTGACGTAACTCGGTAGCTCCTCCGGGCTCGGCCAGACCTTGACCTCCTCAACGACCACCTTGGGCGGGATGCTGTTGATGGTAACGAGGTTGCCGAGCTTAAGCCGGTGCTCGTTTCCGAGGGGGTCGAGGTAGACGAGCGTCGCCCTCACGTTGGTGAGGTTCTCCTTCAGTACCTTCAAGTCCACCTGGACTGTCTTGGTCTCGCCCGCCTTAATGGTTCCTATCTTAATGGAGGACTGTCCGTCGAGGCTGGCCGGCAGGTCGAGGAGGAGCGTGGCGTTCGTTACGAACTCGTAGTCCGGATTGCCCTTGGCGGCTGAAAGCGTGAACCTAGCCTTGAGGGTATCGCCGACCTTCGCGTTCACGTAGCTGCTCCAGGTACCGTTGTAAGCCTGGGCGGTGACGTCTATGGCCGGCACGTTGTAGACTTTGATGCCACTGAGGCTCTGGGAGTATATCGTTCTCTTCTTTCCGGTTTCGAGGCTCTGGTCGTCGTAGAAGGTAACGATGGCCTTGCCAATCTCAAACTCACCGACCTTGGTGGGCTTGAGGACGTAGATGAGCGCCGGCATGCTGGTGAATGCCGGGAAGGTCTTGAGGGTCCAAGTTTTGGTCATACTCACGAGCTCGAAGTCATTGGGTATCGGTGCCGCGACGCTCACGTCGTAGGCGTCCCCCTTTCCGTTGTTCTTAACAGAGATAACTATAATGAGGTCATCGTTCAGCATGACTTTCTTGGGAACGGTGTCTATTGACGCCACCACATTGGCTTCCCTTAGTATCGGGGTGACCTGTGCATCCTCTGGTCCGTAGAGCGTCACCAGCGCCCTCTCGTATTTGGACTCAACCCTGTTGAGGAACAGCTTGAAAGGTGTTCCCGAGAGTTCGGAGCTCTCACCGACCTCAACCAAGTACGTTCCAACCAGGGACGTGCCCTTGTAAAGCTTAAACGTGGCCTTGACTGAGGAAACTGAAACCAAGCTGAGGTAGTACTTTGTTTTGTTCACCTTAATCGGAAGCTTCTCGTTCTTGTAGAGCACGTCCTTGTAGAGGAGGGTGGTTTTAACCTCCCCCGGCTGGGTTTCTTCTCCCTCCTTTCTGATTATCTTAAAGTCAATTGAAGCCACTCTGGGCGCGTAGACCTCGACCTCCACGGGGCCGCCTTTTGTGGTTTTCAGGAGTTTGATGTAGATGTAATCCTCATAGGAGTATATGCCGCCGAGCTTGTAGTCGACCCCCCTTGCGTTCCCCTCGTATACAGTAACCCTCGTCGACGAACCTGAGGGGTATGTGACGGAAAACACCGCTCTGTCATCATAGGCGTCGATTAGTTTTATTGAAACGCGTGGATACCCCGCGGGCAACCATATCCTGTCTCCTTCATCCATGCGGTTTTCATCGGCGACTTTTATGAGGGGGGATTCAAGCTCCAGCAACACGCTTTTCGTATCGGACTTCATCCAGAGCAGGTTGATCTTCAGGTACTCTTTGTTCTTGGAGGGGTAATACGCGGACTGTCCCGTGGACAGTATGAACGTCTGGGAACCGGATTTGGTGCTGACGGTTATCTTCGCGCTGCTCCAATATTTGTCAACGTCAACGAACTGAATCTCAAAGGGCCCGAGTACGACCTTTTCACCTATTTTAAGGGCGATATTCGATATCGATGCATATTCGGTGCTTCCACCGCTGACGAGAGAGAACGCAGGAAGCACCGGGAGTAAGAGCAAACCCGCAAAGATTAAAGCGACTGCCTTTTTCATGCCTCCAACCTCCAAAGGATAGTTAACTAATCACCAAAAGGAAAAGGTGATATAAAGATGTTACGGTGTCAGCCTCTTTCTGTCCCTTGGGAACAGGATGACTTCCCTGATGTTGTTGAGGTCAAGCATCTGTTTCACCAGGCGCTCGGCGCCGAGGCCGAAGCCGCCGTGCGGGGGCATTCCGTAGCGGAAGGCCTTGAGGTAGAACTCGAAGCTCTCCGGGTTAAGTCCCTTTTCCTTAATCTGCTCGATAAGAACGTCAATCCTGTGCTCTCTTTGGCCGCCTGAGGTTATCTCTATTCCTCTGTACTCAAGGTCGAAGGAGCGGCTTATCTCTGGCCTGTTCTTGTATTTCATTATGTAGAACGGCTTTGCCTCGCTGGGGTACTGGTAGATGAAGTACAGCGGTGCCTCCTCGTTCTCAGCCATGTACTTTCCGAGGAGCCTCTCGCCTTCGGTGTCTATATCCTCGCCCCAGGGGATTTCCCTGCCCAGATCCGCGAGTATCTCCAGGGCCCTGTCGTATGTGACGCGCGGGAAGGGCAGTTTTGGCTCCTCAAGCTCGAAGCCGAGGATCTGGAGCTCCTTGGCGTTGTGCTCGCGGACGTATTCAATGGAGTGGGCAACGAGCCTCTCTAGGAGGTTCATTACCTCCTCTTCGCTCTCGATAAAGGCCATCTCCGCGTCAATGCTCCACGCCTCGTTGAGATGTCTCGTTGTGTTGTGCTCCTCCGCCCTGAAAATCGGCGCTATCTCGTAAACCCTGTCTAAGCCTGAGGCCATCATTATCTGCTTGTAGAGCTGCGGGCTCTGGGCGAGGAAGGCGTCCTTCTCGAAGTATTTCATGGGGAAGAGCTCGGTTCCGCCCTCGGTGGCGGTGGCGATTATCTTGGGTGTGTGCACCTCGATGAAGCCCTCGCTGTGGAAGAAATCGCGAACGGCCTTGAATACGCTTGAGCGTATCTTGAATATGGCCATTACCTCGGGCCTTCTAACGTCCATGAACCTGTTGTCGAGCCTCGTGTCGAGTTCGGCCTTGACCTTGCCGGTTGGGTCGAGTGGGAGCGGGCTTTCCGCCCTGCTGAGAACCTCAAGCTTTTTGGGGAGAATCTCGAAGCCGAGCTTTGCCTTCGGGGTGAAGTTAACCACGCCCTCGACGGCAACGACGTCCTCGGCGTTCAGCTTGGGTATGAGCTTGAACAGCTCCGGGTCGACCTTTTTCTTGGGAGCGGTGACCTGAACTATGCCCTCGCGGTCCCTTATCCAGAGGAACTTTATTCCACCGAGGTCCTTAATCTCCCAGACCCAGCCGGCAACCTTAACGTGCTGGCCGTTCAACTCTTCGGTAATCTGGCTTGAGTAGTGCGTCCTGTACATGGTCATCCCCAGAAGGAGTAGGGACGAGCTTTTAAAGGTATTCGGCCCGGGGAGTACGACGTCTAGGAGTATTTTAACGACAATTGTCCCAAACACTACCTCGAACGACTCCTAAGTTACCCTCCGGCGTTGGAGGGTTGGCGCTGTTAAGCGTCCTTCCAAAGACTGTTCATTGTGGCAGTCAAAAACTCAAAACGTGGCCTTTAAGCAATAACCCCAATCCGCTCTGCGGTGGGGGTAATGGGCCGAAGACTCGGCCTGTGGGCTGAACCGAAACTGGCGACGGGAGTAGGGGATGAGTGCCCGTAAACCGAACCGCCCGTTAGCGAGGGGTTAACCCGTTGGAACATCGCCGTTCACGGCGGGGAGGAGGTCAGAAACAGAGATGGAATTACAAGACGTATAACGTTCACACTAAATCCCTACATACTAGAGAAACAAACGAAGGGTAGAAATGGTCACTCAAATGAAGAAAATTTTGACTTCCCTGCTGGTTATCTGGGAGAGTATGCTCTCCAGCACCTCTGCCTTTTCAGGAAGCTTTCTCCTGTCCCTGTTGAGCACGAGAACCTTGTAATAGGTTCCCCCACCGGGCTTGTAGACCACGTTCACGCCGAAGACTCCCGCCGGGTAGAGGAGGTCGGTGGCGAGTTTTTTAACGTCGTCGGTTCCCTTGACTTCCACAGCCTCGATGACGCGTATCCTCTTGCCGAGCTCCCTCATGAGGGCCTTGATGTTCTTGCCTCCCTTGCCGATGGTTATCGGGACGTCGCCCTCCCCAACCACGATGACTATGAGGTCACCGGCTTCGACTGCCTTCTTAAACTCCATGTCAGCGTCGCCGATAAGCTTGTACAAGAGTCTCGCGACTTTAACATCCAGCTCGGAGATAACCCCATCCTGAAGTTTTTTCTCGTCGGCCGGGCACAGAATATCGTCGGTCTTCAAACACACCTCACAGATTGGCGCCTTCATCTCCTCACCTCCCCTTTTGCCTGAAGAATGAACCTAAAGGGCTAACCCTTAATTCTAGAAGTCATTTAAAAACCTTATTATGGGGGAAAGAGAAGGAAGAAGTTCAGATTTCGCCCTCTATCTCACGCCTTATGCGCTCGATGAACCCCTCGGTGAAGCGGTGCCGCTCCTCAGCCATCCTTCTCGCCGTTTCGGTGTACATCAGGTCCTTGAGCCTCAGTATCTTCTCCTCGAAGTGCCTCAGCGAAGCATCTATGTCCCTCCCGTGCTCGCCCGAGTACATGAAAACCCTGGCTATCCCTACCGCGCCTATCGCGTCGAGCTTGTCGGCGTCGCTGAGTATCTTAGCTTCAAGCGTTTGCGGCTCGGGCCCGCGGGAAAAGCGGTGGGCCTCTATGGCATGGGCGACCGCCTCGATTTTATCCTCGGCATAGCCAAAGCTCCGGAGATACTGCCGCGCTATCCGCGCGCCCTCAACGGCGTGGTCCTCCACCCTGCCAGAGCTTTCGAGGGGTCGTGCTATGTCGTGGAGCAGTGCCGCCAGCGCCAAGACCTCAAGGTCCGCCCCTTCCTCCCTTCCGATGTGCATGCAGAGGTTCAGAACCCTCTCAACGTGGCTGAAGCCGTGAGTTCCCTCCCTCTCGAAGAAGTGCCGCGCGTATACGCGGGTTCTCTCTATGAGTTTGAGGCTTTCTTCGTTGGTTATGAACCCGTTGAGCTTCATCCCATCACCTTAAGGCCTCATTTACCAGGGCGTTTAAAAGTTCAACGATTCCCTCGTGGATGTCGAGGCTTATTCCATCGACCGTCGGCGTCTGGGTTTTGGAGACCCCGTCTATCAGACCCAGCTTTGAGATGGCCCTCACTATCATCCTCTCGTCCCAGCCCGGGAGGAGTTTTCGTCCGAACTCTATCGACGCCTGGGCCACGAGCCCGTAGGCCCCCCAGTTGGAGACGGCTGAGAGGACCAGCTCATCGGTTCCAACGGTGCTTGCTATCATCTTCCCATTGGGCACGTGTCGGGAGACGAGGTTCCTTATGTTCCCCATGCCGGCCTCGTTTCCGCCGTCGCCTATCCCTATCGTTGGCACCCCGAGATCTCTGGCCCCCAGAACCGCCCAGTCGAAGGTCTCCCTCTTTATCTCCATGCCGCTCATTGAGTAGTACCTCCCATCGGCGGCCCTGCCCGGGGTCTCGACCGCTATCACGAGGGAGTAGTTCCCTATCTCCGGTGCGTCCGTGAACCTGATGCCGAAAGGCTCCAGGGCGGTCTTTACCTCCGGATACGTAAGCACCTCGGCGGTGCCCCCCAGGGTCTCGACGGCCTTCGCAAGTGCCAGCGCTCCCGGGGGGCCGTCGGTTTCTGCCCTCATCTCCGGGGGTATGGGGAAGCCAGTGACGATGAGAACGCGTTCATAATTATCCAAAAACAGTTTTGCAGAATTATGTAAAAAATTTGGATTCTCCCTGCGGTAGTCGAGGTAGACCCTCAGCACTCCCCTGCTGCCAACGTCCGTGTTGATTAGGTGGGCTATCATGGCTCATTCGACCTCATAGACGGTTATCCTGACCCTCTTGCCCTTTATCGCCTCCTTGAGCTTCCACCAGAGCTCCGTTGGCTCCTCGCTCCTGTGAACCAGTTCGTCCCCGTTTTCGAGCTTGACCCTCTTCTCCCGGTACTTGACGAAAACGCCTTCCATATCGAATATCTCCTTCATTCCCATCCCCCCAGGATTTTTCTAAGTTCATAAAGGGTCCCGATTTCATAGTCCGCCATGTTGTAACCCGCCTCACCGTCGCGGTTTATCCAGACCGCGGTCATCCCGACGTTTTTGGCGCCGTAAACGTCTTGACTGAGGGAATCCCCGACCATCATGGTCTCGCCGGGTTCCACGCCGAGCCCTTCAAGCGCGTAGAGGAATATCCTGGGTTCGGGTTTTATGGCGTTCACGTCGTCTCTGGTGACGACGACCTTGAAGTAGTCGATCAGCCCGGCAAGCTTGAGCTTCAGCCTCTGGTACTCCGGGCCGCTCGTGATGACCCCCAGGAGGTAGCCCTCGTCCCTCAGCCACTCCAGGGTTGGAACCGTGTCGGGATAAACGTGGAGCTTGTGGGGGTATGTCCTGAGCAATTCCTCGTACTCCAGGTCGAGGTCGAAGAGCCTGAAGAAGAAGTTCCAGTCGTGCCAGTCGTAGGTGTCCCTCCTTTCGAATATCTCACCGAGGAACCGCTCCCTCGCCTCATCCCTGCTTATTCCAAACCTCTTTGAAAGCTTATCGTAGACCTGTGGAAGAAAGAGCTGGATGAGCGGCATCTCGGTTAGTATTGTGCCGTCTATGTCAAAGAGAACCGCCTTCATTTTACCACCTCTTGACCAGCAAAGCCAGTATCTCCACTTCCCTGGTGAGGCTCTCGTCCATCACGACGCCCCATATCACGTCCTTCTCGGCCAGTATCTCCTGGAAGTGCCCCAGTATTCCGTGCGCATCCTTCAGCGGGAACTCCCTTCCGACGAGTATTCCTATTAATCCCCTGTCCCAGATGCCCCAGTGCCAGCCGAAGTCGACCTCCCGGAGGAGGCGCAGGATTCCGACGTTGCCGCCGCGGATCATGTTGAACAGGTCAGCGTAATCGATGTTGACGAGCATCTGCGTTTCAAGGTAGTAGTAGAGCCTGCTGAACATCTCGGCGATGTTCCTCGATGCTCCCTGGAACGCGGCCGAGATCGAGACGTCATCACCCCCGAAGAAGTCCCAGAGGGAGTCGTAGAAGACGGTTTCAAAGTCATCCGCCCAGGGGGGCTTTTTCTCGGCGACCAGTTCTTTTTTCGGCGTCAGGACGTAGGCGAGCTTTATCGTGTCCTTCGGGGCGCTTTCCGTTATTATCCTCCTGAGTTCGTGGTTTATCTCCTTGTCGTCGAAGACGAGCCACAGAAAGGTGTTCTTGGGGAGGCCCGAGAAGAAGTTCCTGAGCCTTTCCTCGTATTCATCAAAGCGGGGCAGGAGGTAGTAGGCGGGGTTGACGGTCACCTTAACGATGCCGTCCGCGGTTATGCTGTTGACTATCCTCGCTCCCGTGTTCCCGATTCCGACAAAAAGATGGGTAAAAGACCCCATGGCGACCCCTTACTCAAGGGTCGCATGCTTTTTCTTCATATCCTTTTCGGTCTTCTGGAAGGTTGCCATGAGGAGCGCTATGACCCCGTCGAGGAATATCATCGTTGAGTCCTCGAAGAGCGTTCCCATCGGGGCTATCCACTTGTACTTGGTGAGCATCTGGCGCGCTATGTAGTCCGTCGGAATGTCGGTCTTAGCCCTTCCGGGTATCTCGACCACGACGTCGGAGAGTCTGCCGAGGGTGGAGTTGGCGTAGGAGGTTATCGCCACTATCTTTCCGCCCTGCTTCTTGGCGATCTCCGCAGCATCGACTATGCTGTTGGTCTCACCGGAACCGCTGATGGCTATGAGCAGGTCGCCCGGCTCGAAGGCCGGCGTTATGGTCTCGCCGACGACGTAGACGTTGAAGTCGAGGTGCATGAGCCTCATCGCGAAGGCCTTGCCGACGAGGCCGCTCCTTCCGGCGCCGTAGATGAAGATCTTGTTCGCCCCAATCATTGCATCGACGAAGCCGCGAACCTGCTCTATCTTGAGCTTCTCCGCCACGTTGCCTATGTGCTCCACTATATCCGCCATGGCCTTCCTTATCGTCATCATGTACTCTCCCCAGAAGAGGTCGATTATTTTCCTAGTAACTCCCTCGGGATTCTTGGCCTTGGTTATCGCGCCGCCGACTATTATGATGGTGGCGCCCAGTTCGATGACCTTCGGGATGGTCTCAAGGTTCAGTCCTCCGGCGACGGCAACGGGAACGCTGACGGCTTTGACGACCTTTTCAAGGTCTTCCAGCGGGCTCTTGCCCTGAACCTGCTCGTCTATGCCGGTGTGAACGAGTATGTAGTGAACGCCCATCTTCTCAAGTTCCTTGGCGCGCTTGACCTTGTCCTTAACGCCGATTAGATCGACCATAATCCTGATTCCATAGCGCCTTGCAACTTCGACCGCGTCTTTTATCGTTTTGTCATCCGCCACGCCGAGGATGGAAACGACGTCGGCACCGTGTCTTGCTGCCATCTCGACCTCCAGAGCGCCGGTGTCCATTGTCTTGAGGTCCGCCACTATCTTCCTGTCCGGGAAGCGTCTCTTGAGAAGCTCAACCGCGCGCATGCCCTCCTTCTTAATGAGCGGAGTCCCAACCTCCAGCCAGTGAGCGCCGCCGCGAGCGGCCTTCTCCGCGATAGAAATGGCCTGTTCAACGTCAGTTAAGTCAAGAGCGACCTGAAGTATCATCTCCTCGCCTCCAAGGAGTTTTCGTTTTAATCTTAGGGGGCTACTTTTTAAACTTTGGCGTCATAATTTGACAAAATTGTGTTGAAGAATCCAGCCAAGGTTTAAAAAGTGAATGGGCAATTCCGGATGGGTGGAATCAATGGTAACGTTCATCCCCTTCGGCGAGAAGCCCAACAGGGACGGGGTTCTCTACGTTCTGCAGCTCTTGAAGCGGAACAAGCTCATCGAGGATTACATGATAGTCGAATCCAGCCGGGTGGAGCTCCTCCCTGAGAGGATTCCCCTCGACAGCGCCTACATAGTCGGGGAGCACCTCGCAACGTACGGCATAATTGAAAAGCTCCACCCCCCTTCGCTGCTGAGCATCGATGCACACACCGACCTCATGCACGACTACCTCGACCACGGCTCGTGGCTCGCCTACGCCCTGGAGGAGCGCCTCGTGAACCGCGCGGTGGTTCTGGCGCCGGTTCTCATGATACCAACCACCGAGAGGACCCAGCTCTGGACGAGGCGTGTGAAGGTCTTCCCTGCCCTGCTGAGGAGCAGAAAGATTCGCGGAAAGTGGAGGGCGTACAAGAACCTCCAGACGAACTCCCTCGACGAGATAATCTCCGAGGCAAAGAAATACCTGGGTGAAGAGGTGTACCTGACGGTTGACCTGGACGTTCTCAGGCCGGAATACAGGATAGCGCGCTTCCAGCACGGGGAGCTCACGCTTGAGGAGCTTCTTGATCTCCTGGAGGCGGTAAAGAAAAACTTCAAGATAATCGCCTTCGACATAGCCGAAGTTTCAGATAAGATTCGCCGCTCAAGGCTGGGCAAAAAGGCCTTTGTGGAGGTCTTCCAGCTGCTGATGGGGTGATGGGATGGCGCCCAAGGGACCCACTGAGGAGGAGATGAGAACGATCCTCATGCCCCTCATGCTTTCCGGGGCGAGGATGCTGGACAGGCACTGCCCCAAGTGCGGTTCGCCGCTCTTCGAGAAGGACGGCAGGGTTTTCTGCCCGATATGCGAGCACAGGAAAAGGCAGAAAGCGGGCGAGATGAAAGGCGTTGAGGAGCGCCTCATGGAGAAGCTGAACGAACTTGCAAACTCCCTGCCGGACGAGGTTGACCAGCTTGAGAAACACTTAAGGGTAATGGAGAAGATAATAGAACTGCTGGAAAGGTATAGGAAACTGGAGGGAGAGGAATGAAGAACGTCAGGGTTTTGAAGGCTCTGGAGGATGGTCCGAAGACCATCGAGGAGATAGTTGAAATCACAAAGCTCCCCGCCATGGAGGTCAGGCGCTACCTTCTCCGCTTCGTCGAGCAGGGTAAGGTCGAGAGCTATCAGAAGGAAGGAAAGCTTTTCTGGAAGATTAAAGAGACGAGCGAAGCCGAAGAAGAGTTCAAATACGTCTGAACCCTTTCTTTTCTATATTCCTATCGTCGAACAAAGGAAAAGGGAGAAGGGCATCAGGCCTTCTTGGCGGCCTTCCAGTATTCGTTGAACTTGCCCTCGAACAGAGCCTTGACGCGGAAGTCCTTGATCCATATCTGGGTCTCGTAGTTGAAGTAGCGAGCTGCCATGTCCTCCAGGGCGAAGAAGACCTCGTCATCGCAGATGAGCATCGGGAGTTCGAGCTTGTCTATGACCTTGAGCTCAAGCTTGCCGGCCTTGTAGTAGTCCATTATCTTTGAGGTGCCGAGCCTGTGGAACACGGTCTCGGTGACTATTATCTTGGCCTTGGCGCCGTTGTCTATTGCCCTGATGATGTCGCTCTCCAGGTTAACCGCGATGTAGCCGTCGTCGGCGAGGAGTATCTGCTCCTTGACCTCCTCGAACATCTCCTTGGTCTTGAGGGTGGCGTTCCTGATTCCGCGGACGACCCAGACCTTCTCGACGCCGTACTTCGGAATCTCAGTCTCGATGAGCGGGCTCATGAGCTCAAGGAGTTCCTCCTTCGCCTTCTTCTTGGCCTCAAGTTCCTCTGCGACGCGCTCCTGCCACTCCTCGATGAACTTTTCGAGGATGTTCTGCGGGTGAACCGGCCTGTACTTGTTGACCTTGCCCGGCTGGCTTATGGCGAAGCCCTTCTTCTCCAGGCTCCTGAGAACGTCGTAGGTCCTTGGCGCCGGAACCTCGGAGACGCTGGCCAGCTCTGCGGGGGTAAGGACCCCGAAACCAACCAGTGCCACGTACGCCCTTGCCTCGTAGAGGTTCAACTCAAAGTGCTCCTGAAGGAGCTCTACCATCCTGTCCTTAACCATTTCTTACCACCACCCAATTTTCTATTTTTTGTTTGGATTTCATTCCCTATAAATTTTTTCCACAGACTATTAGTGTCCCTGGTTATGTTTTAAAGATTATTCTAAGATGACTTCCCTGGATATTATTGCCATTGTGTATACATGCAAACCTATTACTACCTTATGATTTTAAAAATTTTTGGTTTTACTAAGAAGCAAAATTCAGCTGAAACTTTATGTAACCCTCCCGGGCGATTGATTTGGATGATCATACTTGGTGTTCACGTCAGCCCGAAGTATATATCACCTTAAGTGTTATAAAATCAAAGACTTCAGATTGCAATGAAAGAATAATATCATAATGTTATGTGGGGTACTTTTCACCGAGATACCTAATGAGCTCTTCATGGAGTCTCCGGAGAACCTCTTGGTAGTCGATCTTGTTTTCCTCGATCATGTCCATTATCTCCTCAAGCTCCCGGGTCTTCTCCTCACTGACGAGTTCTTTGTATTTACTTATGAGATAATGGTAGACCTTGATGCCCTGGTCAGTGGGCACCAGCTTTTTCCTTCCGCGGGTCTCAATGACATAATAGCGCTGGAGCAGGGTCTGGACGATTTTTGCGTACGTTGAAGGCCTTCCTATCTTGCGCTCCTTCATCAGGGAAATTATGTCTCCCTGGGTGTAGAGGGAAACCTTCGGCGCCTTCCACTTCTTGGACTCGACGACCTTCAGCCTCGCCCCCTCCTCAAGCCTCGGGAGCTCTCTGAAGGGCGGGCCCCTCAGTTTAGTCCATCCGTCCTCGATTACCTCAACGTAGCCCTCTATCTCGGCCTTTCCAACGCCCGCGTCGATGACTGCCCTCTCGTGGAGTATCTTAGCAGCTTTCATCTGGCTCGTCATGAAGCGCCTGAATATCATATCGTAGAGCCTGTAGTGGTTCCGGGTGAGGTTCTTGGGGAGCTGGATAATCCCGTCGCGGACGAGTTGCATGAGCCTGCCCGTGTCTATCGGCCTCGTTGGCCTTATGGCCTCGTGGGTTCCCTCCTCGCCCCAGGGGCGCGGTTTAAAGTACTCCTCACCGAGTTCCTGGGTGATGTACTCCTTGGCGATTTCTATGCCTGTACTACTTACATGAGTTGAATCAGTCCTATGATAGCTCGTAAGTCCTGCCTCGAACAGGTCCTGCGCCAGCCTCATGGTCTCTGGAGCGGACAGCTTGAGGAAGGTCGAGGCGTCCTTCAGCATGGCGTCGGTCGTGTACGGCGGCATCGGGTTCAGCTCGCGCTCCTCAAGCTGAACATCCTTGACGGTGACGTATTCGGGCGGTTCAACGTTTTTGCCGTCTTTTCCGAGTTCTACCGTGACCCGAAGACCGTTCTCAAGGCTCAGCCCCATGAAGTACGTCTCGCTCTCGGTGAACTCCTTGTATCGCTCAATCACCCAGCCCAGAACCGGCGTCTGAACCCTTCCGGCTGAGAGGTTGCGGTTCTCAAAGACGCGCTGGAGTTCCTGGCTCAACTCAAAGCCGATCCATCTGTCCTCTATGCGTCTGACGAGCTGGGCGTTAACGCGGCCCTCGTTGACGTCCCTGGCTTCCTCAATGGCGCGCATTATAGCCGGTCTCGTGACCTCGTGGAACTCTATGCGCTTGATGTTCGGCGTGTACGGACTCAGGACGTTCATGATGTCCCAGGCTATCTTCTCACCCTCCGTATCGGGGTCCGTCGCTATGAGTATCTCATCGACCTCCTGGGCGAGCTCGCGCATCGCCTTGACGTTCTGAAGGGCGTCGCGGACGTTGGTCGAGCCGCAGCGCGGACAAATTCCTTTCTCCTCCCAGTCCACGAACTGATGGCCGCAGTCGCGGCAGCGCTTGATGGTGTCGTAGACGGGGATGAACTTCAGCATGCCGTCTTTTTCATCAACAAGAACGCCGTGGTAGCCCTCGTTCGTCACGAGGTCGAACATGTGCCCTCCGCTTGCCAGAATGGTCAGCATCATGTTTCCTATGCTCACCTCGTAGGCGACCAGGTCACCTATCCTCGTCTTGCTCGGCTGGCCGAAGAAGTTGGCTATCGTCCTGGCCTTGTTCGGGCTCTCCACTATCATGAGGGCGGATTTGACGAGGTCCTTGACCTTGGCGCTTATCTTACCCTCCATAACGAGGCGGACCTTCTCCCTGTCCTCGTCTATCT
This sequence comes from Thermococcus sp. 21S7, assembly GCF_012027615.1. Lineage (NCBI taxonomy): Archaea > Methanobacteriati > Methanobacteriota > Thermococci > Thermococcales > Thermococcaceae > Thermococcus > Thermococcus sp. 21S7. The sequence goes on from NZ_SNUT01000007.1 coordinate 111,388, forward strand.
GCCTCAGAACCTCGTCGAGGTCCAGCTCCTCGAAGGGCACCATCTTGAACTCGGTGAAGCGCCAGCGCATCTGCCTGAGGAGGCCGTTGAAGACCTTCTCGTTGTCAACTATGAGCACGCTCAGTCCCTTGGTGATTCCACCGGCAAACAGCCTGCTCGTCCTTCCGGTGGCCTGGATGTACGTTCTAACGTCGGGAATCTCGATATACCACTTGCCACCTTCCTCCTTCAGGCTGATGAATGGGTCTTCGGCAAGCTTTTTGAGAACCTCCTCGTCCTTGAGAACCTTCCTCAGGAACTCAACCAGCTCGCGGAAAACACCGAGGACGTGGTTGTGGAACTCGTTCTCTATCGGCAGTCCCTCGGCCAAAGCTTCCTCTATCTTAAGGAGCTCGAACTGGGGGATGTTCCTTATCAGCCTCCTGAGCCTCGCGTGCATCTTTTCGGCCTGCTTCCTGTCTTCGTCGCTCAGGAAGTCCATGACCTCGCTGAGGAGGCCGAGGGCGCGGTAGATGGTCGGTCTTTCGAGGTCTATTGAAAAGCGGAACTTGGGAACGCCGGTGAATATCGCGTAGCGGATGAGGTGGGGCATGTCGAGACCGCGGACGAGGGAGCCGTAGTAGGTTGCCGAGCCTATGAGGTAGTCGGCCTCGCCGTTCTCGAAGCGTTCGATGGCCTTCCTGTTCTTGGAGCTGACGAGTTCGATTCTGAAGCCGCGTTCGCGGAGATAATGCGCCAGCTCCTCGGCGTAGGCAAGCCCCTGGTCGATAGGCGTGAATATTATCCCGCCCGCTCCGAGCCGGTTGAGGAGCTCCTCCACGTGCTCCTTGATGTCCCTGCTCGGTTTTATATAGCTGTCAACGACGTTTCTGAGGGCACTCCTTCCGCTTCCAACCTCGAAGCCGAGCAGCTCACGGTAGAGCTTTATCCTGTCGCCCCTCGCAGAACCTGTGGCGGAGGCGATTATCATTATCCCTACGCCGTTTTTGGCCTTGAATTCTTCGATTTCACGCTGGAGCTCTGAGATTTGGGCGTTCAGCTCCTTGAGCCTCTCCTCCCTGTCCTTGGCGCGTCCGTTCAGGTATTTGGACATCTGCTTCTTCAGACGGATTATCTCCCAGGCCTTTTCGATTACCTCGTCGTTGAAGCCGAGGAGTAGAAGGGAGCGGTCTATGTTCTTGCTGGCCTTTAGGAACGCATCGACATCGTCGACGAAGATGAAGTCAAAGCGCCTGCCCTTCAGAACATCATCAAACTTTCTGGCGAGCCACTGGGCGCTGGTGACGAGGATGTCGTAGTCCCCATTCTGAATCTTGGCCAGCATCTCCTCCCTTTCCTTCTTCCGGAGGTTGCCGTGGTAGTATGCGAGGTTTATCTCGGCGCCGGCCCTCTCAGCTATCGCCTGGAGCTTTTTGGCGGTTTGAATCACCAGCGGGGTGGTGGGCACGACTATGTAGCTCTTCTTTCCCCTCGTGGCATGCCAGATCGCCATGAACGCACCGAAGGTGCTTTTTCCCATCCCCGTGGGGGCTATGATTGAGAAGCTCCTGCCCTTCAGGAGTCTCTTAACCCAGGTTCTCTGCGCGCTCCAGAAGGTGAAGCCGGTGGCTTTTTCAAAGAAGGCCTCGATTTCCCTAAGGCCCTTTTCGAGGCCGTAAATCCTCTCCCACTCTTTGAGGGTTCCCCTTAGCTGGAGTGCGTTTCTAACTGCGGTTACGAGATCAAAATAAGAGTCAGCCCGGGCGGTTTCATCGAGGCACTCATCGCAGGGATTCTTGAGGTACAGCCTTTCATCGGAGATTTTACCGAGGCAGTTCGGGCACATCTCGCGATAGATCGCCTTCATTTTCTCACCCTCTAAGTTCCTATTTGGTGCTAGGGGGATTTATAAGGGTTTTTAGATGGCCGCCTCAAGCTCCCTCAGTTCATCCTCAAGCTTCGCCGAAAGCTCGTAGTCGCTGAAGACGTGCTTGTACTCCGCGAGGATTTCCTCAAGGACGTGGAGTGCCTCCATCTTGCGGGTCATCCTGACGAGCTTTAACGCTCTCCTGAAGAGTTTGGCAACCTCGCTCCCGCTCTCGTCCGTGCTGAGTGAAAACCTCAGCTCCTTGAGGGTAACGTCGAGCGCCAGCTCCGGAACCTCAGCCAGGAACTCCATAGCTACCGCCTCAGGAAAGAGCTCGGTATGTTTATCGAAGCTCTCGAAGTAGAAGCCGGCATCGTAGGCTTTCACGACCGCCGCCACGTGCTTGCAGTCCCCTCCAAGGGGACACGTGCAGCGGTTCTCGCCCGTTGAGATGTCAAGCTCGACGTAGTATGGATACGTACCCAGAACCTTGGAGAAGAGTCTGTTTCCACGTTTGACTACCCAGAGAACCTTTCCGGCCTTGTAATAGCGCTCCCCCTTCTTGAGGGTTTTCTCGTCCATGGCACTCACTTTAGGGGCTTTGGTTGGGTTCGCTTTAAGCCTTTCGACCGCAACCGTTTTATTTCCCCACGAGTACTATATCCGGTGGTGACCATGGATGTTTTTGAGCTCGCGAGGCGCTATCACGATGAGCTCGGCATAAAGGAGCCGAGCATGGCCACTATGGCGGCGGAATTCTTCGACGACCTCGGCCTTAAAATGGCGGAGTTCCTTCAAAGCGAGGGCTACGCGGTGCTGAGCACAAAGTTCATAGACTACGACAAGAGCCTCGTTCTCGACGTATCAAAAGGAGAAAAGAGGTTTGAGGTAACGCTCCGCAAGAGCTAATAGCGGTTCTCGTAGTCAAAGACTATCTCCTTCTTTTCTCCAGGGTTAACCGTAACCCTGAACTCGACGTAGTTCCCGGTCTCGTCAATGGGCTCCATGCTTGAGCTCAGAACCTTGCCCCACTTGTAGTGCCTGACTATGACGGTCTTGGCGTCCTTTCCAAAGTTCTCAAGGGTGATCTTGACCTTGTAGTATGCGTAGTGGTCGTCGTGCTTCTCCTCAAGAACTACCGTGCTGCCCTTGAGGTCGTAATCCTTCCCGATGCCTATCCTGAGTGTATCCCCTTCGGGCGTGTGCTCTATGGCCCTCTCACCGATGAGGAGGGCCCCGTCGTCGGTTTCCCGGTATATCTCAGCTATCCCCGCCGGAAGAACCTTCTCGGTCTTGAATGATATCGACTCGTAGACCGCCCCCTCCCTGCTGTACGGCCAGCTCTCGTAGAGGTACTCCCTCTCGAAGGGGACTTCGAAGTTGATGTATGGGTACATCATCGTGCTGGCAGGGTTGATGTCGGCCACACCGAGCTTGTAGAGGTAGAACGCCTCTATCTTCTCCGGCTGGCCCACGTTGACCTGATCGGTTCCCTTCTCAGCCAGGGCATAGAGAACCCTCGGCTGGGGGACGTTCTGATACAGCTGAACGTCGCCCGCAACCAGGAGAACCTTCGCGTCCTTGAACTCCTGGGCGGTCGGGTTGTTGAGGACGATGTAGCCGTAGAGCTTCGCGTTATCGCCGATGTAGAGCTTGTACCTGCTCTCCCAGCTCATGTTGGAGACGCGGTAGACGATGCTCACGTTGTACTTTCCGGCTTCTTCCGCCCGAAGAACCGCGTAGGCGGTCGCCTTCCCCTCAAGGTTCTTGGCCTTGAAGTAGGCCACCTCGTTCGGGTTTATGAGGTAGTAGCCGTCGCCCTCGATGGCTATCTTTCCGTTCTTGAAGCCGAGGAACTTGCCAGTAACGGTGTCGCCGCTCCTCAGCTTGACCTCGACCTCGCTTCCGACGTTGGCGCTGTAAACGTCCCCGCTCTGGCCCCTGCTGAATACTCCGAGAACCTGAACGCCCTCGTCGAGCGGCCTAATCGTTACCTCGGCTATGTTCAGGCCTGCCAGCTCCTCAAGGGGAACCTCGTTCATGCCCTCTTTGAGCTCAAGCTCCAGCGTTTTCTCAACAACGCCTATCCTGGCAGAGTTGTACAGCACGACGGTCGTTTCGGCGGCCGAAGCCTTGCCGCCCTGGAAGGAAAAAACCGCCAGAACCATCACCAAAATTCCTCCGATACCCGCAATAATCTTCCGATTCATTCCAATCACCACTAATACCTTGAACTCTGGGGTATTTATAACCCGGACATCGCTTCAAACCGAGCCGAAACGAAAGAAACGATAGGTTGACGAATGGAAACCCTTTTAACTGCCCGGTCGGATTGAGAACTGTCAAGCTGATGAGGTGATTGGTATGGACAGGATTGAGAAGGCTAGGGCAATCATCGAGAAGGCCAAGGCCGAAAACAGGCCGCTCGTCGAGCCTGAGGCGAAGGAGATACTCAAGCTCTACGGCGTCCCCGTTCCGGACTTCAAGGTCGCCACCAACGAGGAGGAGGCCGTTCAGTTCGCCAGGGAGATCGGCTACCCGGTCGTCATGAAGATCGTTTCTCCGCAGATCATCCACAAGAGCGACGCCGGCGGTGTTAAGGTCAACATCAAGAGCGACGAGGAGGCCAGGCGGGCCTTTAAGACCATCATGGAGAACGCCAAGAACTACAAGCCGGACGCCGACCTCTGGGGCGTCATCGTTTACAGGATGCTCCCGCTTGGCAAGGAGGTCATCGTCGGTATGATCCGCGACCCGCAGTTCGGTCCGGCCATCATGTTTGGCCTCGGTGGAATCTTCGTCGAGATCCTCAAGGACGTCAGCTTCCGCGTCGCCCCGATAACCAAGGACGAGGCCCTCGACATGATCAAGGAGATCAAGGCCTACCCGATCCTCGCCGGAGCCCGCGGTGAGAAGCCGGTGGACATCGAGGCCCTCGCCGAGATAATCACCAAGGTCGGCGAGCTCGCCCTTGAGCTTCCGGAGATCAAGGAGCTCGACATCAACCCGATCTTCGCCTACGAGGACTCAGCCGTTGCCGTCGACGCCAGGATGCTTCTCTGAGGGCTTTTGGCCCTTTTCTCTCCTATTCTGAGTTTGCGGGTATCTCAAGATATAGTGTGGTTATCGCAGTTGGGTTTGTACATTTTGACATGCTATAGGTGCATGGAGGGCTGAGTTGTGTAGTCCTCGTAGTAATAAGTTACTACCGCATCGTCATTGAGTAGAACATAATGCTCATTTCATTTCATACTTTGGTGCATAGAAAGCCTTATAAGGTCTGAGAACGTACTCTTTTTGCCATGTTGTGCCATACACCATCCCGCATGGAGGCATGGGTATGAGGTTTGCAATAAGACTCCAGCCGGAGAATGAACCGTTCCAGGTTCCCTTCAATCACCAGCACAAGCTGCAGGGTTTGATTTATCGAAGGATTCAGCGCGTCAACCCCCACCTGAGCCTCCGCCTTCATTCGCCGAAGATGCCCAAGCTCTTCACGTTTTCCCTGTTCATGGCCGAGAGGAGGGAATTGGAAAAGGGAAAGCCCTACTTCTTCGGCCATGGTAGGGCGTACTTCTACTTCTCAACTGCCTCTCCGGAGATAGCCGAGGCCTTCATCGGCGGCCTGCTCCAAAAGCCCGAGGTCGAGCTCTGGGGCGAGAGGTTCGTGGTGGAGGAGGTCAAGGCTCTGGCGGAGCCCGAGAAACTGAGCGGAAGGAAGTTCGTGACGCTTTCGCCGATAGCCGTGACGACGAAGAGGGTTCAGTTCGGCAGGCCGAGGAGCTACGACCTGAGTCCGACCGAACCGGAGTTCTACGAGCTGATACTGGAGAACCTTCGGGAGAAGTACCTCGCGATATACGCCGAGAGGCCGCCGGAAGATTTCGATATGAAGGTGCTCAACGCCAAGCCCAAGCGCTTCGAGGTAAAGCCCGGCATTTTCCAGGTGGCGTGGCACCTTGTCTTCCGGGCAAAGGGCGACGAGGGGCTCCTGAGGGCGGGCTACATGGCCGGCTTCGGGGAGAAGAACTCGATCGGGTTTGGGATGGTGAAGGTTGATGGGAGCAAGAGAGGACTTTCGAAAGGCAACAGGATTTAATCCCTACACCTTTCAACGGGAGGCAATGGAGAGTTTAATTGAAGGGAGCTCCCTCATAGTTCGTGCTCCAACCGGCTCGGGAAAAAGTGAAATGGTTCTTATTCCATTTATCTTTAAGATTAATGAAAATTTACCCTCCCAAATGATTTATTCACTCCCCAACAGAACGCTCGTGGAGAGTATAGGGGGAAGAGCGAGGCGATACGCTTCCTATAAGAAGCTTCGGGTGGCAGTTCATCATGGCAAAAGGCCTGAGAGTTCACTCTTCGAGGAAGACTTGATTGTAGCAACCATTGATCAAACAGCTGGAGCTTACCTAAGCGTTCCCCTGAGCATGCCGAAAAGATGGGGAAACATATTTCTAGGGACAGCAGGTTCTGCGATGCTTGTTTTTGATGAGGTTCATACCCTTCACCCTGAGAAGGGACTTCTAACTTCAGTCGCCATGAGCATTGAGAGTGCGAAGTTAGGTATTCCATTTGTTATGATGTCAGCAACCCTACCCAGAAACTTTATGGAGCGAGTGAAAGCTTTAGCCAAGAAAAAGGGTGGGAAAGTTGAGATAATAGATGTAGAAGATGAAAAGGAAATAAAAGCAAGGGCAAGAAGAAAAGTTGAACTCAATACGGAGCCTCTGTTTAATGAAACCTGCCTCACAGCAAAGGAAATAGAAAGACAAGCGGAAGACGTTGATAATCTCATTGTCGTCGTCAATACGGTCGGGAAAGCCCAGCAACTTTATCGGGAATTGAAGGCCAACGCTGACAGGCCGGTAATTTTAATCCACTCTCGCTTCCTAGAGGAAGATAGATCCCAGAAAGAGGCAAAAGTCAGGGAAATCTTTGGGAAGGGAAGCTCTGCTAATGAAGCTATACTGATATCAACACAGGTTATTGAAGTAGGAATGGATATATCTTCAGAGAAACTCCTAACTGAGGTCTCTCCTATTGATTCTCTCATCCAGAGAGCTGGAAGAGTTGCTAGATGGGGAGATAAAGGCGAGATTATAGTATATAACGTCGAGAAAAAAGCGGGAAATCCCTATGCCCCTTACTCTAAGGAACTCGTTGAATCCACTATCGATGCTCTAAAGGGTGTTGAACTACTTGATTGGCAGACAGAGATAGAACTTGTTGAGAGAGTTCTCTCAAAACCGTTTGAGGGCTATCTGGATCCATACAAATTTTATGAGCGACTGGGAGGCCTTGCAAGGGCAGTTTATGACGGTAAAAGATCCTATGTTGAAGAGAATGTTAGAGAGGCGTATTCAGTTGATGTTGCAATCTACGACGACGTAAGTAATCTGAATCCTGACGATGCCTGGAAGCTCAAGCGCCTTCGGGTTGATTTCAGAGTTCTTAAAGGTAAATTCGACCAAATTATGGAAGTTGGAGAGGGAATCTACAGGGTGGAAGAGAGCTTTATCATTGATGAATACGAAAGTAGATACACCTTTGTTCCTGTCTCAGATAAGAACGAGATAATGCCGTTTGAGTTCTATATAATAACGGGCATTAGCTATTCATCGGAGCTGGGACTGCTCTTTGATTGTGACGGGGACATCAAGAGGTTTGAGTTTGAGGAAAGAGACAAAGTAATCAATGTGGTTGGAGAAGGCAGAATGAGAAAGGAAAGCTGGGTAGAACATTCGAGAAAAGCTCTCGATGTCCTGAGAGTGTATATGCTTCCACGCTACGACTATCCAATTAGAGCATTTGCCAAATATTTTGGTGTTTCTAAGAAAGAGCTGATTAGTTGGGTAGAACTGAGCGTCGCTTTGCACGACCTTGGAAAGTTGAACATCTACTGGCAGAAAAAAGCGGGCTGGAGACTCGGGGAAGAGCCAATAGCCCACGGATTTGAGAAGAAAGGCAAGTTGCCACCGCATGCAACCGTCTCGGCTAAGGCGCTTGAAAGATACTTGGGAGAACACTTTGAAGATCGTGGACTTGCTAAGGTTTTCTACCTTGCTATAGCCCATCACCACTCTCCTTGGTCTTCAAAGTTCCAGAAGTTCAAATTAATTCCCAATGTGGTGGATTACATTTTGCAAGTTTATCCCCTGGACGATATTGAGACCTCTCTTATTAACGGCCATCCAGCTGGCTCTTTAGGATTCAACTACCTGAATGTTGCTGATGAGAATGAGTATTACCGGCTTTATGGGTTAGTTTCAAAGCTCCTTCGCATTTCTGATAGACTGGCTACAGGTGGTGAATCGTATGAATCGATATTTAGTCCCTAAAACTGGATGGCAATTCCTTGACTTAGCGAAAGCCTATGGACTTGGCATAGTAGTTCGTACCCTGTCCAAAGAAGCCGTTATTGCTGATACAGGAAGCTATTACGAAATACGAAGTAGGAATGAACTAGATTTTTCAAAGCTTTCAAAAATTGAGGGCTACTTAGGTAAAGACATTGAGGAATGGGCCAATGTTCTGGGTACTCTGAAAAGTAAAGATCGAGAGGGCATCAGAAAGGATATGGAAGAATTTCTCACAGATGAAGATAGAATAAAGCGGATTTTTGAGCATAAACTTGACGGAGGAACAGTTTTGATTGATAATCTCACAGGGAAATCCGTTACACTACCCCAATCTCTCGAACTTGGGGCGAGTAAAGGCATTAGGGTGGAAATTCCAAAAGCTATCAGAGAAAAAAGAGGGGAAATAGTTCCGGCTTCATTACGCGAGAGTCAAGTAAAGATACCTGCTGAGGAGCTCTATCTCGCTGTGTTGGGGGCAATAAATATCTCTGTCTGGAAAGGCTCAAAGGAGTATGTGGTGGCTGTTTATCCCCTTCCACTGGACACCAGAGTTGAGGACATTTATGCAATAAAACACAGGCTGAAGGAATCTGTCAAAGGCTTCCATAGAGCAGGCTATTTCTCTACAGTTGCGAGAATTGCAGTTAGGCTCGTAAAAGAAGAAAAAGAGCTAATGCGTGGCGGTTCTTTTCTACCCAAAATCGGAGGAATCCTCTATGGTGTCATGATGAGGACCGGGAATCAACCTAAGCCCTTTACCTCTGGTCTATTTCCGTTGGATTTTCTCCACTCCCTTGTTGAGACGCTCGAAGGTGAGGAGGCCATTGACAAGTGGACTGAGATTCTTGATAGAACTTCCTACATCAAGGGCTACGAAGACATTGCCATGGCGTTATCTAAGTTCATAGCTGAACCAACTTTGGAGAACTACTACTCCTACATCCGGCTTCACTTAAGAAACGAGTTGAGGTCAAACTCAATAAAATTCGGTTCTTATGACGCGGATTCCCTTTTGGAGGTGTTGAAGAATGTCGAAGTTAGCTGAGCTGTTTGAGAACGAAGCAGTCAAGGACTTTGGAGTAGCACTTAGAAAAGCCCTGAGAATCGGGGAAGACTACTCCTCTCTAGTCGAACTAGAATATGCCGAAACCAAAGAGCAGTTCGCAGAAGTGATAAAGCGCTTCCTCAGGAGGTATGAAACTCTGGCAAAGAAAGGTTACAAAGGCAAGCAACTGAAAAGACCGAAGGAAGAGAGCCTTGTTGAACTAATAAGGCTGGTGGATGAACACGGCGTCAAGCTTGTTCGTTCTGCACTCATAAGCTATGCCCTTGTTAAAGGAGGTGAGGAGAATGAGTGAAGAAAAGACAAAGGTTTTTGAGATTGCCATACTCGGTAGGGCCCTTTGGGAGCTCCACAGCCTCAATAACGAAGGGAACGTTGGAAACGTCGTTGAGCCAAGAAGCGTCAAGATAATAGACCCAAACACTAGGAAGGCAGTAACTACCGACGGCATCTCAGGAGAAATGCTCAAGCACATACACGCCGAGATGATGTGGATACTAGATACCAAAAATAATCTGTGTGACGCTTGCAAAATACAACACCCGGAGAGGTTTAACTATGTCATAAAAACTAACTCGACGGTTAAGAGTAGCATCAATAGACCAGAAGATGCAATATCACAGGCCCTAAACACCTGTGATATATGTGATATCCACGGATTCATGATTACTGAGAAAGTTACAGTATCTAGGAAGTCTACCGTTGAATTTGGCTGGGCCTTGGGAATTCCTGAAGTATACAGAGATATACATCTTCATGCTAGGCACTCTACACAGACGCAAGCAATAGAAGAAGTTCTGGAGCCAGGACAATGGGGCGAACACAAATGTTCGGTTAAAGGATGTGACACTGACCCAGATGAGGGTAGACTACTTAAGATAAACGGAAAATGGTACTGTGAAGCCCATGCTCCTACTGCTCAGATGATATATCACCGACCAACAAGAACTGGAGAATATGCAATAGTTACAGTGTTCCAGCCATGGAGAATATGTCTTAATGAGGCAAAACAGGATGTCTACAGTTATGAATGTGAGGATAGCAAAAGGATAAAAAGATACGAACTTGCCTTGAGAGCATACCAGCTTATGTTCTTAAGACCCCAAGGAGCTATGACAACAACACGGTTACCTCACACGGTTGATTTTAAGGGCGTAATAGTGTACTCCACCGAGCCTATTCCTGTGCCAGTGATTTCCCCACTTAAAAAGAACTACAAGGAGGAGATTACATCAATAGCACAGAGTTTCAAAAGCGGTGATAATGAACCGATTAAGGTCGTTGAATTTAATAGCCTTTCAGAGTTCGTTAAAAAGCTCAGTAGCCTACTAAGTAAGTCAGAGCCCTATACAATGAACTTCAACACTAAATGAAAGAATGGGAGGGATGTCTCCGTGACTAAGTGGCTCAAGCTGGTCGTTCATTTCCCTTCTTTTTATTCGTATAGGATACCGGAATATTCCTCACAGTATGCATTAGCGCTACCTATAATAGCCCCCTCTACAATAAAGCTGGCAATAGTCTCAACGGCAATAAGGATAAGCGGGAAAGTTGAAACTGGCAAACGGATTTTTGACTACATTAAAAATGCCAAGGTTGGTGTTAAACCGCCCGAAAAAATTGTAATCAATAGCGTTTTTATTAAAAGACTGAAGAAGAAGGATGGAATAGCCATTGGTGCCGAGGGAATTGGAAAAACGATTATTTTAGAGTCGAAAGCGAATAAAAGACTTATTATTAAGACAGATTCAGAGGTTCCTGTGTTTAAAATTGGAGGGAAATCAACAATAGGATATTACATCCCTGGAGAATTGGAAGTTAACATTAAAGACCAGACCATTAAAGTTTCTGAGTTAATCATTTGGGACAAGGACCTAAAGATCGTAAAAGCCGGTTCCGATGGATTTAGACCATTAAAGCTAACAAAAAACGAAGCAGAGGGATTGTCAAAAGATGAAAAAGAGAGAAAGAAAAGAGAACTTAAGGGACTAAAGACGAAACTTGAAGGTATGTATAAAGAAAAGCTGCAAACGTTCCTCTTTATGAATAAAGAAAAGTTCAAAGGGCGAGTACTATACCGTTCAGAAGAATTTACCCTCTATACCCTTTCTGGGAACTCACAAAGGTTCACAATAATAGAACCGAAGGACAAGAGAGAATTTATCTTTCAAAGTGCATCTACGTTGGCTTCCGGATTCCAAGAGAGCTTTGGCGTCAGAGAATACATACACTTCTCCGGAGACGTAGAGGTTTACATGGAACTGTCAGATGATGCTCCGAGAGACGTAACGCACTACGCAAAGCACATAAGATACCTTGGCACGAGTGATTCATTGGCATACGTGAAAAGCGTTGAACTCGTTGAGGAGCCCCCTCAAGAGGTGATATTCCCAGTTGCAATTTCTGAGATACTACCAGGTTCATACATCTACCCTGTGAAGGACTTTTCACCCAAAGCTACCTTTGAGCAGATCAACCCATATTCCTCAAAAAATCCTGGAAAGCCATATGAGACCAAATACTATCCCATAAGACTCTCCAGAAGGCCAGTAGAGGGTAGTAATTGGAAAGTCATTTTCATTTCTTAAATAATTTTACATGTCTGTTGGGGTGTTAAGGCAACTAAAAATGAGATTGTAATCAGTGTTACAGGTTTGTTTGTTACAAATAGATCTGTAATAAGCCGATCGCTCTGGAGGTTCGGGCATGAGTGAGTATCCCCTCGACGACCTCCTCATCACCGGCACGGAAATCAACTACCTCTTCATCTGCCCGACAAAGCTGTGGTACTTTACCAAAGGTATAACCATGGAGCAGGAGAGCGAGTGGGTTGACCTCGGCAGGTTCCTCCACGAGCAGCGCTATGCCAGCGAGGAGAAGGAAGTTCAAGTCGGGAGCATAAAGATTGACTTCATTCGGCGGGGCGATACCATAGAGGTCCACGAGGTCAAGCTCGGGAAAAGCATGGAGAAGGCCCACGAGATGCAGGCGCTCTACTACATCTACTACCTCAAAAAGCTCGGCATAAAGGCGAAGGCAATCCTGCATTATCCGAAGCTCAACGAGACGAAAGAAATAGCGCTCGACGGCAGGGAAGGTGAAATCGAGACGGCGATAAAGGAAGTCGAACGGATAAAATCACTACCCTTGCCACCAAGACCGGTCAAATCAAAGAAGTGCAAGAAGTGTGCCTACTACGAACTCTGCTGGGTTTGAGGTGGTGGTATGAGAAAGCGCTCCATAACCCTGCTCTCCGATGGAACGCTCTTCCGGAGGGAAAACACCCTCTACTTCGAGAACGAGAAAGGCAAAAAGCCCCTCGCCGTTGAGGGTGTCTACGACATCTACATCTACGGCCACGTGAACATAACCTCCCAGGCCCTCCATTTCTTGGCTCAGAGAGGAATAGCCGTGCACTTCTTCAACCACTACGGCTACTACGACGGGAGCTTTTACCCCAAGGAGAAGCTCCACTCCGGGGACCTCGTCATCAGGCAGGCCGAGCACTATCTCGACCGGGAGAAGCGCCTTGAGCTGGCGAGGCTCTTCGTTAAGGGAAGCGCCCTCAACATGGAGAAGAACCTGAGGCGCTGGAAGGTCGCCGATGGCTTCTCCAGTATGCTGGGGGAGCTGTTTGAGGAGCTTGAGGATGCCCGCAAAATAACAGAGGTCATGAACGTCGAGGCCCGGATAAGGCAGGAATACTACGCCCGCTGGGATGAACATCTTCCTGAGGGCTTCAAGATAGTCAAGCGCACTCGCAGACCGCCGGAGAACGAGATGAACGCCCTGATAAGCTTTCTGAATTCGAGACTCTACGCGACGATCGTGAGCGAGCTGTACAACACCCAGCTCGTCCCCACCGTCAGCTACCTCCACGAGCCGGGCGAAAGGCGCTTTTCACTAGCCCTCGACCTGAGCGAGATATTCAAACCGATTATAGCCGACAGGATAGCCAACAGGCTCGTGAAACAGGGGATTATCAAGAAGGAACACTTCAGGGAGGAGCTCAACGGGATTCTGCTCACGAAAGAAGGCATGAGAAAAGTGACGGAGACATACAACGCTGAGCTGCGGAAGAGCGTGAGGCATCCGGGCCTAAAAAAGAACGTCACAAAGCAGAGGCTGATAAGGCTTGAGGCATACAAACTCATGCGCCATTTCGTTGGAGTCGCCAGGTATGAGCCGCTGGTGGCGTGGTTCTGAGGTGATGTCCATGGGTGAGGTGGAGGAGTTCGCGAAGAGGCTTGAAAACTACCTGAGGTACGGCAACCCGAGGGGACCAAAGAGGAGCATGCCTATAACGCAGCTATCCTTTTGCCCGCTTAAACTTGCCCTGAGCCTGCGCTTTGACGTCCGCTATTTTGGAACCAAGAACGACGGCCAGATTTTGGGGACGGTGCTACACGCCGGACTGATGGACACGATAGTCAATTCCTGGGACTACCTGAAGGGCAATCTACAGGAGAAACCGCTCGTCGAGGTCCCGGTTCAGTACGAACTTGAGGACGGGTGGGTTCTGAGCGGGCGGGCCGACCTGGTCGTCGGAAAGCACGTCTTCGAGTTCAAGTTCCTTCACGAATACCCCTACGAGGGAATCCCCGAGGGCATCGAGGGGCCAGATGAAATACCCGATGACAGCGTGGTGATAGCGTACGTCGAACAGCTGAACGCGTACCTCCACATGCTTCCCAACGTTGAAGTCGGGCACCTATGGGTGTTCAACCGGAATAGCCTCGTGCCGTGGAAAAAGATACCTGTGAAGAAGGACGAAGAAATGTTCAAAGAGTTATTACAGCGCGCCAGAGACGTCATAAATCTCGTTGAGGACCTTGAGAATGGAGAAGTCCCAGAAAGGCCCGAGCCGAGGTTCGGCTGGGAGTGCAAGAACTGCATCTTCAGGCCGATATGTTCTGCAATCACAGAGAGGGCGCCTAGATGATGTCCTCCATCGGATTCTTCTCCGTTCCAAAGACGTCGCGGAGGGGCTGTGAGCGGAGGCGGTAGATTACAACGGAGTCCTCGTCCTCGTCTATTATTTCCTTCAGCCCTGCTTTAATGCGCTCGTACTCTGCCCTGGTAACCTCGCCCTCAAAGACGCTGTTCTGAACCCAGTGAAGGTGCTGGCGGAGGAACTTCTTGACCCTGTTCACTCTCTTTACGGCCACGTCGTAGACTATAACTACGTACATCCTCTCACCGGAGGAAATACTAAAAAGGGCTTTTAGGAGTTGCGATTGTGCAGTATCATATTCAAATGTCCAAAATACATCAAAACTCGGGATCTGAGGAGTATAATCAAAAATACATGCCGGTTAAGCCTCAGAAAGCCTTGAATAACATCAGGTTAGTATGTAACGTTTTGTTATTATCTCTTGTGGGGATATGACGAAATTTTTTCGGGATTCATGGAAAAGCCGCGAGTGCTCTCTAATACGTCCACATATTGATGAAATAAGATATCTGGCTAATTAACGCAGAAACACTTATACTCTAAGCTAATAGGCCTTCAAAAAAGCGCAGGAACTCATAAGAACATAGAAGGTCCAGCTCAAACAGGCCCGTGTTTTTCCATAATGGGGAAATGGAACCCCAACTAAACCTTGGATTAAAGACTTCGGAAGGCCGTCCAAAGCCCCCTCTAAAGAAAGGCTTATAAAAATAAACGCACCTTATTCTTTTATAGGGCAAAAGAAAGCAAAAACCGCCCTGTTGCAATAAGACTCTAGGAGAATTGAAAGGAAAAGTGATAATTGACAACGACTACAACGGGAAAACGTTGCAATAAGACTCTAGGAGAATTGAAAGGACAATTAGATCGACATAGTCATTAACCTCAATAGAAGTTGCAATAAGACTCTAGGAGAATTGAAAGTCAAACTCGAACGCATTCAGAATCTTCCCTGAAACCAGTTGCAATAAGACTCTAGGAGAATTGAAAGTAACGGTCCGTGTCAAGAATGATTCAGATAGTCCCTTCGTTGCAATAAGACTCTAGGAGAATTGAAAGTGGCAAGGGTGTAGAGGCTCTTGTGGTATGATAAGTGTTGCAATAAGACTCTAGGAGAATTGAAAGCCGGGTCCCTGGTTAGCTTGCGAGCCATCCTCAGGGTTGCAATAAGACTCTAGGAGAATTGAAAGACGAAGCCTCTGGAGGAGGTGAGGGATGACCCCTCAGCGTTGCAATAAGACTCTAGGAGAATTGAAAGAGGGCCGGCTCGTTAGGGTCGGCATCTATACTTTCCGCGTTGCAATAAGACTCTAGGAGAATTGAAAGAAGCATAGGAAGATAATCGTGAAGATGATAGAGGCCGTTGCAATAAGACTCTAGGAGAATTGAAAGGGAGAACAAACCGGGCTTGTATGACAGAGTTTCAACGTTGCAATAAGACTCTAGGAGAATTGAAAGGGGAGCGAGCTCGGCGACATAACGGAGCTGATAAAGGTTGCAATAAGACTCTAGGAGAATTGAAAGGAAGAGGTCGAGGTTCCTGTCCCGGTCGCACACCTGCCGTTGCAATAAGACTCTAGGAGAATTGAAAGATGACTTCCACGTGTCGTAGTCCTTTACGCCGGCCTGTTGCAATAAGACTCTAGGAGAATTGAAAGACTCCCAAAATGTTATTTTCCGACCCTTTTGGGTTTTGTTGCAATAAGACTCTAGGAGAATTGAAAGTCAACCTATTCAGCACAGGCTTTGTTTCCGGGAGGGAGTTGCAATAAGACTCTAGGAGAATTGAAAGCCTCGCTAACGAAGACTTTGCCAGAGAGTTCGGCAGGGTTGCAATAAGACTCTAGGAGAATTGAAAGCTCGGAGATCTTATTGTGTATGCAATATTTCCTCAACGTTGCAATAAGACTCTAGGAGAATTGAAAGTTTTCCGTGTTACTGACTGAAGGATTTTTTTGTCTACAGTTGCAATAAGACTCTAGGAGAATTGAAAGGCCTTGACAGTGCCCGGCGCCTGAACGTTCCAGTCGGTTGCAATAAGACTCTAGGAGAATTGAAAGATAACCCGCCAAATTTTGCCAGCGGGTGGCTGAATGAGTTGCAATAAGACTCTAGGAGAATTGAAAGGGTAACTGAACGGCTGGACCCAGGGCTGCCCCTGCTTGAGTTGCAATAAGACTCTAGGAGAATTGAAAGCTTATCGGTGAGCGTACGTATATCTGGTTCGGTAAAGTTGCAATAAGACTCTAGGAGAATTGAAAGCCGCCCGTGGCGGTGATAGCCGACGTCAGGGTCATCAAGTTGCAATAAGACTCTAGGAGAATTGAAAGCGTTTCTATGTAGTACGGTAGCTTCGTCCGGGTTCCCGTTGCAATAAGACTCTAGGAGAATTGAAAGCCCAGAGGACGCGGAAGATGCCGTCGCGGACGCCTGGGTTGCAATAAGACTCTAGGAGAATTGAAAGCTTCGAGAGAACCCGCTCAATCTGCTCCTGAATCGAGGTTGCAATAAGACTCTAGGAGAATTGAAAGCTCTGACATCATAGAAGTCAGAAAAGACGGCTCTCTCGGTTGCAATAAGACTCTAGGAGAATTGAAAGCTGTCGAGACAAAGCCCGCGTTGGTGTACTCCAAGATGGTTGCAATAAGACTCTAGGAGAATTGAAAGAATGGACTTCCAAGGCTCATTGAGACTATGATTTTCTCGTTGCAATAAGACTCTAGGAGAATTGAAAGCGGAAATATCGCTTGCACGGCTTTGGCATTAAGTTCGGGTTGCAATAAGACTCTAGGAGAATTGAAAGGCCGGCCGATATAAACCAGAGCATCAGCGTTGCTCCAGTTGCAATAAGACTCTAGGAGAATTGAAAGGAAGACTCGTGGAGTGATAACCCGCGAGCAACACCTGTTGCAATAAGACTCTAGGAGAATTGAAAGTGCTCTCACCCTCCCATCACGAACTTTGGAATGAGCTGGTTGCAATAAGACTCTAGGAGAATTGAAAGCTCTTCTGCTTCCCCTTCAGCAGATTCTTCATTTTCAGTTGCAATAAGACTCTAGGAGAATTGAAAGCTCGGTGCGGAAGACGGAAAAGAGTATTCACTTCTCGGGTTGCAATAAGACTCTAGGAGAATTGAAAGTGTCTTTGTCAGTTAGTTCGACGAGTGGTCTAATTCTAGTTGCAATAAGACTCTAGGAGAATTGAAAGAAGGTGGGGGGCTTTCCATTGACTTTAATCAAAGGATGTTGCAATAAGACTCTAGGAGAATTGAAAGTTTTTCACCCTCCAACGCTGTAGTCCACGATGATGCCTGTTGCAATAAGACTCTAGGAGAATTGAAAGTATTTCCTTTATATAGAATCTATATGGAAAATCGAAGGTTGCAATAAGACTCTAGGAGAATTGAAAGGGTGTCGTCGACGCCATCCAGGTTGGTGTCGAGCTTGGTTGCAATAAGACTCTAGGAGAATTGAAAGAGGATTGCCGCGACGCTGAAGCTCACAACGCCCTTGAGTTGCAATAAGACTCTAGGAGAATTGAAAGATCAAAAGACTACGAGGTGATGGAACATGGGGGATATGGTTGCAATAAGACTCTAGGAGAATTGAAAGCCGGAGAGGCCGCTCGACCTCCAGTTTAAGGACTGGCAGAGTTGCAATAAGACTCTAGGAGAATTGAAAGTGAGCGGGACGCCGGCCCCACCCTCGACCTCAAGCGGGTTGCAATAAGACTCTAGGAGAATTGAAAGTGATTATCACCTGCCCAAGAACGAGTCGCCCATTTATAGTTGCAATAAGACTCTAGGAGAATTGAAAGTGAGCGGGACGCCGGCCCCACCCTCGACCTCAAGCGGGTTGCAATAAGACTCTAGGAGAATTGAAAGTGATTATCACCTGCCCAAGAACGAGTCGCCCATTTATAGTTGCAATAAGACTCTAGGAGAATTGAAAGGGAGCGAGCTCGGCGACATAACGGAGCTGATAAAGTGTTGCAATAAGACTCTAGGAGAATTGAAAGCCCCTCCAACCGACGGAGCCAACGGCGTCCACAAGGTTGCAATAAGACTCTAGGAGAATTGAAAGTCATGTAAATCCACGCCGCAAACTTCTCCAACTGCTGGTTGCAATAAGACTCTAGGAGAATTGAAAGTTCTTCTCGTAGATGCGCTTCTCGTCAATGAGGTTCTCGTTGCAATAAGACTCTAGGAGAATTGAAAGTGAGGATGAGCAAGGCCACCACGACGTTCAAGGAGATTGTTGCAATAAGACTCTAGGAGAATTGAAAGGAAAGGTGCAGGGTTCAGCAGGCCATAGGTGCCGTTCAGTTGCAATAAGACTCTAGGAGAATTGAAAGCTCGATAAACCGCTCGGCTGAGACCTCCCAGAAAGGTGTTGCAATAAGACTCTAGGAGAATTGAAAGAAAATTGATGGGGGGCGCTCAGCGCCTCCAGTCGATGGGTTGCAATAAGACTCTAGGAGAATTGAAAGGGGAGCATGAGGCCCTCCGGCAGGTCAATGAGGAAGTTGCAATAAGACTCTAGGAGAATTGAAAGAAATCTTGGTAGCTTGGTCGCCCATAACAACCACCCAGTTGCAATAAGACTCTAGGAGAATTGAAAGGCTGAGGATGCTCGCTTGGGTCATCGCATATCACCAGGTTGCAATAAGACTCTAGGAGAATTGAAAGAAGGTCGGGTTGCCGAGGGCGTACTTGACGGCCTCGGTTGCAATAAGACTCTAGGAGAATTGAAAGGACTTTTTGTCAGGCGTCGCCTTCTGCAGGGTGTTGTTGTTGCAATAAGACTCTAGGAGAATTGAAAGCCTGATAATCGACCCGGCCATCACAAAGGACAACAGTTGCAATAAGACTCTAGGAGAATTGAAAGTGAGTTGCGGGCGAAGGTACTCGCTCCAGTCCTCTATGTTGCAATAAGACTCTAGGAGAATTGAAAGGCTTATCACGTAGTTCCAGTACTCATCTGGGTCCTTGGTTGCAATAAGACTCTAGGAGAATTGAAAGGAGCTCGTGGGGGGAGACCTCAATGCTTTTTTAGAGTTGCAATAAGACTCTAGGAGAATTGAAAGAAACTGAACGTCTTTCACGACACTCGGCGCCTCTACAGTTGCAATAAGACTCTAGGAGAATTGAAAGAGTGGAGTCCGCGGGGCACGTGAGACGGGCCCATAATTGGAGTTGCAATAAGACTCTAGGAGAATTGAAAGTCTTTTCATCAGCTATCGCAGAACCTTCCCCCGCAGGTTGCAATAAGACTCTAGGAGAATTGAAAGGACGGGGGTTGTGGGGGGATGCTAGACGAAGGGTTTACGTTGCAATAAGACTCTAGGAGAATTGAAAGCTTCATATACTACGTCGTCGAAGTATACCGTTGTGCGTTGCAATAAGACTCTAGGAGAATTGAAAGAGCTATTTCGGTGAAAACGTTCGCTTTAAGCACTGCCGTTGCAATAAGACTCTAGGAGAATTGAAAGCCCAGAGCCTGGTAAAAAAGTCAAACTGAAGTGGGACGTTGCAATAAGACTCTAGGAGAATTGAAAGCAGTGATTACAAACCACGCCTCTGCTATCATTCTGCGTTGCAATAAGACTCTAGGAGAATTGAAAGAGAGGGTCCGCTCCTAACGCTCCGCGCAAGGATCTCCGTTGCAATAAGACTCTAGGAGAATTGAAAGTGAACTTCACTTCGACGTTCGTGAACTTCCACATCAGGTTGCAATAAGACTCTAGGAGAATTGAAAGGGAATCGACGTGGAGGAATTCCTTCAGTGGCTGGAGGGTTGCAATAAGACTCTAGGAGAATTGAAAGCCTTGGTGAATGGTGTGGCTTGTACTCTGATCTCGTCGAGTTGCAATAAGACTCTAGGAGAATTGAAAGTATGTCGTCGCGAATCTGATGTATCCGCGCTCGCACGGTTGCAATAAGACTCTAGGAGAATTGAAAGATACCTCATCGTCACCGTCGTGACGGCATGGGACGAGAGTTGCAATAAGACTCTAGGAGAATTGAAAGAAGACATAGGCTTCCTCCAGAATCCAGTAGAGAACCGCTGCAATAAGACTCTAGGAGAATTGAAAGCAATTATCCTCAAATACATGGAGATGGACATTATTGGCTGCAATAAGACTCTAGGAGAATTGAAAGAGCTCCTCGGCAAGGAGTCTGAGGGTATTGAGAAGGCTGCAATAAGACTCTAGGAGAATTGAAAGAAAAGCAGGGCTGGATTAGGAAGGGCGTCGCTGAGGGCTGCAATAAGACTCTAGGAGAATTGAAAGAGGAGCTACCGACTGCGGAAGGTTGAAAAAGCGGACGTTGCAATAAGACTCTAGGAGAATTGAAAGCTAAGAGTCGACGAGATCAGAGTACAAGCCACACCAGTTGCAATAAGACTCTAGGAGAATTGAAAGAAAAGATGACACGAGGAAGACATCACCCGGGACCTCAGTTGCAATAAGACTCTAGAGAATTGAAAGGGTCTCGACCTGGACCTGTCTCACGAGGTCGTCAGCGTTGCAATAAGACTCTAGGAGAATTGAAAGATGATCTACGAAGACAAGCTCGACCTGTCAAAGATGAGTTGCAATAAGACTCTAGGAGAATTGAAAGAAACCTATACAGCATACTATTACCTCGCTGATTACATAGTTGCAATAAGACTCTAGGAGAATTGAAAGACAATCCCACCCAGAGTCAGGAGTCCTCTCATACCCGGTTGCAATAAGACTCTACTGCTTATTTCGTCGTTCATCGGGACGTGAAGTGGCATCGGATCGTAGTAGTCGAGTCCCTTCATGAGGGCGGTTGAGAAGTACCAGAGCGTCTTCCTGACTTTCCTGCCCTTTATCCTGGAGAAGCTCGCCTCCATGCAGTTGAAGGCCGCGTGAAGGAGAACTATCATGTCTATCTCCACGCCCCGCCGGAGGAGCCTCTCCCTCTCCGGGTCCCTCCTGAGGTCCTTTATCCTGTAGCCGCTTCTCGTCTGCTCATCGTAGGGAACCTCGATGTCGTAGATGCCCTCCACCCGGGGGTCGTAGACGAGGACGTCCGTTCCCCCGACTATGGTGAGCCTCCCGTCCCTGACTTCAACGACCGTGTTCTCCGTGCTCAGAACGGGCATCCCGGCAGCCATCGCAAGGACTGACATGGTGCTCTTCCCGGTGTGGGGATAACCTACGAAGAGAATAGCCTTCCCGTTGGGGGCCACCACTCCAACGGAGTCCGTTATGAAGACCCTGCCCAGCTTTGCGCCGGCCCTTGCCGCCGCCTGCAGGATGAAGAATATCGGTGCCTCGTTGCCGTACGCCGAGGGAACCCCTGACTCTATCTTGTACTCGTCCCTGCCCATGTAGTCGTAGGCGGCGCTGAACACCCTGAACCTCTCGCCATTGAACCGCTCCACAATGACCTGCGCGTCGCCCGCGCCCTCCCCCACGTCCGGAAGATAGCGCCTCGCGAAAAGTCCGGTGAAAGCGTTCTCAAAACCGTCGTCGAGTTCTCCGGTGAATTTAACGTTCACACCGCCGATTCTCGTCCCCATTTGCCCACCCGGTATGGGCTGGGCTGAGGGATTTATAACTTTTCCGTGGAAGGTCTGATGGACTGGGCACATTGACCGGACCGTCACGGAACCTCACGTATAACGAAAGGAAATAGAAAACTGGGGCCTCACTCAAGGGCCGCGAGGAGCTTCTCCATGAACATCTTCTCCGGGTAGGCACCCTCGAACTGGACCTTGTCCTCGCCGTCGACGATGATGACTATCTTCGGAACGGCCATGACGCTGTACTGGTCGGCCCACTCCGGATACTCGATGGCCTCGACCATGTCACCTAGTATCCTGCCCTTGCCGGCGTTGGTGTTCTCGATGGCGAACTTGTGGGCCATCCTGACGGCGAGCGGGCAGTACGGGCAGGTCGGGGTGACGAAGACGAGTATTCTGACGTCCCTGTCAACGTTGGCGAGGGCCTCCTTGCTCTCCGGCATCAGGTCAGTGGACGCGTTGCTGACATCGACGATGCTCTCAAGGAATGCGCCGAACTCGTGGCCGGCCGGAAGGCCGAAGAACCTGACGCCCATGTCCTTACCGTCCCGGGTGAGCGTGATGGCAGGGGCGCGGTCGATCCTGTACTGCTCGGCTATCTTCCTGCCCTCCTCGCTGTCGAAGTCGTGGAACTCGTAGGTGAGCTTGTCGCTGAGCTCGCTGAGTTCCTGAATCAGCCCTTTAAGCTGGTCGCAGTACTGGCAGTGCTCCTTACCTATGAACCCGATAATCTTAACGGGGTTCGTCATCTTAGAGAAGAATTCCTCCTTGATGACCTTTTTGTCCGCATCGCTAATCAATCCCATTCCAAACACCTCCACATAAGGTTTATAACGATTGGATTATAATCTCTTCATGGAATTCAACTCCGGTTTGCAACCTAAGGTTAAATGTTCACTATATAAGCTTTACGTCACAGATTTGGGTGGTGTAGGTCATGGGTGAACCCGACATCTTTTACATACTGGGGAACAAAGTGAGGCGCGATCTGCTCAGCCACCTCACATGTACGGAATGCTACTTCAGCTTCCTCAGCAGCAAGGTTAGCGTGTCATCAACGGCAGTAGCCAAGCACCTTAAAATCATGGAGCGCGAAGGCATCTTGAAGTCCTACGAGCGGGAGGGGCCCTTCATCGGCCCCGCAAGGAAGTACTACAACATAGCCCTTTCAAGGACTTACGTCACGACGGTGACGCCGAACCTCTTCTGGTACCGCGGTCTGGATCTCAATGAGTCACCCGTTGAGAAGGTCAGCATTGATCTGACGCAGATACCCACGGATCACGAGAGCCTCCTTGGCATGGTGAGTTCGTTCCTGGAGCTAACTTCGGAGCTTGAGAAGATACTCCTAGCACTGCAGGCCATTGAGAGCAGGCGCGACAGACTCATGAAGGAGCTGAAGGAGAGGTATCTCAAAGAGATAGGCGACATGACCCAGCTGGCAATACTGCACTACCTCCTCCTCACGGGTGAGGCCACCGTCGAGGAGCTGAGCGACAGGCTCAACCTCAAGGAGAGGGAAGTTCTTGTAAAGGCACAGGAGCTGGACAGGTTCGTACCGTTAATAATAAAAGACGGAACTATCAAAATCGACAAGGACAAGCTAAACCAAAAGCTTGGCGGTGTCGAATATGCCGGAGAAAATAAAGGTCGTGGTTAACGAGGACAAGTGCTACCTCTGCGGTGGCTGTGCTGGAGTCTGCCCAACGCTTGCAATAAACGTAAGCCCATCAAAATGGGAGTTCTTCCAGGACAAGTGCATCTACTGCAGGATATGCATTGCCGCCTGTCCAGTGGGCGCACTGAGCGCTGAACCCCTGGGGGTGGGAGAGTGAACGAAATGAAATACGACGTTGTTGTGGTGGGAGCTGGAATCGCCGGCCCCCTAGTCGCGAGAAACGTTGCTAAAGCCGGGTTTTCTGTTCTTCTCATCGATAAAAAACCAGCCATCGGCACGCCCAAGCAGTGTGCCGAAGGCATAAGCATCAAGGTCTTTGAGAAGTACGACATACCCTACGACGGGCGCTTTATCAACCGCGAAATCTACGGTGCCAAGCTCTACTCCCCCAGCGGGTACGAGCTTGAGCTCCGCTACAAAGAGGCCAGCGGCGTTATCCTGGAAAGAAAGGTCTTCGACAAGATGCTGGCCTACTATGCAGCAAAAGCTGGAGCCGACGTCCTTGCCAGAACCGAGGCACTGGACGTCATCAGAAAGGACGGAAAAATAGTCGGAATCAAGGCAAAGCACGAAAACGAGCCGATTGAGATTCACGCCGACATTATAGTCGCGGCCGACGGCGTGGAGAGTACGATAGCGAGAAAGGCCGGCATAAACACCTACGCTCCCCCGCACGAGTTCGATTCCAGCTACGAGTACGAGATGCTCATCGAGGGCTACGACCCGGACCTGATACACCTCTGGTTCGGCAACGAGGTTGCCCCGAGGGGCTACGTCTGGGTCTTCCCGAAGGACGAGGACAGGGCCAACGTTGGAATAGGCATCAACTCCGACAACCCGCAGACGGCCAAGTACTACCTCGACAAGTGGCTGAGGGAGAACAAGATCCCGGCCAAGAAGCTCCTGGAAATAAACGTTGGTATCGTTCCGGTGGGCGGCTTCGTCAAGGAACTCGCCAGGGATAACGTTCTCGTCGTCGGCGACGCCGCCAGGCAGGTAAACCCGATGCACGGCGGTGGAATGGCCGAGGCCATGGAGGCTGGAACGATAGCAAGCAGGTGGATAGTCAAGGCCCTCGAAGAGGAGAATCTCTCGCTCCTCCAGAACTACACCAGGGAATGGTGGGAAAAGGATGGAAAGAGGCTTGAAAAGGTCCTGAAGGTTAGAAAAGTAACGGAGAAGCTCACGGACGAGGACCTGGACCTCTTCATCCAGATACTCAGCGGCGCCGACGCTGAGAAAATAGCGGGAGGAGACTACGGAGAGGTTATCAGGGCGCTCCTCAAGCACCCGAAGGTCATCCTCAGCCCGAGGAGAATAAAGCTCCTCAGGGAGCTTCTCTGAGCCTGAACCCTTTTCCATTCTTCCTTGAAAACACCACTATCTCCCTTGCCCTCCCGACGCTCAGGCTTCCCCAGGGGGAGTGTAGGTCTTTGGAGTTCTCGATGAGGTAGTAAAGCTCCACGTCGCCGGAAACCGTTTTTCTAAAGGCTGAAACGTCGGGGAGCTCGGCTATCCCCTCGCAGGTTCCGTCGGAGCATTCCAGTGGTTCTTCGTCGAGTCCCTCGCCGAGCTCAAGGGCGAGAAGCCGGGCAGTTTCATCGATCGAAGCTGGATACAGCCTGTAAAGCCTCCTGACGGCCTTCAAGAGAACGGGAAAGCGCCTGTCTCCCTTGTCTATCCCGTAGCCGATGCTCCTCAGCGGATCCCTGACCGGCTTTCCATGGAGGGCGTTCCTGAGCTGGACGATGCGGTTGGCCCATACCATCGTCGGTTTCGGCTCGCCGAGGAGGGAGAAGCGCCTGTCAAGGGAAAAACCCCTTTCAGGATTCAGATCCCTGAGAGGAGAAAGCCAGAGGTCAAGTTCCGGCTCGCTGACCAAGAGGTGGCCGGCTTTGAGGACGTCGAGCCCCTCAAGGAACAGCCGGTAGGAGCCCTCGATGACATCATCCCGTCCGATGGGAAAAGCGTAGAGGCTTGCGTCGGCCAAACCGAGGACGAACGTCGACTGAACCTCAAGAAGGCTCGCCAGGGTTACTTCATTCAGCCTAACCTCATCTCTCAGCCTTTCGAGGAACTCGCGGGCATTGTCGAGCAGAACCTTGGCGGCCCTTTCCCACTCGTCCATGACAAGAACTCCGCAAAAGGGAAGATAAGGCTATCGCTTCCAATCCCTGCAGTTCATGTCAACGCATATCTCGTACTCGCGGCCCTTCTCGCGTATCTTAACCACCGGTGCGCCGCCGCAGCAGGTTTTGTTGGTCGGGATTATCTCGCCGCGCTGGAGGAGCGGGTAGGTGACGTTGCACTTGGGCCAGTTGGAGCAGCCGACGAACCTCTTCCCGGTCTTTCTGTTATAGCGCACCACGAGGTCGCCGCCGCACTTGGGGCACTTGCCTATCACGAGGGGCTCCTTCCTCCGCTCTCCCCCGTCAACGGCCTTTTTAACCGCCTTCTCCTCTTCCTCGCTGAGCTCCTTTACTGCACCGGCTTTTCTGGCGGCCGTTTTTGAGGTGGTCGCCCCGGTTCCAGTAGTCTCCATGAGCATCTTTCCGATGTCGAGCTCCTTCTCCTTGAAAACCTGGAGGATTTTGATGAGCTGGTTCTTGCTCTTCTCGATGACGCCCTCCCTGTCGGCCTTCCCGGCCATAATCTCCTCCATCTTCTCCTCGAAGGCCTTCGTCAGCTCGACGCTCACTATGTCGGGCACGTTCTTCTCCAGGGCCTCAACGACGCGCATGCCGAGGGGAGTGACCTTTATCTTCCGCTTGCCCTCGATGTAGCCGCGGCTGTAGAGGGTCTCCAGAATCTGCGCGCGGGTGGCCTTGGTCCCTATGCCTAGGTCCTCCATCCTCTTGATAACCGCCGCGGGCGAATAGCGCGCGGGGGGCTTCGTCTTCTTCTTCTCACGCTTTATCTGAATGACCTTGACCGGCTCGCCCTCCTTAAACGCGGGAAGGATCACCTCGTCGAACTTGACGTACTTGCCGTAGACCTTCAGCCAGCCCTCCTTCATTGTCCTCGCCCCACCCAGGATGAAGCGGTGGGAGTTGGAGTTTATTACGACCTTCATTATCTCCCTCACCGCTGGCTCCATGAAGAGGGCCAGGAAGCGCCTGACCACGAGGTCATAGACCTTCTGCTCATCCTTCGTGAGGTCACCGGGCTTCGGAAGCTCCCCAGTTGGGTAGATTGCTGGGTGGGCGGGGTCGTCCTTCTTGCCCTCGACGGGCTTGAGCCGCTCCTTACCAAGAAGCTCGTGGGCGAAGGGCTTGTACTCAGGCAGCTTGGCGAGGTTCTGGAGAATGGAGCGGAAGTTGAGGTTCTTGGGGAGCTTCTGTGATGAGGTGCGGGGGTAGGAACAGTTGTGAACGACGACACCGTTGGCAATGAAGTTGTGGTAGTTATCAACAACAAGGTCGTAGACCTTGCCTCTGTAGTGGAACTTTTCAATGGATTTTATTTCGAGAACGTAGACGTCGCCTGTGGCAATCCTGCGAAGGTCCTCATCGGTCAGGTAATCCCTGATTCTTTCGAGCTTGTCGAGGCTTATTCCATGTCCGTGGGCTGTCTGGTTGGACATATCAAACTCTTTCCAAAGGGTGTTGTCGGTTCTTAGCTTCCCGCTCCAGTCCCTAACTCTGAGAACGCTGTAATGATGGGAATACACCTTTCTCCTCCTAATCGCAACCTTCCGAACCTTCTCAAGGTCCCGACTCTTCACTCTCAGGTAATCCTTCATGACCTCGTAGAACCTGAGTGCATCGCGGGAGTAAACCTTAAGTTCGTACGCCACTAAATTGCCCTGACTGCCCTTTTTCTCCCATAGGTACGTGCCAACGCCGAGGAGTTGCCACATGAGCTTGACGGTGTATATTGCCCCCCTGTTCTTGGACGTTAGGACGATTTGCGGGGACATGGATTTCCCGCCACCGGTTGGTTTCGTCCCAATGTGGCTGTCCGCATCGTAGTAGCCAGCCAGGAAAGAGGCCATCCATTTGGGCTTTGCCATTATCTCACCGGGAATCTCGAATACCTCGGTTTTGTTCCCATAGGGACAGCCAAGGAGCTCAAACAGCCTCGTCAGGGACTTGCTACGCAGGATTATCAGCTTGTATTTTCCATCGTACGCAAAGGGAACACCGAGGGACTCCGCAACTTCCCGGAGTGCTTTTACTGTCTCCTCCGTCCTCTCCTTGGCCGAAATCGTTATTTGGCCCTTCCTATCTAGATGGCCGTCCCCAACGACAAAGCCGAACAGATACCAGAAGTCCTCATTGAACTCAAAAGAAATTGGCGTTGTTGAGGTTCCGTAAGAGAACCCCTTGAAAACATTTCTTGCTTCCCCCTTTGATATTACACCTCTCTCCATAAGGAACCTGAAAATCTTCACCGGCATTTTGCCTCTGAGATACTTGTAGTAGGTAGGCTCCTTGATTTTGAACCTCCATAGAATCTCCACTTTCAGGCCCGCTCTCTTTATCCTTTCCCGTATAATTCTTCCGAAGGCAGGCTCGTAGAGAATATAATCCTTCATCGAGGAGGCATTTTTGAGAATAAAGCCCAAGAGAGTGGGAGCTGAACTCACTCCTTTGAATTGTCCCCGGTTTAAAAGAAAAACAATCTGGTCGTCTTCCTTGAGCTCCCCTGCGGGTACGAAAATAAGCTTGTCGTCCCGGTAAACCAGAACGGGATGGTCTCCAGTAAGATAAAGCTCCGTTCTGTCGCTGAGGGTAACTTTGTACATGGGCTCATCCGCATCCCTTTCAAGGAGCCTGTACCTGGCCCTTGATAACTTCAAATCAAAGTCAAGGGCAAACACCTCCCCCTCCTTGGGCAACTCTTTGATTTTCTTCACTCCACCTGGGGTTGGAATGAGGGAGTCCGGATGCAGGCAGTAGCCTTTCTCGTACAGCTTCTGTGCAATCTCCAGAGTCTTCTTCGGGGAGTAACCGAAGGCGGAATAAGCTTCCCTCTGCAGGGTTCCGAGGTCGAAGGGCACCGGCGGATTCCTTTTCTGCTGCTTGACCTCGACCTTCTCGACGAAGGCCGGGCCCTTCTTAGCCTCCTCGACGATGCGCTTCGCCTCGTTTTCATCGAGTATGCGCTCCTTCTCATAGACCGCCGTGTACTGCTCCCCGTTCTTCTCAAGGAGCATCTTGATTACCCAGTATGGGGTCGGCTTGAAGTTCTGAATCTCCTTCTCCCTGTCAACCAGAAACTTAAGCGTCGGACCCTGAACGCGGCCTGTGGAGAGAACCTGCCATTTGCCGCTTGCGCGTTTTATTGCCGAGGTTAGGGCCCTCGACAGGTTCACACCCCAGTACCAGTCGAGGACGTGGCGTGCTATTCCGGCATCGGCCATTCCGAAGTTTATCGTCGGTTCGAGGTTGTACCATGCCTTGAGGATGTCCTTTTTGGTGAGGGCGGAGAACTTCATTCTCTTCGCCTTGGCGGGGTCAACGCCGCAGGCGTACTTGAGGGCTGTATAGCCGATAACCTCACCCTCCGTGTCGTAGTCGCAGGCCACCACGAACTCGTCCGCCCTCCTAGCGAGCGTTGCCAATGCCTTGATGTAGTCCTTGGCGTAGCTTTTCCCCTTCTCGGCGACATAGACGGGCACCCACTCGATGTCAAAGATGGGGTAGCCGTAGGTCTTCACCTTTGGGGCGAGGGAGAAGAGGTGGCCCACGGCGGGGGCGACTATTATCTTCTTTCCGTCGCGGGTGAACTCGTAGTAACCTACCTTCCCTATCGTTTTTCTAACGGGTTTGCCTTCCGCCAGTGCATAGGCGATTTTTCTCGCGACGTTGGGCTTCTCGGCTATGATGAGCGTGACCATAACGACACCTTGAGGCGATAGGCGGGTGGATTATAAAAATCCTGCGGAGCAAGCTTTTGGAAAAAGATTGCTACGAACGTTTGGTGAAGCTTTTCCAAAAGCTTCCAGCGAAAAGCTTAATAAGGAACCCCCCCATGCACCTACCGCGGGCGGGGCCGTAGGGTAGCTTGGTCCATCCTGCGGGCTTTGGGAGCCCGTGACCCGGGTTCGAATCCCGGCGGCCCCACCACAACGAAAGACAAGGGGGCCCGGCCCTTATCTCTCGGTACTCTCAAACCCCTGTAGTTTTCATCGAAGTTTGTGATTCCTCTCTGGATTGCTGTGCTGTTTGGATAGGATTTTCACTTAAGTTGGCAGTTGATTGGATTCTTTTGGGAGGTGTACTTCAATGGTTCGGTCTTTTTAGCGCTCCGGAGGAGCGCGGTGTGAGTTGAACCCGTTAAAAAGCGCCTTTTGGCGATGAATCCATTGTAAAGTCAACCATTAAAACAGGAAAATCTGCTAAAAATCTGACCCCTCAAGAAGGAATCACGACCTTTTGATCAAACTTTTGCGGGGCAAAAGTTTGTGTTACTGGCGGGCCCGGCGGGATTCGAACCCGCGACTACCGGCTCCGAAGGCCGGCGCCATGTCCCCTAGGCCACGGGCCCTCGGAAGTGTTTTAAGGGACGGCAAAATAAAGCTTGCGGTGACTGATGATGCTCCCGGACTGGAAAATCAGGAAGGAAATTCTAATCGAGCCCTTCAATGAAAAGTCCCTCCAGCCGGCAGGCTATGACCTGCGCGTTGGTAGGGAGGCGTACATAAATGGGGAACTAATCGACGTTAGAGGAGCCGGAAAAGTGGTGATTCCCCCCAGGACCTACGCCCTCATCCTGACCCTGGAGCGTGTGAAGCTCCCCGACGACGTCATGGGGGACATGAAGCTCAGGAGCAGCCTCGCCAGGGAAGGTCTGCTCGGCTCGTTCGCGTGGGTTGATCCTGGCTGGGACGGCAACCTAACCCTTGGAGTCTACAATGCCTCGGATAAGCCGGTTGAACTTGCCTACGGGGAGCGCTTTGTCCAGATAGCATTCATCAGGCTGGAAGGGCCAGCGAAAAATCCGTACAGGGGAAACTATCAGGGAAGCCAACATCTCGTGCTTTCGAGGAGGAAATCGAAATAACCCGACTACCCGCTAACCCCTGTTCTATTTCTTGGGGTATTCCTGGGCAGATAAAAACCAGCTCACATTCCCCCGTGACCTGTCGGCCGATAAACGCTGGCATCATCCGGTTACGGGTCTACGGAGGCATCATCCAGGTGGGGCCTTCTATGGCATGTTGTGCTTTTGCCAGGTTATCTATTGCTGGGAATGCCCATGAAAATATTCGACTAGTTCAGTCGATTGTATTCAAAGGCCCATTGGACATCTGGCCGACGTAGGTGGCCCCTTTTACCGAAAGGTTTATATATCTCCAATTTCCAAGAGGATACCGAAAAACCCTTCATGGAGGTGTTGTGAATGGCTGAGTTGCCGATTGCTCCAATTGACAGGCTTATAAGGAAGGCCGGTGCCGAGAGGGTCAGTGAGGAGGCTGCTAAGATTCTTGCCGAGTACCTTGAGGAGTACGCTATCGAGCTCAGCAAGAAGTCCGTCCAGTTCGCCAGGCACGCTGGCAGAAAGACCGTTAAGGCCGAGGACGTTAAGCTCGCTCTCAAGGCCTGATGGCCTTTTTGGCTTTTCTATCCTTTCCCCAACCGTTAGCGTTTTAAGTCCCTTCTCAAGGCTTCAAACATGCCCGAGATAGCGGTGAGAATGACAAAGCGCAACCACAACGCCTTCGTCCATCTCCTCGGCGCCCTGGAGAGCCAGGGCTTTGACCTGGACGGGCTTTTGATAACCAAGGATTTTAAAGAGATACTTCGGGCGAGGCCAAGGGTGGTTCTGTACTCCTTTTTTACGGAGGAGATATGGGGGGCCCTGCCCGATGAGGTACGCATCCTGAAGGAGAAAGGGGCCCTCCTCGTTGCCGGAGGCTACCACGCGATAGCCATGCCGAGGCACACCCTGAGCCGGCTCGGCTTTGACATCGCGGTTATAGGCGAGGGGGAGGAGGTTCTCTACCGGCTCCTCACCGTGCTGAAAAAGACCGGGTACCGAATCACAAAGGATCTCCTGAACGTTCGGGGGCTGGCCTTCTACCTCAACGGCGAGTTCGTTTTCACGGGCTTTGCCAAGGTCGAGGACTTCTGGCGTTTCCCGCCGTATCCCGAGAGCGTCCGTCTCATATCGCCGATAGAGATAACACGCGGCTGTCCCTTCGGCTGCTACTACTGTCAAACACCCTACATCAAGGGGCTGAGGATGAGGCACCGGCCGATAGACCAAATCGTAAAGTACTCCCGCAGGATGAGGGACATGCGCTACATAACGCCGAACGCCTTCGCCTACGGCTCCCCTGGGGCGATTTTAAATCTCAACAAGCTTGAGGCTCTCCTTAGGGCCCTTCAGCCCCTCAGGGAAGAGGGCAGAAGGCTCTACTACGGCACGTTCCCGAGTGAGGTTCGTCCGGAGTTCGTCCTTCCGGAGACGCTGGAACTCCTCATAGACTATGCAGACAACAGAAGGCTGGCCATCGGGGCGCAGAGCGGCGATGATGCAATGCTCAAGGCCATGCACAGGCTCCACCGGGTCGAGCACGTTCAGCGGGCAGTCGAATACATGCTTGAGTACGGCTTTGAACCGGTCGTTGACTTCATCGTCGGCCTTCCGAATGAAACTGGGGAGAGCCAGAGGAAGAGTATCGAGCTGATGAAGTGGATAATGACCAAGGGAGGGAAGGTAAGGGCTCACTACTTCATGCCCCTCCCCGGGACTCCATGGGCGCGCTGCAAGCCGAGCCCGCTGAGCGAGGAGATGAAGAAGTTTCTGGGCAGGATGGCGGCTAAGGGGAGGATAGAGGGCTCGTGGGGCAAGCAGGTTGAACTTTCCAGGAAGCTCCAGAAACTCATGGACGAGTTCTATGAGGAGCCGATGAGCCACACCGTGCCCGTGCGCAGCGTCTGCTGATGTAAACAAAAAAGCGTCAAAAATCATCCAATAGACTTATAACCCCCTTCTTTAGTTACCTAACCGACGGCAACATGTACGCCGAAAACTATAAAAGATTCCTAGAGCTTATAGATAAACTGCGAGAGTTTGAGGGAGTCCTCATCGTGGAGGGCCCGCGAGACGAGGTGGCTCTGAGGAATCTGGGGGTCAGGGCGGAGATAATAAGGCTCTCCCGCCTGCCTTTAACGGAAATTGCGCTCATCGCGTCATCACATAAAGAGGTCATGATACTTACGGACTTCGACAGAAAGGGCGAAGAACTCGCAAGGAAGCTCCTCCGGTATCTGGAGGGCTATCCCTGCAGGGTTGATGCAGAGACGCGCAGGGAGCTCAGGAGAATAGCAAAGAAGGACATCAAGGGGATTGAAGACCTCTACGGCCTTTACCTTAAGGTCGTCTCCGTTTCTGACCCCCCTCTGGAGGGGATTCGATGAAGAGGAAGAAGACAGTGCTTCACCACATTTTGGCTGAAAAGCAGAAGTTTGAAAAACGGAAAGAAGGTGGTGGTATGTCAGCCAAAGATGAGTTTGGAACCACAAAGTACGTAATATACGCGGAGTTTGAGGCGAACGGAATTGTTGAAAGGCCGGACGTTGTTGGTGCTATTTTTGGTCAAACTGAAGGCCTCCTGGGTGACGATCTCGATTTAAGGGAACTTCAGAAGACCGGAAGGATTGGAAGGATAAGGGTTGAGGTTCACACCAAAGCCGGAAAGACCTACGGAACGATAACCGTTCCGTCGAGCCTCGACAGGGTCGAGACGGCAATCCTTGCTGCCGCCCTCGAAACCATCGACCGCGTTGGTCCTGCCGAGGCCAAGATAAAGGTTCTCCGCATCGAGGACGTCAGGGCGACCAAGAGGAAGTACATAATAGAGAGGGCCAAGGAGATACTGGAGAGCCTGATGGAGCAGGAGATACCGGAAACGCAGGAGCTGACGGAGGAGGTCAAGAAGGCAGTCCGCGCCAAGGAGCTCATCGAATACGGGCCGGAGAAGCTTCCTGCAGGGCCCCACGTACCGTTCTCGGACTCAATCATAGTCGTCGAGGGCAGGGCCGATGTTCTCAACCTGCTCAAGCACGGCATAAAGAACGCCATAGCCGTTGAGGGCACCTCCGTTCCCGAGACCATCATAAAGCTCAGCAAGGAGAGAATTGTTACCGCCTTCACCGACGGCGACCGCGGCGGCGAGCTCATCCTCAAGGAGCTCCTGCAGGTGGCGGATGTTGACTACGTGGCAAGGGCACCGGAGGGCAAAGAAGTTGAGGAGCTTACCAAGAAGGAGATAGTCAAGTCCCTCAGGAGCAAGGTTCCGGCCGAGCAGGTCATAACCGAGATATTCTACAAGGGCAGGAACTTCTACGACGTCATCAAGGAAAAGGAGAAGGCAAAGGCCAGGGAGGAGAAGAGGGAATCCAAACCGCCCGTCCAGGCTGTGACTCCGCCGCAGCCGCAGAAGGTTGAGGAGAGGAGGCACCAGCCGGAGCCCAGGAGGGAGGAGCGCATAATAAAGCCCATCCAGCAGCCGAAGCCGAGCGAACTCGATGAGTTCGGGGAGTTCATAGAGAAGGTTAAAGCCTCCAAAGAGTCGATGGCACTCCTCCTCAATAAGGACAAGAACACCGTTGCGGAGATACCGGTCAGGGAGCTCACGAACCAGCTCAGGGAGCGTAAGGACGTCTATGCGGTGGTATTCAACGGCGTCATCACCCAGAGGCTCATCGACACGGTGAGCGAGAGCGGCGTCAAGTACCTCGTCGGCGCGAGGAAGTACAACGTCGTCAGGCGTCCGATAAACCTCAAGATAGTCACCTTCGCGGAGTAAATTTTCCTTTTCTCTCTTCTTTGGGCATAACCTTTTTAATCACATGGAGTAATACTTCCCAGGTGCTCTCCATGAGGGTCGGGATGCTGCTCTTTGGAATGGGTCTTATACTGTTTGGCATTTTGGTGCTCCTGGCAGGTTATACTAGCATAGGCCTGTTCTCCGGCATCGTTGGCCTAACTATCATGTTCCTTGAAGCAATTGTAGGGGAGGGAGAGAACGGCGAAACTCCCGAAGACTAAACTTTATAACCACTCCCGCCTTTCTTCCCCCGGTGAGGAGAATGAACGTGGAGGAGCTTATACTGAAGTACGCGCTCATCAACGCTTACACCCACAAGGGGAAGGCGAATCCCAAGGCGGTTATAGGAAAGGTTCTCGGCGAGAACCCTGAGCTGAGGCCGAAGGCCAAGGAAGTGATTCCTCTGGTGAACGAAATCGTGGAGAAGGTCAACGGAATGAGCATCGAGGAGCAGGGAGCCAAGCTCAGGGAGATTTATCCCGAGTTCTTTGAGGCAAAGAAAGCCAAGAAGGAGGAAAAGAAAGGC
Organism: Thermococcus sp. 21S7; assembly: GCF_012027615.1. Taxonomy (NCBI): domain Archaea; kingdom Methanobacteriati; phylum Methanobacteriota; class Thermococci; order Thermococcales; family Thermococcaceae; genus Thermococcus; species Thermococcus sp. 21S7. The sequence continues at coordinate 146,156 of NZ_SNUT01000007.1, forward strand.
CTCCCGCCCCTGCCGAAGGCCGAGAAGGGGAAGGTCGTTACCCGCTTCGCCCCCAATCCGGATGGAGCCTTCCACCTGGGCAACGCGAGGGCCGCTATTCTGAGCCACGAGTACGCGAGGCTCTACGGCGGCAGGTTCATCCTTCGCTTCGACGACACCGACCCAAAGGTTAAGAGGCCCGAACCCAAATTCTATGACTGGATACTGGAAGACCTCGAATGGCTCGGCTTCAAGATAGATGAGATACACATCGCCAGCGACAGGCTGGAGATATACTATGACTACGCTGAGAGGCTCATAAAGGGCGGAAAAGCCTACGTCTGTACCTGTCCGCCTGAGAAGTTCCGCGAGCTTAGGGACAAGGGCATCGCCTGCCCGCACAGGGAGGAGCCGGTCGAGGTTCAGCTGGAGCGCTGGAGGAAGATGCTGAACGGCGAATACAAGGAAGGAGAAGCCGTCGTCAGGATTAAGACCGACCTCAAGCACCCCAATCCTGCGGTGAGGGACTGGCCGGCGCTGAGAATAATCGACAACGCGGACCACCCGCGCGTCGGTGACAAGTACCGCGTCTGGCCCCTCTACAACTTCGCCTCGGCCATAGACGACTATGAACTCGGCGTTACCCACATCTTCCGCGGCCAGGAGCACGCGGAGAACGAGACGAGACAGCGCTACATCTACGACTATTTCGGCTGGGAGTACCCGGTCACCGTCCACCACGGAAGGCTGAGCATAGAGGGCGTGATTCTCAGCAAGTCCAAGACGAGGAAGGGAATCCAGGAGGGCAAGTACCTCGGCTGGGACGACCCAAGGCTCGGAACCATAAGGGCCCTCAAGAGGCGCGGCATAAGGCCGGAGGCAATAAGGCAACTCATCATCGAGGTCGGCCTCAAGCGGAGCGACACGACCATAAGCTGGGACAACCTCGCGGCGATAAACAGGCACATCATCGAGCCGATAGCCAACAGGTACTTCTTCGTGGCCGATCCGATACCCATGTACATAGAGGGCTATGACGAGGAATTCATTGCCGAGATTCCGCTCCATCCGGACCATCCGGAGCGCGGTGTCAGGAGGCTCAAGTTCGTGCCTGGAAAGCCGGTTTACGTCTCAAGGGACGACATGGAGCTCTTCAAGCCGGGCAGCTTCGTCCGCCTTAAGGACCTCTTCAACGTCGAGATAATCGAGGCGAGCGAAGACGGGATTATGGCGAAGTTCCACAGCGTTGACTACGAAGTTGCCAGGGAGCACCGCTGGAGGATGGTTCACTGGGTCACCGAAGGAAAGCCCTGCGAGGTTCTCGTGCCTGAGGGAGACGAGCTGGTGGTCAGAAAGGGTCTCCTGGAGAGCGATGCCGGGGTCAGCGTGGACGACGTTGTCCAGTTCGAGCGCTTCGGATTCGTCAGAATCGATGAGGTTGGGGAGAAGGTCGTGGCGATATTCGCCCACAGGTAACGCGCTGCCACCTTTTCTTATCCTTTTCACAGGGATTAAAGAAAAATAGAAGGGGCATCATACGGCCGTTTTCTGGGCGACCAGCCTGTCGCCAAAGAGGCCGAAGAGCAACACGATGGCCGCCAAGACACCCGAGACCACGTAGAGTCCTCCTGTCCTGAACACGCCGAAGAAGGCATAGAGGCCCCCAACCACGAACGCGAGAGAGCCTACTGCAACCACCGCCATAGCGGGCACAGAAAGCTTCTTTCCGGATGAGACCACTGGGTATAGCTCGTATGTTGCCGTGAAGAACGTGGCAAGAACAACCGCCTTGAGTACCATATCGGCTACCGACGGTGGAGAGTCAAAGATACCGATCAGGAGGGAGGTTCCTATTAGGTATGTCGCGGCCCTGTTTCTTCCTGTACCCATCATCGATCCGATGATCTGAATGCCAATCTCTGCGGTTGGGAGCAGGCTGGTCACACCGGCGAAGAACGTGGAAAGACCTATCAACGCCAGGAGCATGGGGTAATCCGCGAGTATGGTGGGAAGGTCGGCCATCATCTGAATGGCGCCCTCTTCCCCGCCGTAGACGTACTGAATGAGTCTTTCCGGCGTTGTGGGGGCAATGGCGTAAACCACGGTTATGGTTGACAGAACGCCTATGAGGAGCTGGATGAGTATACCCGTTCCGATGATGACCTTGGCGTTGAAGCGCTCGTTTATGAAGCTGCCCAGCATGAGGTAGAAAGCCATTCCCAGGCCGACACCGTAGAGGGCCCTTTCCGCGGCAGTTTTTATCAGGGCAAGGCTCAGTTCGTGTCTGGCAAGTATCATATGCTTGGCCAGCCCCAGAAACGCCGCGTTCTCCGGTATCTGAACCTTAAAGGCAACGGCGGTCACCGTCACAGCGATGACGAAGACTATCGAACCAAAGGCCATTATGGAGAACGTCTTCTCCTTGACCCTAGTGAGTATCAGAAAGACTATGATGAACATCAGTACCTTTGCTATCAGCCTGGCAATGGTTCCAGTGCCTAGGAGGGGAGAGAGCACCGTCAGCATGGTGTTGGCCGTGTAGTACGAAAGGAACATCGCCACGACGATAAAGATGGACAGTACCATTGCAGGCCGCCTAGAAACCTTGTTATAAAGCTCGACGAAGTAGTAGCCAGACTTCATAACCGTCTCTGCTTCGAGTATGGCTATGTACGTAAACACGGCGAGGAAGACCATGTACACTGCTATTCCTGTAATGCCGTATTGGAGCCAGAACTGGGGAAACAGACCTATGCTACCGATGCTCGTGGCGAATCCTGCAACCAGGAACGTAAGATACAGGGTCCACTTCTTCACTTCATCCATAGTTCCACTCCCCGTGAGTTGTGCAGCTTTTACAACGGACGCTTTAGGTTAAAAAAGATGAAATACAATGAAAGTTCAAGCGTCGAAGCCCCTCCACTTAACCAGTCCAAGCAGGAACCTGTGGGGCAGCTTCTCGTGGTGCGGGTAAACACGGAGCGCGTAGTGCCAGCAGGGGTCGCCGAGGTGCCTCAGGGCGGTTCCCTCGTAGGTGTAGAGCCACCTGTTCCCGCCGAGATCCTTCGGGTGCCTAAGCTCGATGATGTAGGGCTTCTCAACGTGGTAGCCCTCAGCCTTGACGCCGTAGTAGAGTTCGACCCTCACGTCCTCCGGCGCGAGTCCGTCGAGGTACACGGTGACATCAAAGCCGCTTCTGTCTTCCCTGACCCGAAGGTCCTCTATCCGCACGCTGTCCCACGACGCCGTGACGCGGTCCTTCCAAGCGGCTATCTCCTTGGTCCCCCTGTAATTCTCGCGGGTGAGCCAGATGTGGTTGCTCATGGCCTTCGCGTAGAACCTGCCGACGTACTCCTTGACCATCCTGTGGGTGCTGAAGCGCGGCGCTATGCTCTTGATGCTCTCCTTCATCATGTATATCCATCTCTCCCTGTTGCCGTAGTAGGTCGGGATTATCTCCCTCTCCAGGAGGTCGTAGAGCGCCCCGGCGTCCTTGGCGTCGTCGGCCTCGGTCTCCGGCTCCGTGCTCTCCTCGCCAACGACCCAGCCGTTCTTACCGTTGTAGCCCTCGACCCACCAGCCGTCGTAGATGCTCGCGTTGAGGACGCCGTTTAGTCCTGCCTTCATGCCGCTGGTTCCGCTCGCCTCCATCGGCCTGCGCGGCGTGTTGAGCCAGACGTCAACCCCCGCCACCATGAGCCTGGCGCTGCCCATGTCGTAGTTCTCCATCACGAATATCTTGCCCCTGAACTCGGGCATCTGGCTGACTTCGTAAACGCGTTTGAGGAACTCCTTGCCGGCCTCGTCCATCGGGTGGGCCTTTCCGCCGAAGACCAGGTAAACCGGTCTTTCGGGGTCGTTGAGGATTCTCTTCAGCCGCTCAAGGTCAGTGAACAGAAGGGTTGCGCGCTTGTAGGTTGCGAAGCGCCTGGCAAAGCCGATTATGAGCGCGTTCTCGTCCATGTCCGGTAAGGGATCGTCCGTTCCAAGGCGCTCGTTCCGCCTCATGACCTTCCTCCTGAGGAACTCTATGAACTGCCTCTTGGCTTCGAGGTGCGCCTCCCAAAGCTCCTCGTCGGGAATCATCTCGACGGCGTACCAGAGGCCTTCGAGGTTGGTGTGCTCGCGCCAGATCTTGCCGAGATAGCGGTCGAAGAGCTTCCTCATCTCGTTGTGAACCCACGTCATGGTGTGGATTCCGTTTGTGATGCCCTCGATGGGTATCTCGTCTATCGGGACGTCGGGCCAGAGGTCTTTCCACATGCGCTTGCTGACCTCCGCGTGGAGCTGGCTTACGCCGTTGACGTAGCTCGAAGTTCTTATGGCCAGGAGGGTCATGTTCAGCTGGTCGTCCTCCCTTCCGAGCTCCAAAAGCTCTTCCCTGCCCTCAAGGAACTTTGCCAGTCTCTTCCTAACCTCATCTATCGGGAACCTGTCGTGCCCCGCCGGAACCGGGGTGTGTGTGGTGAAAACAGTCGTGCCCCGAACTATGCTGAGCGCCTCGGTGAAGGTGAGGCCCTCATCCATGTACCAAGCGATCCTCTGGAGGTTCGCAAATGCCGGGTGTCCTTCGTTGAGGTGAACCACGCCGGGTTCTATTCCAAGGGCTTTCAAAAGTCTCATGCCGCCGATTCCCAGGAGTATCTCCTGCTTTATCCTCTTGTCTACCTCCGCGTTGTAAAGGTAGTCGCATATCGTCCTGTCGTCGGCGTCGTTCTCCGGTACGTCAGTGTCGAGGAGGTATATCTTCACCCTGCCGACCGTGACCTCAAAGGCCCTCGCGTATATGATTCTGTCCTCTATTGGAACCTCCACCAGCAGGGGCTTTCCGTCCTTGCCGAGAACTGGTTTAATCGGCATCTCACCCGGCCTGTACTCCGGAAAGACCTCCCTCTGCCTGCCGTCCCTCTCGATTTCCTGCCGGAAATAACCGTGCTTGTAGAGAAGGCCAATCGCGATGAACGGCAAACCGAGGTCGCTGGCGGTTTTGACGTGGTCTCCTGCCAGGATGCCTAGTCCCCCGGAGTAGATGGGCAGGCTTCTGCTTATCCCGTACTCCATGCACAAGTACACTATCGGCCTGTCCCACTTGGGGTAGTTGGTGGAGAACCATGTGGACTGAGGGTTCATGTAGCTCTCAAACTGCTCGGTGACCAGGTCGTAGAGGTTCATGAAATCGTCATCCTTGAGAAGCTCGCGGAGGCGGCTCTGGGGAACGTCGAGAAGGAGCTTAACCGGGTTCTTGTGCTCCATCCACAGCTCTGGGTCTATGTACTCCCAAAGCTTTGTGGCGCGCCGGTTCCAGCTCCACCAGTAGTTGTACGCCAGCTCCGCCAGATCCTTCAGGGGATGTGGAAGCTTCTCCCTGATTACATCTTGGGTACAGGTGTCGAGTTCAACCATGGCAACCACCCGTGTATCATCTTGGGTGATACGTAATCGGAATGAACCTTAAAAAGTCTTGCCGCTCGGCGTTTGACGAAGACTCCCAAAATGAGAAAATCGAGAGAAAAGCTCACCCCGCCTCAAGGGCGAAGGGGCTGATGTAGTCCCCGTACTTCGCTCTGGCCTCAAGAAGGCGCTTTCTCTCTTCCTCAAGAACCTGGAAGAGCTCCTCGGGGACTTCCTTGACCTTCTCGCGGTATATCCTTTCGATGCGCTCAATCTTCGCCAGCAACTCGGGAATCCTTATCGTGAACTGCTTCTCGTAGGCTTCCCTGGTGTACTCCTTGTTCAGAACCTCCCTGAAGAGCCTCGCCAAATCCTCGTACTTCGGAATGTAACCTATCGGCGTCTCAATGGCATCGACGTCGCCGTGAACTCTTAACTCCATCCACTTGAGCCAGACTGCTTTATCGAGCTTGTGGTTGAGCCAGTTGCCGTTCTCGTCGCGGAGGAAGTAGTTGACGGCGAATATCCTTGGGGCCTTCCTCAGCTTCTTCTCGAACTCAAGGTAGTTCCTGATGTAGTCCCCCAGCGGAACGCTCATGAAGTCGAGTATGGCCATCGGGTTAAAGGCACGGACGCCCTCCTTACCGAGGGTCGCAGCGGTCGTCTCGCTCTCAAGGGCGGCGCCCATCGTAACGACGCCGTGCTTCCAGTTGAAGGCCTCTCTCACAGGAGGCCAGGTGTCCTTGTCGCGGCCGCCGAATATCATTCCGCCGACCTCAACGCCGCACGGGGCTTCGAGGGCCTCCAAGTCAACGTTCGGGAAGTGCTCAAGGCTGACTGTAAAGCGCGCGTTCTTGTGGCTCGGAGGTATCTCATTTCCTTCGGCGTCCTTCTTTCCGCGCCACCACTTTCCGCTGTGGTTCTCGCCCTCCTCCGGAATCTCAACACCCATCTCGTTCCAGTAGGGCTTTCCTTCCTTGACGAGAACGTTCGAGAAGATTATCTCGACCGGTGAGTGGAGAACCCGCCAGATAATCGGGTCGTCCTCCGGGTTGACGCCCTGGATGATGCCGAAGACGCCCTTCTCGACGTTGGCTCCCCGGGCAACGCCGTTGAATGGCATTATAAAGGCCAAATCGTCGCCGACGATGTTCTCCCAGCTTATCATGGCGGTGGATGTCTTTCCGCACATGCTCGGGTAGGCGCCGGTGAAGTAGGTCTTCCTTCCGTTGGGGCCGTTGACGCGCATCAGGAACATGTGCTCACTGAGCCACCCTTCCCTGATGGCGCGCTGGATGGTAAGCCTGAAGGCGAGCTTCTTGAGGCCTATGGTGTTCCCTCCGTACTGGGTGTTGACGGAGTAAACAGTCTCCCCGATGAGGTCTATGTAGATGCGCCTCCTGTCGAGGTTCTTGCTGGTCTTCCTCTCGTCGAGTTCGCCGGCGGAGTGGACGAAGCGGAAGAACCTAGCCTGCCTCCCAAGGCGCCTGAATTCCTCGTAGCCCTTCCGATAGAGGATGAACTCTGAGTGGGCTACGTAGGCTGAATCGGTGAGCTGGACGGCTGGAATCGTGAAAACCGAGTTCTTCGGCCCAAGGACGAAGAAGCATACGAAGAGCTCCTTGCCGCGCATAACACCCTTCATAAGCTCCCGTATCTCCCTCAAGCCTTCGTCCCTGTCCTTGGTGTTGAGGAAGGGAATCTCCTTACCTCCGGGAACGAGGAGCTTGGTGTTGGCCTTGTCCCTAGCCTGGTCGTAGTAGTTGTCGTAGTGGACGGTGTGGTTGGGGGTCTCAAGGATTCTTTCCTCCCCATAATAGAGGGCCTTCCAGCGGACGTAGTGCTCGTCCTCTTCGCTATCGGTGCAAACGAAAACCTTATCGGGCTCAAGCCATTCGATCCATTCCGCCAAAAACTCGTGGAGTTCGGGATTGTTTATCGCCCTGATTTTTTCAAACTGCTCTTTGTCGAGGAGCCTTTCAAGCCTCTCCAAGGCGTTCATAATATCGCCTCCGATGGGAGTTGGATTTGAACTTAAAAATTCTTCGTCGTTGTGACCAGCGAAAAGCTCAATCCGGACATTTTCTTGCCTGGATCCTGCAGAAACAGCGGCACTGGTTGTCACAACGACAGGTATGTGGTGCACAAGTTTAGTGACCTATGTCCATCTGCCTACTCCCGGCGCAAAGTATATTAACTAGCGGTGATATACCCCAGTGGTGCGCGTAATGAAGGCAGTGATTTTGGCCGGGGGTAGGGGAACACGGTTGCTACCGCTGACCGTTTACAGGCCGAAGCCCATGATACCCTTCTTCAACAGGCCGCTGATGGAGTACACCGTCCAGAGTCTCGCGAAGGCTGGAGTGGATGAGGTCTACGTTCTGGTTGGGTACCTCAAGGAGCGCATAATGGAGTACTTCGGCGATGGAAGCCAGTGGGGAATCCAGATACACTACTCCAACAAGGACAACGTGAAGCTAGGAACGGCTGGTGCCACCAAAAAGGTGGTTAAAGAGATGGACGATGCGTTCTTTGTCGTTTCGAGCGATGTGCTTACGAATCTGGACCTAAAGGCACTCTACGAGTACCACTCGCGGAAAAAGGCCCTCGCCACGATAGCACTCTCCCGAGTCGAGGATCCGAGCCAGTACGGCATAGCGATAATAAACGAAGATGGGCGGATACTCCGCTTCAAGGAGAAACCAAAGCCGGAGGAAGCCTTCAGCAACCTCGTCAACGCCGGCATCTACGTCTTCGAGCCCGAAGCGTTTGACCTCGTACCCAAGGGCAAGAGCTTCGATTTTTCCAGGGATCTGTTTCCCAGGATGCTTGAGAACGACCTGGCCCTCTACGGATTCCCGTTCAACGAGTACTGGAACGACGTTGGCAGGCCGTCGAGCTACCTTCAGGCCACAGAGGACGTTTTTCTGGGTAGGCTTGTTCTGCCCGGCCTGAGAACAGAGGGCCTCAAGGGAAACCTTGAGTACGGGGGGGCTCTGATAACAGGCAGACGCTGCGTCCTGAGGCGGCCGGAGGTCAGGGGCTTCGCGGTGCTCGGAGACGACGTTGAAATAGGCAGAAACGTTAAAATAGAGCGTTCGGTGATATTTTCAGGAGCGGTGATAGATGAGGGTGCCGAGATTAGGGAGGCGATAATAGGGGAGAACGTCCACGTGGGCAGGGGCGTTGTTATACAGCCCGGTAGCGTTATCGGTGACAACACGCTCATAGAGGACTTCAGCAAGATAGGCTCCAACGTTAAGATTTGGGTGGAGTCTAGGATCGGTAAGGAGAGTATAATACTCCCGGATTGAGGTGGTGGAAGTGGAAGTGTACTACTCCCAGAGGTTCAACCCTGAGGAGCTCGCCCTTCTCGGAAGGGCCATAGGAACGATATCCCACGGCACGATAATAGTCGGAAGGGACGGCAGGGCAATATCCAGATACGGGAAGCGAGCGATGGTGGTCGGAATCGTCAGCACTGGCTCCACGATAATGGACGTCCGTCTGATTCCCCTGATAGCCCTGAAGGACTTCGCCCACAGAAAGGGGCTTCCGCTGGCGTACGTCTACTACTACGGCGGTGTTCGCGTCTACGTGAGCGGCATTGACAGCGACGAGATAGGGGCGATAACGGAGAGCAAGAGCTTCATCGAGGCACAGCCCAACGACATCGGGGCGACCGTGTACTATCCAAACGCCCTGGATGACTTCCTCCACGAGGTCTTCAAGTACTACAACTTCCGCGTTGAGGCCAAGGCCCTCGTTGACGCCATGAACACTCCAGCGGTGCTGTTCTTCCCGCGCATGAGCGACCACTTCGGCTTCGAGGTTGAGCTGATAAACGACATGATGACGAGCTACCTGCCGCCGAAGCCCAAGGAGGTCTTTATGCACAAACTCCAGAAGGGGGACTACGACTTTGGACTGCGTTTTAGGCCCGAGGGCGTCGTTGAGTTCTACAAGGACGGGGAGGAGTTCGAGTTCGGAAGCATGTGGAAGCTCCTGGATCACATGAAGAAGAACCTTTGAATTTTTGCTCCCCTTTTTAAACCCTCAAAAAATCTTTAAGAGAAAAGCGTTAAAAGGGTAGGCCCCGTTATAATCCTCCGTTCATTTTGGAGGTGGCATCTGTGGGAGCATTCATAGTCATTGAGGGCATCGATGGCGCAGGTAAATCAACTCAGGCAAGGCTTCTGGCGGAGTGGTTTGAGGAAAAAGGCTACGACGTGATTCTAACCAAGGAGCCGACAGATACGGCCTTTGGAAAGCTGATACGGAAGCTGGTTCTCACGGGAGGACGTGAGGGTATAATCGATGGCGCCAGGATAAGCCACGAGGCCGAGGCGCTTCTCTTCGCCGCCGACAGGGCAGAGCACGTCAGCAAGCTGATAAAACCCTCAATAGAAGCGGGTAAAATCGTCATATCCGACCGCTACTTCTACTCCTCCCTCGCGTACCAGTGGGCGAGGGGGCTCGACCTTGAGTGGTTAATCGACCTGAACCGCTTCGCGATACGGCCGGACCTTGTGATTCTCCTCGATCTGCCCGTCAAGGAGAGCATGAAGCGCATAAACGGGCGGAGCATAAAGACAGAGTTCGACAAGATAGCGGAGCTCCAGAAGAAGGTGCGCGAGAACTACCTCAAGTTAGCCGAGCGCTTCCCCGAGATGAAGATAGTCAACGCCCTGGCCAGCGTGGATGACATCCACAACGATATAGTCGCGCTGGTTGAGCACGAACTCTTCAAGAGATGAGGGGTCGGCCAGTGCCAGTCTCTTCATCCGGTAGCGATCCGACCGGTAAACGCTCTTCATCCCCCTTCCTTCCTCGACGGATTCTTTTTAAAACCTTGGCATCAACTTCCTCAGGCCGATGACGAGCGTTAGCCACGCTGAGCGGTGAGGAGAAGAGGGTTAGCCGAGGCCTTAAGAGTTTTAAAACCCTCGCCGGAGAACCTCATGGTGGTTCGATGTCGCTTGAGGAATTCTACCGCCACTTCAGATGGTGGATGGATCCGGATGACGGGAGGGCCCTGAGGAGGTTCAACGCCATAGTCAGCTTTTTTGAAGGGCGGGATGTTGAGGCATCGAGGGTTCTTGACCTCTGCGCAGGGACGGGTATTGCAGGCGTGGCGGCGGCAAAGGCCCTTTCAGCATCGGGGCTGACACTGGTAGAAGCAAGAGCTGAGGACATGGAAAAAGCCATGAAATGGCTTGAACTCGCCGGTATAAGGCCCGAGCTCAGAACGGTCGCCGGCGACGTGCTCGACCTTCCATCACTGGTGGGCGAACACGACCTCGCCCTTCTATGGGGGCACACCATGCCGCACTTTGACCCCTTCGAGGCCGTAAGACTGTTTTCGGGTGTCGCATCAGTCCTGAGCGATGACGGAGCATTCTTCATTGAAGAAACCGACAGGATAAAGCGCTTCCTTTACGGCTCCGCCTACAAGGACTTCCTGGTCGAGAGGAGGACTCAGGACTACACACTCGTCTCCCTCCACGAGGGCTACGACGTCCGCAGGGGAGTCGAGAGACGGGGATACTACAGACTGCCGGGCTTTGAGAGGGTGGCCGGGATGAAGCTGAGGCTCTGGGATTTGGCCTCGCAGCTTGCCCTTGGGAGAATTTTCTTCAGGGAGGCTGAACTGGTAACGCCCAGTGAGCACGGCCTTTCGGAAGTCTCGGAGGTTCTCGTCTTCAAGCGGCCGAACAAGAGAATCGCCCGCGAGGTTTATTCTGAGTTTCAGAATTCCTTATAGCTTTATATCGAATGGGTCCTTTTTCATTATTGGGTGAGCCGATGAAGGCCCTTGAGATTAGGGGACTGAAGAAGAGTTACGGGGATTTTTTGGCACTGAAGGGAATAGACCTCACGGTCGAGGAGGGTGAGGTTTTCGCGCTCCTTGGGCCGAACGGGGCCGGAAAGACGACGCTAATAAGGATTCTGGCCGAGGGTCTGGGCTACGACTCCGGGGAGGTATCGGTCTTCGGTGAGCCTCTCTCAAAGAAGACCGCCAGACTGATTGGCTACGCACCCCAGGAGAGCGTGGCCTACGACCTCCTAACGGTCGAGGAGAACCTGCGCTTCTACGCCGACCTCTACGATGCACCGGGAGAACGGGTGGGAAAGCTCATTTCGGAGTTCTCCCTGCCCGCGAAGAAGAGAGCCAGAGAACTGAGCGGCGGTTTTAAGAGGCGCCTCAATCTGGCAATAGCTCTCCTCTACGGGCCGAAGCTCCTCATCCTGGACGAACCTTCCGCTGGCTTGGATGTGCCGTCAAGGAGGGAGCTCTGGAGCCTTATAAAAAGACTCCGCGAGGAAGGGCGGACGATACTACTTGCGACCCACTACATGGAGGAGGCGGAAGCCCTCGCCGATAGGGTGGCCATAATGAACGAGGGGAAGGTGATAGCCGTTGGAACCCCGGACGATTTGAAGTCACTCGCGGGGGAGGGAAGCGTGATACACGTCGAGGGCATCCTGAGGGGCACCGAACTCGTGAGAAAGGAGTTTCCGAGAACGATAGAACGAGAGGGGACGCTCAGAATTGGCGTGGAGGAGGCAAAGACCGCCCTGCCGAGGGTCGTTGAACTCCTTGTCGAGTCCGGGAGCGAGATACGGACGATAAGGGTTGAAGAGCCGACCCTTGAGGACGTTTTCCTGAAGCTCACGGGGAGGGGACTGGAATGAAGGCCAGAGCCATCAAGGCCATAATCGGCAAGGACTTGAGGGAAACTAGAAGGGAGAAGATGGCCCTCTTCTGGATATTCGTCTTTCCGCTCATGTGGATTACCCTGCTCGGCGGAATCTGGGGAGGCCACAACCCGCCGATAACCCTCGACGTCGGCGTCGTCTACTTCAATGAGAGCGCCCCCTTCACCGCGGGGGACATCGTTAACGTAATGGAAAACGTGACGATGGATAATGTCCACGTTTTCAAGGTCAGGAGGTACCCCAACGAGAGCGCAGGGATAGATGCCGTCAGAGCAGGAAGAATCGATGTTCTCCTAATCTTTCCAAAAGGCTTTGGGGAGAACGTTTCGAGCGGTTTTCAGGCGAAAATCTACGCCTACTTCGACAGGAGCGACCCTCAGAACTACCAGATAGTGAGCGGCGTCATCAAGGGCTTCTTCTCCGAGTTCGAAAAGGAGATGGCCGAGAGGAGGCTGAACACCACCCTGGGATACATAGAAAAGTACGTCCCCGAGGGGGCGGTGGAAAACTTCACGGTGGCTGACCTCGAAAGGTACATGCTGGGGCTCACGAATCCGCTTGAGCTTGAGGAGATGGAAGTGAGGGGGGAAGCGCCCTCGGCCATCCAGTTCTACGTCACGAGCTTCATCGGGATTCAGTTCCTCTTTGCCACGATGCTCATGATAGGCTCCGGGACTCTTGAGGAGATAGAACACGGGACGCTGAGGCGCATAGCGGCCTCGCCGGCGACGGCGTGGGACTTTCTGACCGGAAAGATGCTCTCTACCTTCATCGTGATAACCGTGAGCATAGTCATCGGGATAGCCTACGCGAAGCTGGTCTTTGGGGAGACCGTCTTTCCAAGCGCCCTCGGATGGCTCATAATATTCCTCGCGGCGGTCTTCTCAATGAGCCTTGGACTGGCGATAGCCATGGGCACGAGGAGCATAAAGGCCACGAACGCGATAGTCAACCTCATCTCGATGCCCCTGCTTTTCTTAGCCGGCATCGTCATTCCGGCGAGCATACTCCCGGAGTGGGCGAGGCCCATAGCGAACTACTTCCCGCTCGGAACTGCGCTGAAGAGCCTCCGCCTGCTGGAGCTCTACCACAGGCCGGCAAGCGAAGTCCTGCCCGACGTTGCCTGGGTCGCCGTGAGCGCCTTTGGAATGCTCTTGATAGCGATATTCCTCTACAACTGGGCGGTGAAGAGGCTTGAATGAGGAATAAAGAAAAGCTAGCCCATCCACTTCCTGAGGAACTCCCCGACTTTCCCTTTCCATTCCTCGGGGTGGAGCTTTATCGTCCTCACGTGGGGGGCATCGGTAACCCAGAGCTCAACGTTGGGGTTTGTTTCCCTGTTTTTCTCGTAGAACTCCCTGACCTCATCGACCATCACCAGCGGGTCTTTCTCCCCCGCTATGATGAGGAGGGGTTTTCTGACTCTCTCGGCGTACTCTATGGGATGAACCTCCTTCCCTCCGCTGAAGAGCCTCGTGAGCGGCCTGACGGAGATGTGGAGCCACTCGGGGAGCTTTGCAAAGTACCTGAGTCCCCTGGCCCCGCTCCTGTCGAGGTACATGGGGGGACTGTCGGCAACGCCGCAGCAGATTCCCTCGATCTCGGCGAGGGAGCGTATCGTGACTATGGCGCCCATGGAGAAACCCACGAGCCCCACCCTCTGCGCGCGTTCGGGATGGTTCGCCCTCAGCCACGCTATGGCGGCCCTAACATCGAGCAGTTCCCTATCGCCAACCGTCGTGTACTTTCCTTCGCTCTTTCCGTGGGCTCGGAAGTCAAAGGCGAGAACGTTGTAGCCCTCCCTCAGGAGGAACTCTATCGTAGGCCTCATGTAACGCTTCTCCCACCTGCTCGCGGTGTATCCGTGGAGCGGGAGAACGGTCTTATTGCTTCCGTTGTCTATCCACCAGCCGCTGAGTTTCAGGCCGTCCTCGGTGGTAAACTCAACGTTCTCATACTCGAAGCCGAGGTCCTTTGGAGTCCAATCCCCCACGAGGCGAGGCGGCGTTATCATCCTGTAGGCAACGAAAGCCGAAAAGGCAAGAAATGCAAGGAGGGCAAGGATTAAGACACCAACCCAGGTCATGCTTCAACCCTCCGCGGTCGCGTCCAAGTTCCGCATGTGCCATATCATGGGCATCGCGAGGAGAACCAGCGCGGCCCCAATTGGGAAGAGAACCCTGTAGTTCTCACCCGTCAGGTCAACTATTGCACCGCCGAGGACTCCCGCCAGGAGAACCGGCAGGGCGCGGGTGGCCTCAAAGAAGCCGTAGTACCTGCCGGTGAAGGCCTCCTTTTCGAAGCGGGTCAGCAGGTCGCCGATTACCGGGTAAGATGCCGCCATCAGAACTCCCCATCCAACGCCCGCCAGCCCGAGGGCTATCACTATGCCGGTCCTGCTCGTCACGAACCATCCCCATAGCTGGGGCAGGGCGAAGATAACGCCGCCGAGGACTATACTGAGGCGCCTCCCGAGCCTGTCGTAGATTATTCCCCCGGGCAGTGCCCCGAGGAGAACCGTAACGTTGAAGAGGGCCATCAGGTAGAGGCCCAGGGAGGTCACCGCCTTTATGTTCTCCTCGCTCGCCGAGCCGTGCAGGATGTAGGCGAGTATGCCGTAGAGAAAGATGGCTATGAACTCAAAGCTCATCCACCACAGGGTCTGGGCAGTGTAGAACCTGAGAAAATCGCGGTTCTCGACGATGCTTTTGAGGTATTCAACGAGTCCCTCGTTCTCTTCCATCTCAGGTGCTTCTGGCTCTTTGATGGCGAAATAGACGAAGAGTGCCGCGCCTATCAGGAACGCCGCCGTTATGAGGAACGGAACCTTAAGGTATTGGGTCTGTGCAAGCGCCTTTATCCCCTCGCTCTCCCCGGTCTCGGCTGCGGCCTTTGAGATGAGGAATCCCGCGAGGCCGAAGAGAAAGAGGTTTGCCGCCCATTCAAAGAGGGTTATCACGCCGCTGGCCTTTCCGCGGTGACCGCTCTCAACCGTGTCGGGCATCAGGGCGCGGTACTGGGCGGTGTATAGATGCATCGAGAGGTAGAAGAATCCCAGAACCAGCGCGAAGCCCCACAGCGGCACTCCCATGACGTAGGAGCCGTATATCATGAGTGCGGCGATGCCGGCGAGAACTCCGCCGACCATTATGAAGGGCCTTCTCCGGCCGTGTCTTGATTTAAGTGTATCGCTGTAATAACCGAGAAGAACGGGTACAAACAGACCGATGAAGCCCTCAACGGCCAAGATCGTCCCCTTGACAAATGCCGAACCGGTGTAGCCGGAGAGCAGAGGGAAAGACAGGCCCTTGTTGAGCGCCCAGCCGGTGCTTCTGCTGAACCCTAGCAGGGCAAGGCCCAGAACAACACCCCAGCGGAATCCTTTACCCTTCACGGTTTCACCACCTTATTTGACATCGTTATATCAAAAGGGTTTTTACCTTTTTCTTTTGAAAGTCTCGCCCTTCAGGCGGGGAGAAGTCGGTTTTTGGTCCAAGGGCTAAAACGGAAAAATGAACCGGACATCAGTCCATGTCCGGAACGTAATCCAGTGCCTCTCCCCCACGCCTCACGATGTCTCCGCGCCTCACGAACTGCATCGCTACGGCCGCCAGGATGAAAAAGGCTATCGAAAACGGTATCAGCGTTCTGTATCCGATGAGGTCAAGGAAGGCTCCAGCCAGCGGGGGCGCAACGAGGTTCGCCGCCTGGCTGAAGAAGTAGTAGAGTCCGGTGTAGCCGCCGAGCTTCTCCTCGGTCGTCATGTCAACGACCATCGGCAGGGAGTTCACGTTGACCATCGCCCAGCCCATGCCGCCCACGAAGAACAGTCCCATGAACGTCATGACCACGGGGTCCGAGAGGGAGCTGGATTCCGGTTTCTGGCCTTCGCCGACGAGGTACGCTCCCACCAGTATTCCTATGACTATTATGAGGCCGAGGGTTATGGTTCTCCGCCTGCCCAGCCTGGCACCTACGAAGCCCGCGGGAATCGCGAATACCATGAAGCTCAGGGAGAACAGGCCGAGCATGAATGCCCCCGTGCTCTCCTCGATGCCGAGGTAGTATTTAGCGTAGCTGGTGAAGAACGTTTCCAGGGAGTTGAAGGCTATGAACCAGAGAAATATCGCAAGGAGAATCGCGAGCAGGCTCCTCTCGTGGCTGGCGAAGACGTCCTTGAGGTTATCCTTGAGTTCGCCGAAGCTCTTGTGGGAGGTCTCGGCGAGAAGCTTCCGTATATTGAGCCTCTTCCCTGGAACGCGGTATTCCTCCGGCTCGGGGACGAAGAGGACGACGAGGATGTTGGCGAGGAGCATTATGGCGGCGCCGAGGTAGAACGGGTAGGCGTAGTTCATGTCGTAAAGGGCCTTGCCGCCGAAATAGGCCAGCAGGGCACCAAGGCCGCCCATGAAGTTGATTATTCCGTTGGCCTGGGAGCGCTTCTCACTTGGGGTTATGTCGGGCATAAATGCAACGACCGGGGAGCGGAACAGCGCCATGAAGAAGTTCATGAAGATTATCGTTCCCATGAAAAGGGCGAGGCTCCCATACATCCTTGAAATCGGTATGAGCGCAAACATTATCGCGGCAGATGGGGCACCCAGGAGTATGTAGGGCTTTCTACGCCCCAGCTTCGTCCGCGTCATGTCGCTCAGCGCGCCCAGGAACGGGAGCAGCAGGACCGCGAACAGGTTGTCGATTGTCATTATGAAACCGGTCACCGTCTTGCTGAGGTGGAAGGTGTCCTGCAGGAATATCGGCACGTAGGCGTTGTACAGCGCCCAGATTATGCTTATCCCAAAAAAGCCAAAACCCAGGATGAATATCCTGCTGTACCTGAACTCTACCATGTTCATCACCATACTATTTTAGTCCTCAATGAACTAAACCGCTGAGTTTATAAGGATTTTCGGTTTTCAGACGAGTAGGGACAGGAGATGGAGCAACCAAGTATCTTGGGGCACAGGGGGTTCAGGGGAAGGCTCGAAAACACTCTCCCGGCATTCAGGAGGGCGCTCAAATACGCCGATGGAATAGAGTTCGACATCAGGCTAACCGGCGATGGAAAGCTGGTGATACACCACGACGGCTCCTTCTACGCGGACGGCTCGCGGTACCGGCTACGGACGCTGAGCCTGAGGGAGCTGTGGAAGCTGCACCGTTCTGGTTAGCCGTAACTTGTGTAAAGTTTGTAAGCCTCGTTACGGCTAACCTTCCCTCCTCCCATCTTCATTGGAGGGCTTTCGGGGGGAACGGTGACTCCCCACATCTTCAAGGCTTTCAAACGAACATTCCAAGAGCCGACCACATCACGGTCGGCTTCAAACCCACAATTCGAACACTTCAAAACCCTGTGCCCATTCGGGCTTAACTTACTCCCACACACCGGGCACAGGGAGGAAGTATGAGCAGGATTCACGAAAACAACCCTAACACTCTTCAACTTCGCCTTGTATTCGATAATGCTTTGAAGCTTCCGAAAACTCCACCTGTGAAGGCGACCATTCATCTCAGCCGAATACCTGATTGAGTCCCTGATTTTCGTTAAATCTTCAAGGGCGATTCCACCATATTTTTCCGCCAACTCAACGATTTTATTAGCCAGTTTATGGTACAAGTCGTTCAGCCTGTTCTTCTCCCTCCGCCCGTATTTTTCGAGGAGTTCCTTCCTCTTCTTCCCGCTCCTAATCTTCCGCTGTATTCTCCTCCTTTTCACGAAGTAGCCCGTCCTGACTTCCCGCTCGTGAGTGATGATTTGGAGGAACTCTCCATTTGGGAGTGAAAGCGTAACGTTGTTCTCATTCAAATCCACTCCAACAAAAGCTTTCGGCTCTTTAACTTCAACTTCCCTTGAGAAGGCAACATTGAGAAAAGTTCCTTTTGGAGTTCTAACCAACCACGCTTGGCCAATCTTCCAGTCCTTGAACCGCTCATGGTATTTGGCCGGGTAAAACTCTAACTGGATTCGTCCCCTGGGAGTGGAGAGTTTTACGGTTTTATCCTCCAAGTCAAGTTTGAACAAGTGGTCGTCCAGCATAATAACTTCTTTCTTGAAAACGGGCTTTCCCTTGGCTTTTCCCTTCTTTCTCCGCTTCCTAAAGCTTTTGAATATTGCCGTCGCCATCTGGCAGGCCGTGTAAAGGTAATGACTTGGCAGTTCCGGATACTCCTTTCGAAGTTTTTTGTAAGTTTCCTTTTTCAGCCGGTAAAAGCTGGTTACATTGTTCTCAAAAGCGTGAGTGATGAGAAAGTTCACGATTTC